>NZ_JBSXNU010000033.1:0-94124 GCF_056857815.1 Qipengyuania sp. B-5 | reverse complement strand
GCCGTGCCGGTTCTTGGAGAAGGTGGAGTGATCGGGCACCGACCCCTCGAGATCGAGCCGGCAGAACCAGCGATAGGCGAGGTTGAGGTGCACCTCCTCGCACAAGCGGCGCTCCGAGCGTATGCCCATGCAATAGCCAATTAGGAGCATCCGGATCATTAGCTCGGGATCAACCGAAGGCCGCCCGGTCGCGCTGTAGAACGGCTTCAGGTGCTCTCGGATACCCGTCAGATCGACGAACCGGTCGACCGAACGCAGCAGGTGATCCTGCGGCACATGATCCTCGATGCGGAAGCTGTAGAACAGCGCCTCCTGCATCACCGTTCGCTCGCCCATCATCAGCCAATCTCCTGATTACGAAGATCACTGGAGCCGAAGGCGTGCAAAGCACAATCAGCGGTTCGCCCTCTTCGCAAGAGGAGTTTTTCAACAGAATACACCCCAAACCGGACAAACGATTTTCCTACACGACGCGTTTCTGCTCCGCCATTGCAGATGCCGAAACCACCCGCCCATCGCCGCCGTCGTCGTCCGCCGTTCTTCAACCCCGTGCCGCTGCGCACGCGCAGCGACGGGTGGAGCGTTGAGCGGCAATGCGAGTTTCTAGCGCGGCTCTATGTCACCGGGTCGGTAGCTGCTGCAGCGCGCGGCGTGGGGATGTCGCGCATGAGCGCCTATCGCCTGCGCAAGCGTGACGGGGCGCAGGGCTTCGCACATGCCTGGGACCGGGTGCTGGCGCCGCCGGGAACGGGTCATTGTCCGAAGCCGAAACCGGACGGACGGAAGGTTACGAATGCGGAGCTGTTCCGGCGGATGGAAACCGGGCTCGTCCAGCCGGTGATCTACCGCGGGAGGATGGCCGGGATCCGCCGCAAACCCGACGATTCCGCGCTTCTCCGGCTTTTGCGGCGGCACGGAAGGATCGGCTCCTGGCCCGAATTGCAGGGCCTCAGGCGGTGAGGGGAAAGTTTTTATTTTCACCCCGGTCGGCGGTCCACCGATGGTTACAGCCGCTACCCGTCGAGCGCTGCCAGCACCTCATAACCCAGAACCGCCGCCGCGACCGCTGCGTTCAGGCTGTCGGCCCGGCCCTTCATCGGCATGGTGACGCGCAGATCGCATGCCATTTCATATTCTTCGGGCAGGCCGCGGCTTTCATTGCCGACCATGACGAAGCAGGGGGCGGTATAGGGCGCGCCGCGATAGGGCTGTGCATCGCGCAGGCTCGCCGCGACGAGCTGGCCCCCATTCTCTTCGGCGCCTGCGCGCAACCAGGCTTCGAATTCGCTCCACTCCGCCTGGGCGATCCGCTGCGTAAAGACCGCGCCCATGCTGGCGCGCACCGCCTCGACACTGAAGGGGTCGGCACAATCGTCGATCAGGATCAGCCCGCCGGCACCGATGGCATCGCCGGTGCGCAGCATGGTGCCGAGATTGCCGGGATCCCGCAGTGCCTGCGCGACCAGCCAGATGTCGGCACTCGAACGGTCCAGGTTTCCGAGCGAAGTATCGAATTCGGCGAATACTCCTGCGACAGCCTGCGGATTGTCCTTGCCGGTGATCTTGGAAAGGATCTCGGGCGAGGTCTCGATCACCTCGCCGCCGCTGGCCTCGACCGAAGCTTCCAGCGCCGTGAGCAGCGGATGCGGATCGCGCCGGTCGGCGAGCACCAGTGTCTCCGGCACATGGCCGCATTCGCGCGCATCGGTGAGCAGTCGCAGCCCTTCGGCGAGAAACTTGCCCTCACGCTTGCGGTGCTTCTTTTCGCGCAGGGCGCGCAGCGCCTTGACCGAGGGGTTGGAAAAACCGGTGATGACCCGGCGATGTGCAGCCATGTCAGGGCTCCCCGAAGCCGCCCTCGACCATGGCGGACAGTTCGGCCATCACCGCATCGGCATTTTCGCCCTCGACGATGATTTCGATCGTGTCGCCTTTCGCTGCGCCCAGCATCATCAGCCCGAGGATCGAGCCGCCCGCGGCCTCGTTGCTGCCTTTGGCCACCCGTACCCTGCACCCGTTGGGGAGTTCGGCAACCGCGCCCACGAATTTGGCGCTCGCCCGGGCGTGAAGCCCGCGCTGGTTTACAACTTCGACCTGTTTGCGCGCTTCGCTCAACTTGCCTTCCGCGCGCTGTCGAGGTCCTGCCCCAGGAATTCGCTGGCGACGGTTATGTAGTTGCGTCCTGCGGTTTGCGCGGCATGGACGGCATCGACCACGTTCATGCTCTTGCGCGCTCCGGCCAGGCGGATGAGCATCGGCAGGTTGATCCCGGCGATGACTTCGATCCGTCCGGCATCGAGTAGTGAAATCGCGAGGTTCGAGGGCGTGCCCCCGAACAGGTCGGTGAGGATGATGGCACCGTCGCCCGTGTCGACAGTGGAGATCGCATCCGCGATATCCTTGCGCCGCTGTTCCATATCGTCATTGGGGCCGATGCAGATGGTGGCCACACTTTCCTGGCTGCCGACGACATGCTCCATCGCGTCGATGAAGTGTTCGGCCAGTCTGCCATGGGTGACGAGGATCATTCCGATCATGCGTGAAGTGCGTCCGTTGCGCGTTCCGAAGGTTTCAGGCTCTTTAATCAACCATCGCTTGGTTTGCGAATCTCAGCTGCGCTCGAGCGGATCGGCGGGCCGGTTTCTCAGGTTCCGATGTATGACCGTGGGCGAAAATCCAGCCCCGCGCAAGACCTGGGCTGCCCGTTCCGCACTGTAAACCGAACGGTGTCTCCCCCCGGTACACCCGAAGGCAATGTTGAGATAGCCGCGATCCTGCGCTGCGTAGCGGGGCAGCAGATCGAGCAGGGTCTGCGAAATCTGTGAAAAGGCGGGGGCGAAACCGGGATCCTTCTCGATGTGAGCGGCGACGGCAGGATCGAGTCCGGTAAGCTCTCGCAATTCGGGCACCCAGTGCGGGTTGTCGAGAAACCTCATGTCGAACAACAGGTCTGCCAGCGGCGGCATTCCGCGGGCAAAGCCGAAGCTGGAAACAGTCACCGTCATGTTCCCGGCTCCACCCGTCGAAAACCGCTCCCGCAGCACCTGTTGCAACTGATTGGGAGCAAAATCGCCGGTATCGATCAGCAATTCTGCCCAGTTGCGCAGCGGCTCCAGCAATTCGCGTTCAGCCCTGATGCCTCCCGCCACGGTCCGCTCGCGCGCCATTGGGTGCGGACGGCGGGTTTCGTTATAACGACGTTCCAGCTCTTTGTCGGAGCAGTCGATGAAAAGGGTGGTGAGTTCCACGTCGCTTCGGGCACCAAGGGCCTGGCATTGGTCGATGATTTCCGCCGGTACGAAACCACGGGTACGAGAGTCGAATCCGATGGCAATGGGGGATTGCTGCTCCGTTTCGGCATCGACGAGACTGGAGAGCAGGCGAACCGGGAAATTGTCGATCGCTTCCCAGCCGAGATCTTCCAGCGCGTGCAGCGCGGTGGTCTTGCCTGCTCCCGCCATTCCGGTGACCAGCAGGATGCGCTGGATTGATGGCGATTCGGTCACTGTGCCCCTTCTCGGTCGCCGTGTTCGCCATGCGGAACGGCCATACCGTGTTTGCCGAGCGCGAATTCCGCGCGCAGCGCCTGCGTTGCATCCCCGGGGCGGAACAGGAGGACGGGTACACCGACACCGCCCAGCGTCGTCCTGGCGAGTTCCATCGGATAGCGCGGCGCAAGGGTGGTCAGCTGGAGTACCAACGAGATCGGAGCCTCGCAGGTCGGTAGTTCGACGAGGCCCACATTACGCACCTCCAGAAGGCCGCGCGTAGTCTTGGGCGGGCAGGCCAGCGGATGGCCGTCCACCTCGTCGATGATCAGACCGTCGTCGCCGATCAGCGTTGCGCCGCGGTCGATAAGCGCGAGAGCCAGTGACGATTTCCCCGCGCCGGACTCACCGGCGATCAGCAGCGCGCGTCCGTCGATGGCAACCGCCGTGACATTGGGCAGCCTGGTCTTCATCGAGGAGCCGCCGGTAAATCGAGTACGAAACAGGCTCCGCTACGCCCGTCGGGGCGGCCTTCGACGTGAAGCGTGCCTTCATGCGCATCGGCGATTGTACGGCCGATTGCCAGGCCGAGGCCGGAATGGTTGCCGAAATCCTCCCCCTCGGGGCGGTCGGAGTGGAATCGGTGGAACACTTTCTCTCGCTTTTCCTCCGGTATACCCGGACCTTCGTCGCAAATCGTCAGGACGCATCGCCCTTCGCGCCGGACGAGCTGCGCGTCAATAGTGCCACCTGCCGGGGAAAAGGACACCGCATTGTCGAGCAGGTTCTCGATGATCCGCTCCAGGCGGATGCCGACACCGAACACGACATGGGCCTCTCCCTTGGTAGTAATGGTAATCTTGCGACCTTCGTTTTCCCCGCGTTCCTCGCGGCTGGCGACGGTGTTTTGCAGCAATTCAGCCATATCGACCCGTTCGAATTCGGTCCGCGACATTTCAGCGTCGATGCGGCTGGCGTCGGAAATTTCGGTAACCAGCCGGTCGATTCGGCGTACATCGTGCGTAGCGATATCGAGCAGCTGATCGCGCAATTCGGGATCGTCCACTTTGGCCAGCGATTCGGTCGCGCTGCGCAGCGATGCCAGGGGATTCTTGATCTCGTGCGCCACATCCGCAGCGAAGCTTTCGACCGCATCGATCCGGTGGCGCAAGGCGGCGGTCATGTCGGAGACTGCGCGTGCCAGCATGCCGATTTCGTCGCGCCGGTCGGGCAGCCGGGGGACCTCGACCTGCCGGTCGCGCCCCTGGCGCACGCGCACGGCGGCTTGAACCAGTTCGCGGAGCGGGCGCACGATGGTCTGCGCGAGGAAGAAGCTGAGCAGGGTAGAAACCAGCAGGAACAGAAGCACGACCATTGCAACAGTCGTGCGCGCCTCGCGTACCGATTGCGTGATATCGACCGGATTGCGCGTGATTAGCAGCGTATCGCCGTCGAGACCGACCGGGGCGGCGGCATTGATGACATGGGTTCCGTCGGGCGCGTCGCGGAGCACGATCTGGGTGAGGCTTTCCTCGCGTGCGCGCACCAATTCGGGCCAGGCATCGACACTGTCCATCTCAGGCTGGCGATAGTCGGGCAGGGCGGGCGCGCCAACCACTCGGTCGAACCAGCGATCGGTCCGGAGTGCAAAATCGGTCTGGTCGACTTCGGAGGGCTCGGGTAGGTCGAAGCTGGGAGGGGCGAGCTGGAAGCTGTCGGATTCCAGATTGCCTGCGGGGCCATAGACCCGAATTCGCAGCCGCTGCTCCTTGCCGATCTGGATCAGCAGGGCTTCCTGCCGCTGCGGCGTGGCGCCTGCCAGGGCTTCGGCGGTAATCTGCGCCTCGACCAGCGCGAGCTTGAACCGTTCGTCGAGCAATTGCTTGCGATAGCTGTCGAGGTAAAGAACTCCGCCACCCAAGAGCACGAGCGGTAGCACGTTGACGAAGAGGATGCGGCTGGTGAGCGACAGCCGCCCTGACCAGCGCAGCTTTTCAAGCCGCGGATCGCCCCGGAGGACGCTCTTCGCTTTAGCCATCGCTGAAGCTGTAACCCGCGCCATAGAGCGTTTCGATTGCGGAAAACTCGCCATCGACACTCCGGAACTTGCGGCGCATCCGCTTGATGTGACTGTCCACCGTGCGGTCGTCGACGAAGACATCGTCCGGATAGGCGGCGTCCATCAACTGGTTACGGCTCTTGATGACGCCCGGATGCTGGGCCAGCGCTTCCAGCAGGAGGAACTCGGTCACGGTGAGTGAGACCGGCCTGTCATCCCAGGTCACATGGTGACGTGCCGGGTCCATGCGGAGCCGACCGCGCTCGATAACCTCGGCGGGCTTCTCACCCGGCTCGATCGGCATAGGTCGCCGCGCGTCGCTCCGGCGCAGGATGGCGCGGATCCGGGCCAGTAGCAGGCGCAGGCTGAAAGGCTTGGCGATGTAGTCGTCCGCGCCCATCTGCAGGCCCGCTTCCTCGTCCTGTTCATCATCCTTGCTGGTCAAAAAGATGACCGGGAGAGGCGAGTGTTCGCGCAGGCGGCGAAGCAGTTCCATCCCGTCCATCTTGGGCATCTTGATATCGAAGATGGCAAGATCGGGCGGATTGCCCAGCAGGGCGGAAAGTGCGGCTTCACCGTCGGAATAGACACGTGTGGCGTAGCCTTCCGCCTGCAGTGCAATCGATACGGTGGTAAGGATATTGCGGTCGTCGTCGACCAGTGCGATGACCGTGCGATCGTCTTCCTGCGGCGTAGCGCCCTGTCCGGCTTCACTTTCCATAAGTCAGGCGGTTAACGCAGTTCTTCGGGCAAGACAACGCGAACAGGCGTATGGAAAGTGGATTCCATCGCCGTACATTTGACGTTGCTGCAAGCTGGGACTATTGGCGACGGCGAAGGGCGCGCATTCGTATGCGCGGCGATTCCCGAGACCGAACCCGCTTCATTTGCGCTGGAGATTTCAGTGACTACCGAGCTTTCCCACTCGCTTGCCGCGCAGGGCATCGAGACTGCCGTGACCATCCACCCCAACCTGACGTCGGAAGAATTGACTGCCGCCGCGCTCGAGCGCGGCGAAGGCCGCCGCGCCAAGCATGGGCCGCTGGTCGTGGAGACCGGCAAGCACACCGGTCGCAGCGCGAAGGACAAGTTCATCGTCCGCAATGCCGAAACCGAGGATACGGTGTGGTGGGACAACAATGCATCGATGACCCCGGATCATTTCGCCGCTCTGAAGGAAGACTTCATGAAAGCGGTCGCCGACAAGGCGGAGCTGTTCGTGGCGGATCTTTTCGGCGGCTCGCAGCCCGAATATCGCGTCAACGTGCGCGTCATCAACGAGCTTGCCTGGCATAACCAGTTCATCCGCACGCTGCTGGTGCGCCCGACCGCGGCAGAACTGGAAGGCTTCGTACCCGAATATACCATTATCGACCTGCCGAGCTTCAAGGCCGATCCCGAACGTCACGGCTGCCGCAGCGAAACCGTGATCGCCGTCAACCTGGAGGAAAAACTCATCCTCATCGGCGGCACGAAATATGCCGGTGAAATGAAGAAGAGCGTCTTCGGCATCCTCAACTACCTTCTTCCGCCCAAGGGCGTGATGCCGATGCACTGTTCGGCCAATATCGGCCCCGACGGCAAGAGCGCGGTGTTCTTCGGCCTGTCCGGCACCGGCAAGACCACGCTGTCCGCCGATGCCAGCCGCACGCTGATCGGCGATGACGAACATGGCTGGTCGGACACGGCGGTCTTCAATTTCGAAGGCGGCTGCTATGCCAAGATGATCCGCCTCAATCCCGAGGCCGAGCCGGAAATCTATGCCACCACGCGTATGGAAAATACCGTGCTCGAAAACGTGGTGATGGACGAGAATGGCGAGATCGACCTCGACGACAACAGTCTGGCCGAGAATACGCGCGGTGCCTATCCGCTGTCCTCGATACCGAACACATCGGAAGAGAACATGGGCCCGCCGCCCAGCAATGTGATCATGCTGACCGCCGATGCCTTCGGCGTGCTGCCCCCGATTGCACGTCTTACGCCCGACCAGGCCATGTACCACTTCCTTTCCGGCTACACCGCCAAGGTCGCCGGTACGGAAATCGGCGTGACCGAGCCCGAAGCGACCTTCAGCACCTGCTTCGGCGCACCTTTCATGCCGCGCCACCCGAGCGTTTATGGCAACCTCCTCAAGAAGCGCATTGCCGAAGGCGGCGTGCAGTGCTGGCTGGTCAATACCGGATGGACCGGCGGCAAGTATGGCGTTGGCCAGCGTATGCCGATCAAGGCCACCCGCGCTCTGCTCAATGCTGCGCTCGACGGTAGCCTGAACGACGCCGACTTCCGCAAGGACCCGAACTTCGGCTTCGAAGTTCCAATCAGCGTTCCCGGCGTGGACAGCCAGATTCTCGACCCGCGTACGACCTGGGCGGACAAGGACGAATACGACCGTACCGCACACAAGCTGGTGCAGCTGTTCGTCGACAATTTCGAACCGTTCGCTGCGCATGTCGACCAGGGCGTGCGGGATGCGGCTCCCGAAGCCGCTTGACGATATAGCCTGACCGTTCGGGCATAGAGTTGGAGAGGAGACCCCCGGCCGCGCTCACGAGTGCGGACCGGGGGCTTTAATTTGTAGCGGCGATGGGTCAGAAGGGGCGCGGGTCGCAACAATCAGGAGAATGACCATGAGCCTTTTCGACCAATTACTGGGCGCCGCGCACGATCATCCCACGGTCAAGAACATGGCGGAAAAGTTGGGTATCGACGCTGCAACCGCGGAAAAGGCCATCGCTGCACTGGGCGAGGCGCATCATGAAGATGGCGATACGGTCGAGCTGGCGGCTGGCAAGACCGGGCTCGATAGCGGCTTGCTGAACCAGATCGTGGGGCAGGTCGGAGGCGAAGGCTCGCTGGCACGCTTTACCCAGATTCTCGATGCCGATCACGATGGCAATCCATTCGACGACATTGCGGGCATCGCCGGCAAGTTCTTCGGAAAGAACTGAAGGAAGCCTTGAAATGAACCTCAGCCAGGTACTCCAGCAGAGCGGCGTGGTCGATTCCATGGCACGCGAACTCAATATCGATCCGGCCACTGCAAAAACGGCGACCGGAGCGCTTTTGCCCGCGATCGTCGCCGGCTTCGGGCGAACCACCACGCAGGCCGCACCCGCGGGTGGTGGCCTCGGCGATATTCTCGGCAGTCTAGCCGGCGGTGCTGGCGGCGGGGTGGCCGGCGGGCTGGGGGGCCTCGGTGGCATCCTGCTCGACCAGGTGTTGCAGCAGGATCCGACCCCGACCCAGCCGGGTAACGACATCCTGGGCCAGATTTTCGGCAGCAAGGGCGTCAGCCGCGGCGTGGCCAGCGAGGTTTCGGCGGTTACGGGCATCGACGAGGCGCTGCTCAAAAAGATGCTGCCGATCCTGGCGATGGCGGTGGCCGGCTATATGGCCAAGCAGGCGGGTGGTGGCTCCGGCTCGCAGCAGGGCGGCCTTGGCGGAATCCTCGGCTCGATTGTCGGCGGGCTCGCGGGTCGCTGACCGAAAGGCTGTCCGCTTAATCCTGCGCTAAGCGAAAGGTTGCAAGTACCGCAGCATATGTTCGGTCGAGCTGCCTTTTCTGTCCTGTGGCTGCTGATGCTGCCTTGCGCGCCCGCAGCAGCCCAGGACACCGACTCTGCGGGCCAGGCTGCAGAAATACCCGCCTATACCGGGCCGGTGGTATTTACCGCGCGGATCGTGGCCGAATACCCACACGATGACAGCGCCTTTACGCAGGGGATATTGTGGCACGACGGATCTCTGTTCGAAAGCACCGGCCAGGAAGGGCAGTCGGTTGTGCGCGAGGTCGATCTCGAAACGGGCGAGGCGAAGCAGGAACGCGCCATCCCTGCCGACCAGTTCGGCGAGGGCATCGCCCTGTGGGAGGACGAGTTCGTGACCCTGACCTGGCGCAACGGGGCGATCCATCGCTGGGATGCCGATACGCTCGAACCTGTCGCTTCGCATGAGGGCTTTCCGCTCGAAGGATGGGGACTCACATCCTTCGAGGAAGGCCTGATTCATTCCGACGGGAGCGCCACTTTGCGCGTGCTGGACCCCGAGACCTATGAAGTGCGCCGCTCGGTCGAAGTGACGCTCAACGGACGGCCTTTGCGCCGTCTGAACGAGCTCGAGATGATCGACGGGCTGATTTACGCCAACATCTGGATGTCGCCCTTCATTGTGGCGATAGACCCAGCGGACGGGGTGGTGAAGAAGCTCGTCGATCTGCAGGACATTGTAGGCTCCGTGCCAGTTTCCGGCACGGACGCGGTGCTCAACGGCATTGCGTGGGATGCCGACACGCGTCGCCTGTTCGTGACCGGCAAGCTCTGGCCCAGCGTATTCGAGATCAGGCTGATCGAGACCGACGCAAGGGTCCGCTAGGGCGTCTCAGTCCTCGGCATTGCCTGATTCACCCGGCTTCTCCGCATCTACCACAGCCTTGGTCAAGATGGTCGCACCGGGGTGCCAACTCGTGCCTTCCTCCGCCAACTCCAGCATATCGAGATAGTCTCGGGCTTGCTCGGAAAGCGAACCGCCGTGAGGATTGGTCGCAAGCGGTTCTAGCGTGAACTTGGCAAGTCCAATCTTTCCTTCCTCGGCGAACATCAGGGCTGCGTTCATCGCAAGGCCTTGATCGAAGGGTGCAAGCCGCGAGGCCCATTCGAGTGCATGTCGCGCATTTTCATTCGGGCGAACACCGCGCTCCAGGAAGCTGCGGTAGTAGTAGATCAGCGGTAAGGGATGGTCGTTCTCGATCTTGTTGAGCGCACTGAATGCCTTCATCGCATCGCCATAAGCCCTATCCAGATCGTCCGCGTCTTCAGCCGTGCGGAACAGGGCGTAGCCTTTCTGGACATAGGCGTTGGGCTGTTGCGGATCGATGGTGATCGCACGGTCGGCCGCCGTTATGGCCGCATCGTCGTTCCCCGCATCGTATTCGGCCTCGGCGAGCGCGGTCAGTACGCCAGGATCGTTCGGGAATCGCGTCGCAATTTCACGCGCTTCAACAACGAGTTCCAGCGCCTGTTCCCGGGTAACGCCGCGTTGTGAAACGATGCGGACGTCCATCATTTCCGCCTCGCCTTCGGGAAGTTCACGCAGCGATATCGGCCCATATGATATTCTTTCAGGCGGAAGCTTGATGTTGAACATCTTTCGTTGCCTGAGATAACGTTCGACTTCCTTGTCGAGCACATCGATATCGCCGAAAGCCTCCTTGGCGGCTTCAAGCGAGTTTTTCCCCTGCATCACGAGGCCCGCATATTCGTCCAACTGGCCTTTGCGTTCTTCGCCGAAGATCAGATAATGATACAAGGCCCAACTCATGCCGTAGAAGGCATCGTATCCCTTCCTCCGACGCTGCTCGTATAATTCTGCATCGAGCAATTCATGCACCGAGACCTCGTCCGCATAGTGCAATTCCCCTGCACGGTGCATTGCTGGACGGCAGATCTGGACGCTGCCGTCCTTGTTAAATCCGGCCGACGCGAAGAATTCCGCCGCCCCTTCGCTCATCCATCGGGGCATCGCGTATCGCGAACTGCCAATCAGGAAGTGGTGTGCGTATTCGTGGAGCAGGATAACTGTCGAGAAGTCTGGATAACCGTTACTCCGGTTGCGAATATCCTGCATGAAGGCGCGAGAGGCGCCTGCTCTCGGGACATAAAATCCAGCGATCGATTTGCTGTCCGATCCGGAGAGCTTGCGAATGTCCCGCTGGCTTCCGACCACGAAGATCGTGACGCGGTTGGAGGGACTGGGGGCTACTACGGAGCGGCCGCTCACCAGTACCATGGCAGAATGATATTTTTCCAGATTCTCTGCGAACTCGCGAATGTCTCTTTCGCTGTCGTCGGCATAAATAACGAAGTGCTCGCTGCTCGCCTCATACCATTCGCCTGCGCAGGCGAAGCAGCGGCGGCAATCATAGCCAGCAAAGCGACCCGCAATTTCATGTTTTACCCCCCCTCAGTGTCCGCGTTACCTTAGCAAGCAAGGCGAATACTGGAAGGGGGAAAGGGGTTAACTTCGGGCGTTGTCGATATACCTTCCCACATTGCGTTCCATCACGTTCATCGGGGCATTGCCGCCGAGGACCACCGCATCGTTGAATGCCTTGAAATCATAGGCGGGCCCCAGCTCGCGCTGAGCGCGTTCACGTTGGGAAACGATGCGGCTGTGGCCGAGCTTGTAACCGGTCGCCTGGCCTGGCCAGCTGCAATAGCGGTCGACCTCGCTCTGGACTTCCTCGGGCTTGGACCCGTTGCGCTCGATGAAGAACTGGCGGCCTTGTTCGCGGCTCCAGCCCTTGGAGTGAAGACCGGTGTCCACCACCATGCGGCAGGCACGGAAGGCGAGGCTCTGCAGGTAGCCCAGCTGGCCGACCTCGAAGCCGTCGTATGCTCCCAGTTCGTCGGCGATCTGCTCACCATATAGCGCCCAGCCTTCGCTGAACGGGTTGAAGGCCAGGATCGAGCGGATGAGCGGCAGGCGATTCGAATATTCGCCCTCCCAGACGTGGCCCGGGATGGTCTCGTGATAGGTGAGATCGGCGAGATCGTATTTCCGATGCAGGTCGGTGCTGCGCAAATTGATCCAGAAGCGACCAGGGATCGTGCCATCCTTGCTGCCGGCCCCGCCATAGGCGCCCGGAGCCCCGGCTTCCTCGGCGGGCGGTATGCGGACGACTTCGAGATTGGGATCGACCAGAGTATTGAAGGCGCGCGGCATCTGCGCGCGGATCCATTCGATACGTTCGTCGATAAATTCCATGATCTGTTCGCGGCCCGCATCGCCTTCGGCGAATTTGTAGCGCGGGTCTTCCGACAGGGCCGTCATGCGCTGGCCCACGCTGCCATCGGTGTAACCGATCTTGCGCAGGATCGGGTCCATACGGGCGTGGAGCGCCTCGAGCTCTTCCAGCCCCTGCCGGTGGACTTCGTCGGCCGAAAGCGTGGTCGTAGTGCTGTTACGCAGCGCCCAGGCGTAGAATTCCTCTCCATTGGGGCGTGCCGAAATGCCCGGATCACCGGTGGCGACGGCACGTTCGGCTTTCAGTTCGGCAAGCTGGCGCGAGAGCGCCTCGGCAATCGGCCCCGTTTCAAGCGCCAGGGCACGATCGGCGTGGGTTTCGGGCAGGCCTGCTTCTGCAAGCTTGCTGCGCAGGTCGGCGGCAAAGAGTTCGCCCTTCCCGGCACTGGCGATGGTCTGCTCCATCTGCATGATAGTCTTGTCGAGCAGGAAGTCGGGCGGCACGACCCCCATTCCACGCGCTGCCCGGATGCGAGCAAGTTCGCCGTCGAATGTCGCAGGGGCCTGTTCGAGCCTTTCGATATAGCTATCGGCGTCCGAAGCATTCTCGACCATATGGGTCGACTGCATGAAGCGCGGCAGGCCAATGTATTCGCCGACGTTCTGGATCACCACATAAGGCGCCGTGCGCCAGTTGCCGACAGGGGTATCGCCATAGGGCAGGGCAAAGCCGTCCAGTGCGAGCTGGTAGGCGCTTTCGACCACTTCGATATTGGTCAGGTTTTCGCTGTCTAGACCGTCGCGAGGGAAGGCGCGCAGGCGCGCGAGATCGCTGCGGAGCGTGTCCGCATAGGCTTGCTGGCCGGCGGGGGACTGGTCTTCGAGCCGGCTGCGCAGGTAAGCGTATTGTCCGGTATCCACGCCCAGGCCGGTTGCGCGTTCCGGCTCATGCTCGAGAAGGTTGTAAGCGACATCTTCCAGCAGCGCTTCCGCGCTTTGTGTCCCGGCGCTGCGAGGCATGGTGGCGCAGCCCGAGAGGGTGAGAGCGGTGGTCGCACCAAGTCCGGCGAGAACCTGGCGGCGGCTGGCTTCGAAGCTGTATCTGTTCATGCGGGATGTTTGGGCGACCCGCTTAAACCTGTCAAATCAATCGAGAAACTCGGCCGGAACCTTGCCGCCATTGGCCGATAATTCGCGCATGGTGCGCTTGTGCAGCCAGACATTGTCCTCGGCGCTGCCGGAATAATCTGCCCGGCCCAGCTCCTGTGCCAATGCCTTGCGGTTCTCGTAGCTGGAATCGACTCCGATCAGCTTCATCAGGTCGACGATCGATGTGCGCCAGTTGAGACGATCCGCCCCGGGCATGGAATCGAGGTGGTTCGCAACATCGATAACGGGCTTCGGTTTCTGTTGAGGAGCATCGACCCGCGCCTGATCGGGGCTGGGGGTTTTCGGTGCTTCCTTGACTTCATCGTCCTTACCGAAAATCGCGTTCTTGATGCTGCTGAAAATGCCCATGTATCGTACTCCCGAATGGTACTGCGCCAGAATGCCAGCCTATGGGGCAATAAACGGAAGGTCCAGTCGCAGGTTCCCGGGCATTTCCCGAATCGCCCATGCGCGGCTAGGGAGGCGGCCATGCTCGATGTCGTCCTCTCCATCGTCGTCCTTGCCGCCATCGCGCTGTTCTTCGGCGCCTTCCTGCTGTGGCGGCGCACGGGGAATATGAAGAATGCGATGCTCATGGTGATCCTGGCGCTGGTGGCGCTGGTCAACGTGGCTATATGGACCGTGCCTGCCGCAGACGGCGAAGCCCCGCTCGAGAAAGTCGAACGGAGCTCGCCGTGACGGGTATTTAAGGCAAGGGCTATTCGGGCAACTGCCAGCGCACGGAAGAACTGTAGCTTCCCGCAACAGGCTCGCCATTGCTGCCGCGGGCCGGCTCGAACCGGGCCCGGCGTTGAACCAGGCTACAGGTCGCTTGATCAAGTTCGGAATGCCCGGTCGATCCGGTGATCCGGCAGCCTGTCACTTTCCCGGTCTGCGAGATGTCGAGCCGGAAACTTGCCACGCCGGTCAGTTCGCGACGGGCCCAGGCCGATTTGTAATCGCGATCGGACAGCCACGCACCCGGATCGTTGCGGGGCTTGGCGGAGATCGGACTGAACGAAGGCACCGGCGCAGGGGGTGCGGGTGGCTTCGTGTCTACACGCGGCGTGTCGACAATTATCGGACGCTCGACAATCTTCTCGGTCGTTTCGTACGTTGCCTTGGGCAATTCGAAATCGATTGGCGGAGTGGGCTGGGTGATCGGAGGTTGTGAAGCCACTTCGGGTTGCTGCTGTGTCTGGGGCTCCGGTATTGGCTCCGGTTCGGGCGGTGGGGTGGGCCTTACGTCCCAAGTGTCCAAAATCTCTGGCGGTTCAACTACGCCTCCTGCCACAGACAGTCCGGTAATGACCGCTGCACCTATCGCGGCCTGCACGATGACCGCGCTGGCGATACCAGTGGGTGACGGACCCCGCTTCTGATCTACGAATGACATGGTCGGCTCCTCTTCCTTGCGACTCTTATAATCGGGAACGTTACAACATAACAAATTTTAGGCAAGGTTTTTCGGATTTTGCAAAGTCGCGGGTGCATTTTGGGCAAGAAAAAGGGCCCGACATGCGGGCCCTTTAAAACATTTGCAATTACCCGATGGCCTCAGGTGATCGGGCACGCCGGATCGAGACGGAAGTCGAGATAATTGTCGACTGACTTCATAAGTTCTTCCTGCTCGTTTTCGAAGAAGTGGTTGGCACGGGGGATTTCCTCGTGATGCACAGTGATGTGCTTCTGCGTGCGCAGCTTTTCGACCAGCTTGGTCACCGCATTGGGCTGGACCACCGTATCCTGCGCGCCGTGGATGAAGATGCCGGAAGCCGGGCAGGGCGCGAGGAAGGAGAAGTCGTACATGCTCGCCGGGGCGCCGATGCTGATCCACCCGCGGATTTCCGGACGGCGCATAAGCAACTGCATTCCGATCAGCGAACCGAAGCTGACGCCAGCGATCCACGTCACCTGCGCTTCTGGGTGAACCTGCTGCACCCAGTCGAGCGCACTGGCGGCATCGGACAATTCGCCGACGCCATTGTCGAAGCTGCCCTGGCTGCGGCCTACGCCGCGGAAATTGAAGCGCAGTGTGGCGAAACCGCGGTTCACGAAGGTCTTGTACAGACGCTGCGTGATTTGCTCGTTCATCGTACCGCCGCCTTGCGGATGTGGATGGAGGATCATCGCAACGGGCGCGCGCGGACGCGGTCCGGGAGAGAAACGGCCTTCGAGGCGGCCTTCGGGGCCGGGAAAGATCACGGTCGGCATGGGAGAGGTACCCTGGCAGATATTTTCGGGGTGCTGGCCCCCAAGGGGGCTTGCACGAGGTTGCGCGCTATATAGGGTTTTGTCTCCGTTTCGCAATTAATTCGAGCACGTCCAGTCCCGACACGCATATATCTCGATCATGCCGCTACCACACCGCTGCGCCCAGAGGCGAGGCGCGCGATGGAAGAAGGCTTCGCGCTCTGGGCCAATCCGAGCAGTCCGCATGCCGAAGGCCGCAAGGCGCGGGCGGCGCTGGAGGATGCACGCGAGCGGGTGAAGCGCGCGCTCGGCTGGGAGGGCGAGGTGATCTTCACCTCCGGCGCGAGCGAGGCGGCGGCGCTTGCGCTGGGTCATGCGAAGGCGGGTGCGCGGCTGGTTTCAGCCGTCGAGCATGATGCGATTCTAAAAGCTGCGCCCGATGCGGAGCGGCTGCCGGTGCGGCCCGATGGTGCGCTCGATTTCGAAGTGCTGGGGGAGGCAGTGCAGCGCGAACGGCCGCTCGTCGCCGTCCAGCAAATAAATTCCGAAACCGGAAACCTGCAGAATCTCGCCACGATTGCGGGGCAGGTCCGCGAGGCTGGGGGATTGCTGCTCGCCGATTGCGCGCAAGGCGCGGGCAGGTTTGCGCCTCCACCCTGCGACATGGCGATCATCTCTGCGCATAAATTCGGCGGGCCGATCGGGGTTGGCGCGCTGCTCGTGAAGGATTTCGCCATGCTCGAACCTGCAGGCGGACAGGAGCGAGGCTACAGGCGGGGTACCGAGAACCTGCCCGGTGTGCTCGGCTTGGCGGCGGCACTGGAGGCTTGTGGCGATCCTTATCTCGATAGGGCCACGCTGGAACCGCTCGAGCAATTGGCGCAGCAATGCCGCGACCTTGGCGGTACATGGCTGTCCGACCGGCTGTCCGATCCGACGCCCTATGTCCGCGCCATCGCCATGCCGAAGATGAGCGGCAGCGCGCAGGTCATGCGCTTCGACATGGCGGGAATTTCCGTGTCGCAGGGCTCCGCCTGTTCGAGTGGTACGATGAAGACCAGTCACGTCTTGCAGGCGATGCAGGTTGAACCCGATGTGGCCGACCGGACCATTCGTGCCAGCTTCGGCTGGAACACCGCGCGCGCCGAAGTGGAACGCTTCTGCGAGGTATGGCTCGATCTGGCGAAACAATAATGTCCGTTCGCCCTGAGCTTGTCGAAGGGCTGCACTTTCTCCTAGCGCTCCACTTGAAGCAAAGCAGGGCAGTGCTTCGACAAGCTCAGCACGATTGGATAAGGGGCTTTGCCCTCAAATTACCGATCTCGATGACCGAAAGAACAATTCCCTTTCCTACAAAGCCGCAACAAGGCAGGTTTTCGGCAATGCCCGATATCACCTCCCCCCCGCTGCATGCCGCAAGTGTCACCCACAACAAATGGGCGAAAAATCAAGCATTTCTGCGGATTTCGGCATACTGGAAACGCGTGACAGGGTGTAAACTTCGTCACCCGCGTACCGGGTGCCAGCGGCGATGATCTACCTCGACTATCAGGCCACCACTCCGCTTGCCCCCGAGGCGCGCGATACGATGCTGCGCTGGCTCGACGGGCCGTGCGGAACCGGCTTCGGCAATCCGCATAGCCCGCACAAGCTGGGCCGACAGGCGAAGGCGGCGGTGGAATTCGCGCGCGAGCAGGTGGCGGCGCTGTTCCCGGCAGGGGGGAAGGTTATCTTCACCTCGGGCGCGACCGAGGCGATCAATCTGGCTATTCGAGGTTCCGGGAAAGGCGGGACGGTCTCGGTCTCAGCTATCGAGCATGCCGCCGTGCTCGATACCGCGCGTGATGCGGGCGAATGCCATGTCCTCAATGTCGCCAAGAACGGGCAGTGCAATACGAAGCAGGACCTTCCGGCCGACACGCGGCTGGTCTGTCTGATGCAGGTAAATAACGAGATCGGCACGATCCAGCCGACTCTCGAATGGCACAGGAAAGCAAAGGAAAACAATGCACTGTATCTCTGCGATGCGGTGCAGGCCTATGGCAAGATCGAGGTGACCGGCGCGGACATGATCGCGATTTCGGCGCATAAGTTCCACGGGCCCAAGGGCGTGGGCGCACTGTGGATTCGCGACGGGCTTGACCTTCGGGAAGTGCAGACCGGGGGCGGGCAGGAGTATGGCCTGCGTTCCGGCACGCTTTCACCGGCCCTGATTGCGGGCATGGGAACAGCTGCTGTGCTTGCGAATGAAGCGCTTGATCAGGACGCTGAACACATCGAGCAGCTGTGGAAACGCGCCCGCGAGATTTTCGAGGACTGGGAGCTCAACGGCAGTGCCGAGGCGCGCTGGCACGGCAACCTGAACATCCGTCCACGGGGGCCCAATGGCGGCGGGCTCGATGTGAACCGCCTGATGAGCGAATGCCGCGACGTGATGTTCTCCGCCGGTTCGGCCTGCGCCAGCGGATCCGGCCGTACCAGCCATGTGCTGGAAGCGATCGGCCTGCCCAAGAAGCTCGCGAAGACTTCGATCCGGCTGGGCTTCGGACGCTACACGACGCTCGAGGAGATCGAGGAAGCGGGCAGGATGATCAACGAAGCGGCCAGGGCGCAGGGCAGCCTGTGAAAGTCCATTTCATCACTTCCGACGGCGGGCGCGTGGATGCCGAGGCCGAGGCGGGCGACACGCTGCTGCGCGTGGCGCAGGCTGCGGGGATGCCGCTGGAAGGAACCTGCGAAGGCCAGATGGCCTGCTCTACCTGCCACGTGGTGGTGGACAAGGACTGGTTCGCCAGGCTTGCCGAAGCCAGCGAGGAGGAGGAAGACATGCTTGACCTCGCCGCCGGCGTGCGCCGCACCAGCCGCCTCTCCTGCCAGATCGTGCTGGGCGAGGAACTGGACGGCCTGACCGTCACCATCCCCGCCGAAAGTCACGATATGAGCCGCTAGCCGGACTTGGTTTCGTCTTCTGCCGGCGTGCTCGACGGCAGCCATTCATTGCCATTGGACGACGACAGGCCCACCCGTTTGAATAGCCGGACCGCGCCCCAAACCATCAGCCCGATCGGCAGGATGACGAGGCCGACAACCATCAGGATCGCGATCAGATTGCCGAAGATTGTGGCGAGCGAGCCCCATGCGTTCCGGATCGGATCGACGAACCCGCCTTCGCTGGGCGTACCGGCTTCATATTCCAGCGTCATGGTCGAATAGGCGACCCGTCCGCGCATCTCGTTGAGCCAGCTGCGGGCCTGGTCGATCTCTTCATTGACCTGCGCCACCCCGCGTTCGGCTTCGACCAGCTCGGCCACCGTACCCGTGCGGTTGCGCAGCACCTCCATCAGGCGGTCGCGCAGCACGGTGCGGGCGCGCAGCCGGGCTTCGGTATCCACGATCCGCTTGGACAGGTCCTCACCTTCGATCGAAGACGACACGAGTTCGCCCTTCATCCCTTCCGACGTGGCAGTCAGCGCCTTTCCGAAAGTGCGTGCTTCCTCGCTCGCAATTGCAAGCTGGAGACTGCCATAGGCATAGTCGCCCTCGCTCTCGCCCGAATTCATAGAGACGATCCGGCAGACCTGCGGACCTTTGGCCTCGCACATGTCGGCATGTTTTTCCTGCATGGGGCGGATGAGGTCTGCAGGGACGCGGAAGCCGAAGGCATAGCTATAGGCAACCTGCGGCATGCCGACGGGGACAGAGCTGCCGACAACGGGAGGGGTGTCGATGTTCGTATCGACTTGTGAGCCCGGCGGTGCGGGTGGCGGCGGGGGAGCAACTGCGGCAGGCGGCGGGGAAGCGCTGTCGTTCATCGACTCTCTAAAACCGAACTCGCCTTGCGGCGCTTCCTCGACATCCACGGTCGTGACCCGTTCGGCAACGGTTTCGCTGCCGGATTCGCCGCAAGACGCCAGGACAAGGCCGGACAGTCCGACCAGCCAACAGGAACGCTTTATCATCGAATCTCTCCTCACCATATTTCTGCCCTATTTTGGCCTTATTTTTGCCGTAATTGCAACCTCTCATTTATGGTACAACATATCCTATAGTGGAATAGGGTCAATTCGTTCAAAGAAAAAGGCCCTGCCGACGCGTTGCGGCAGGGCCCGTGAAAGTGTTCTGAATTAGGTATTTATGCCGATTCAAGCTCGCGCTTGTCTGCGCTTTCTCCCAGCATCTCGATCAGCGCCTTGCTGAAGGCCGGGATATCGTCCGGATTACGGCTGGTGATCAGCTTGCCGTCGATGGCGACTTCCTTGTCGACCACATTGGCGCCGGCATTCTTCAGATCGGTGCGGATCGAGGGCCAGCTGGTCACGGTCTTGCCCTTGATGAGGTCGGCTTCCGCCAGCAGCCAGGGGGCGTGGCAGATCGCGGCGATCGGCTTGTCCGACGCGCCGAATTCGCGGACGAGGGCAACGGCGCGTTCGTTCATGCGCAGGATGTCGGGGTTCATCTGGCCGCCGGGAAGCAGCAATGCGTCATAATCGGAACAGTCGGTCACTTCGTCGACCGTCTTGTCGACCGATACGCTGTCACCCCAGTCCTTCTGGTCCCAGCCCTTGATTTCGCCCTTCTCGAGGCTGACGACAATGGTCTCGAAACCAGCGTCTTCCAGATTGGCTTTCGGCTTCATCAGTTCGGACTGTTCGAAGCCGTCGGTGGCGAGGATCATTACGCGTTTCGTGTGGTGTGTCATGAGAGGGATGCTCCTTGATTTGGTGTTACCCTTGCAACGTGTGGGGATGACGCGCCGTTCCGCGGTGACAGCCGAGCCGTGGCGGTGATAGGGCGGGCTACAGATTCATCTCACAGGCCCGTTCGGGCTGAGCTTGTCGAAGCCCCGCACTTCTTCTTCGCGTGCGGCGCGGGTAGCAAAAACTGCCCTTCGACAAGCTCAGGGCGAACGGAAACTTGGGTAGTTCATGACGACTAAAGACAAGACTCTCGACGACGCTAGCGATCCCTTCGATGCCATTGTCGACGCACCCTTCGATTCCGCCCTGTCCGAGCGCTACCTCGTCTATGCGCTCTCCACGATCACGGCACGTTCGCTGCCCGATTTGCGCGACGGGCTGAAGCCGGTCCACCGCCGCCTGCTGTGGACCATGCGGCAGCTCAAGCTGGACCCGGCCAGCGGGTTCAAGAAATCGGCCCGCGTGGTCGGCGAGGTGATCGGTAAGTATCACCCGCATGGCGACACCGCCGCCTATGATGCGATGGTCCGCCTCGCGCAGGATTTTGCGCTGCGTTACCCGCTGGTCGAGGGGCAGGGGAACTTCGGCAATATCGACGGCGATAACGCCGCCGCCTATCGTTACACCGAAGCGCGCCTGACCAAGACCGCGATGCGGCTGATGGAAGGCCTCGACGCGGGCACGGTCGATTTCATTCCGACCTACAATAACGAAGAAGAAGAGCCCGAGGTCATGCCCGGCCTCTTCCCGAACCTTCTGGCCAATGGCGCCAGCGGGATCGCGGTGGGCATGGCGACCAATATTCCCAGCCACAATGTGGCCGAGATCGTCGATGCGACGCTGGAAGTGATCGACAATCCGCATGTCGAGCATGCGCGGCTGATGGAACTGTTCAAAGGCCCCGATTTTCCCACCGGCGGCGTCGTGCCCGAAAGCGCGGAGACGATCAGCCAGGCCTATGAAACGGGACGCGGCAGCTTCCGCGTGCGCGGGCGGTTCCATGCAGCCGAGGCCGAGAAGGCCGAGGACCGCGAGGCGGGTATCGAGCGGCTTGGCGGCGGCCAGTGGCAGCTGGTGATTTCCGAAATCCCCTACCAGGTGCAGAAGGGCAAGCTGATCGAACAGATCGCCGCGGCCATCGGCGACAAGAAACTGCCCATTCTCGAAGATGTGCGCGACGAAAGCGACACGGAGGTGCGCATCGTGCTGATCCCGCGCAGCCGCAATGTCGATCCGGAGCTGCTGAAGGAAAGCCTCTACAAGCTCACCGACATGGAAACGCGCTTCGGCCTCAACCTCAACGTGCTCGACCATACGCGCACGCCGATGGTGATGGGGCTGAAGGAACTGCTCGACAACTGGATCGTCAGCCAGATCGGCATCCTGCAGCGCCGCAGCCAGCACCGGCTGGACCAGATTGCGCGTCGGCTGGAACTGGTCGAGGGCTATATCATCGCCTTCCTCAACCTCGACCGGGTGATCGAGATAATCCGCACGGAGGACGAACCCAAGCCGCTGATGATGGAGGAGTTCAAGCTCACCGACCGGCAGGCCGAGGCGATCCTCAACATGCGGCTGCGGTCCTTGCGCAAGCTGGAGGAAATGCAGCTTCGCAACGAAAAGGACGAGCTGCTCAAGGAAAAGGATGAACTCGACAAGCTGCTCGGCTCGCCCGCCCGCCAGCGCACGCGGCTGAAGCGCGACCTTAATGCGCTTCGCAAGGAATATGGCGAGGACACCGCGCTCGGCAAGCGGCGCACCACCATCGCCGAGGCCGCCCCGGCAGTCGAATTCAGCATGGACGCGATGATCGAGAAGGAGCCGGTGACGGTAATCCTGTCGCAGAAGGGCTGGATCCGCGGGGCCAAGGGGCACCTGCCGCTGGAGCAGGACTTCAAGTACAAGGAAGGCGATGGTCCCGCCTTCGTGATCCACGCGCAGACGACGGACAAGCTGCTGCT
The DNA here is from genome assembly GCF_056857815.1 of Qipengyuania sp. B-5. Classification (NCBI taxonomy): domain Bacteria; kingdom Pseudomonadati; phylum Pseudomonadota; class Alphaproteobacteria; order Sphingomonadales; family Erythrobacteraceae; genus Qipengyuania; species Qipengyuania sp. B-5. Next base: position 71,833 of record NZ_JBSXNU010000033.1, on the reverse strand, counting down.
GGCTGCGGACAACGGGCGTTTCTTCACGCTGGGGGCGGACAAGCTCCCCGGCGCGCGCGGTTTCGGGGAACCGGTCCGCAATACGCTGGACATCGAAACCAGCGCGCAGATCATTGCCCTGGTGGTCCATGAAAAGGGCAAGCGCCTGTTGCTGGCCGCCAGCACGGGCAAGGGCTTTGCGGCGGTAACCGACGATCTCCTCGCCGAAACGCGCAAGGGCCGACAGGTGGTGAACCTGCCCGGCGACGCGGTCCTGCGGGTGGTGCGTCCTATCGAGCAGGGACACGACCATGTCGCGGTGGTGGGCGAAAACCGCAAGCTGGTGGTCTTCAACCTGGAAGAACTGCCCCAGATGTCGCGCGGGCAGGGCAACAAGCTGCAAAACTATCGCGACGGCGGCCTGTCGGACGCCACGACCTTCAAGATGGAAGAAGGACTCAGCTGGACCATGGGCGGCAAGGAAGGCCGCACGCGGACCGAAGGAGAGATGTGGCAGTGGAAGGTGGCGCGCGGAGGAGCGGGCAGGCTGCCTCCGCAAGGCTTCCCCCGCGACAACAAGTTCGGCTGATACGAAAAGACCGGAGGCGCGTTGCCGCACCCCCGGTCCCTTGCGACCCTGGTTTCCCAGGGAACTCGTAAGATCTCTTATTCGCCTGCGCTGGCACCGCCACCTGCGGGCGCGGTCTGCGCCATGGCGGCTTCGATCTGCGCATTGGTGAGCAGCGCCATCAGGCCATGATCGCCCACGGCGAAATGTTCGCGCAGGAGGGTGACCTTGTCCATTTCGTCACCGCCGCGGGCGATGACGATGTTATCGCCATCGATCTCGAGGATCGTCCCGAGCGGGGCGTGTTCGGCATCCATCGCTTCGGCACCCACGACGAGCGCGGCATCGAGCTTCGCTTCGGCTTCCGCTACCTGCGCATCCATCATGCTGTCGAGCTGCGCCTTGGTGACGGTGATGGTCGGGCCGGTTTCGCCTTCGCCATACATGTCGATCCCCAGCGGAACCTTGTGCTTGCCGGTATCGAGAATGGCCTGGCCATTTTCGACGGTGACGATCGTGCCGACGGCATTGCCTTCGGGTCCGGATACGGTGGCGCCGACGACGACCTGTTCATTGGCAAGCGCGGGGTTGGCAGCCAGAACGGCAAGGGGGGCGACGGCGGCAACGGCCAGCTTCGCGAGTTTCATGATAATCTCCAAGACACGTTAAACTTACACGTCCGCAACGCGTGGAACACGCCGCAAGCGGATCTGGTGGTTAGAGCGACAACGAGAGTGGATGTCCCGAACTAGCGCCGCGTGCCCCCTCCCGGGGAAGCGGCATGCTCTATGCCAAGAGGATTGCCGGGTGGCAACCGCTATGCCCCGTCTTATGCTGCATTGCAGCTTAAGCGTAGATGAAGGACCCGTTGTAACGGGCCTGGGCCGCGATGTTGCGGTGCATCACGGGGATGCCAGCTCTTCCTCGAGCAATTGCATCACCCGGGCGCGATCGGGAAAGCCTTCCTCGACCCAGCGCCGCTCCACCGCTTGGAGGGTTTTTGCCACCTGCGGCCCCTTGGCGACACCGCGTTCGACGATCTCGCCGCCCTTGAGGGGCAGTTCGGGCGTCTCCCACCCAGCGAGCGCTGCAATGCCGTGTCCCTGCAGGAGCAGCCGGTCGCGCGCGCCTTCGAGGCCTTCGTAATAGGCGAGGCCGGCAGGTTTCTCCGCGTCCGTATCTTTCCGTTCGGCGGCGCAGACGAGCCGCGAGCGCTGCTGGCGCGAGAGACGCAGGCGCGCTGCCACGCTTTCGGCAACGCTGGCGATCGGAGGAAGCAGCGCGGCGAGGCGGCGGACCGGATCGCCGGGAATCGCTTCGCGGCTTTCGGTCTCGACCAGCCGCTGCAGGCACTCCGTCTCGCGAGCCCGGGCCTCGGGCAGGATGACCTCGAGCACTCCCGTTTCCTTCATCAGGGCGATAGTGGGCGAAGGATCGGGGAGGGCAAGTATCGCCAGCAGTTCCATCGCGACACGTTCGCGGCTCAGGCCCTTGAGGGTCTGCGCCAATTCGCGGCAGGCGATGACCGCCTCGTCGTCCAGCGCGTCACCGAAACGAGCCTGGAAGCGGAAATAACGCAGGATGCGCAGGTGATCTTCACGAATGCGCTCGGCGGCATCGCCGATGAAGCGCACGCGGCCCTTCTCGAGGTCTTCCAGCCCCTCGAAATAGTCGCTGATCTCCAGTGTCTCCGGGTGCGCATAAAGCGCGTTGATGGTGAAATCGCGCCGTGCGGCATCTTCGCGCCAGTCCTGGGCAAAGGCGACCGTGGCGCGGCGGCCGTCGGTCGAAATATCCTGCCGCAGGGTGGTGATCTCGACCGGACCATCGGGCAGGATTGCGGTCACGGTGCCGTGGTCGATACCTGTGGGCACGGTGCGAATACCGGCGTCCCTGCAGCGATCGATCACCTCGCCCGGAAGCAGCGGCGTGGCGATGTCGATATCTTGGATGTCCTTGCCGAGCAGTGTGTCGCGCACCGCGCCGCCGACATAGCGCGCGTTGTCGGTGCCCAGGGCGCCGATCAGTTGCGCGAGATCGTCGCGCCTGGTCCAGTCCGCTGAAGGTAAAGTGGCCAACCTGAATTCCGTTCGTGCTGAGCTTGTCGAAGCACTGTCCTTTCCTGCGGATGCAGCGCCTAAGTGAAGTGCGGCCCTTCGACAAGCTCAGGGCGAACGGTTCCGGAGGTTTGCCTCTAGTCGAACCACGCCAGACGACGCGAGAGATTGATGCAGATGGCCGCCGTCACGCCCCAGATGCGGTAGCCCTGGTGGTCCATCTCGTAATAGCGCCGCATCGCGCCCTTCCAGAAAACCTCGTTCTCGTTCCAGCGCGCCGGGTCCATCAGGTGATCGAGCGGGGCCTCGAACCAGCTTTCCACCTCGCGCGGGTCAGGCCGAATGGGCAGGTCTGCGGGCACGGTGGAGAGAACGGGCGTGATGTCGAAGCCGGTGCCGGTCTGGTAACGATCGGTGGTGCCGATCACGCGCACTTTCTCGCGCTCGATGCCCAGCTCCTCCCAGGCTTCGCGCAGCGCCGCCTCCACCGCACCCTCGCCCTTGTCGATCTTCCCGCCGGGAAAGGCGACCTGCCCCGGGTGGTCGCGCATGGTGCGCGGACGCTGGGTCAGGAGGACGGTGGGATTCTCGCGTTCGGTCACCGCAATCAGGACGGCGGCATCGGCGGTCCGGTCGAGATCGGCGAAGCGTTCGTCCGACAGCAAATCGCCGAGATCGCGGGCGTGGCCCTGCTCGAACAGTTCGGTCAGGCGGTCGAACAGATCGCTCATTCGGGCAGCAGCGAAAAGCTCTCCCCGCCGCTGGTCACGGTCCAGTCTTCGCCCTCAGCCAGCGCGATCCTGGCGAGTTGTTCGTAGGTCGAACGGTTCAGCCGCGCTTCGCAGCCGCGCCGGACGTAGACGTAAAGGGCAGGCTGTTCGGGATCGCCCGCCGCGCGGATCGGGTTGTCCGGTCCCGCGACCACCAGTTCGTCGGTGTTGAGGCGGAAGGCCAGATCGCCGTCCTTGCGACTCACGTCGGTGGCGATGAAACATGCGTCTTCCACTTCGATGGAAAGCTTCTGATAGGGCACGACCAGCCAGTAGCTGCCGTCATCCTCGCGGTTGAGCAGGCCCGAAAAGGCGCGCACCATCGCGGGGCGGGTGATCGGACTGCCGTCATGAAGCCATGTCCCGTCCGCCTCGATCTTCATGTGGCTGTCGTCGACATTGTCGGGGGACCACTGCTCTACCGGAGGCAGGCGGCGTTCGGCCACCGCCTCGGCAATCTGGGCGAGCGACATTCCGGCGAGTTCTGGGGGCGGAGTATAGACCATCGGTAGGAAGACCGATGGCAGAGCGCGGCTATTTCGCCAAGTGCTCGCTCGTTTCCGCCGTCCAGGGACCGAGCATCCCCTCGCTGGGCAGGATCGCGGGGTTCCCGGTCCGCAGCAGCAGCCGGTGGCGTTCGAACGGGCCGGGACAATGCCAGTCGCCGGTATGTTCGGCGGTGAAACCCCAGCGGTCGTAATAGTCGGGATCGCCGATCATCACCTGCGGATAGGGCGGGGCGCCGTCCTCGAATGCCGCGTCGATCGCCCCGAGGCTCGCGGCCATCAGCGCCTTGCCGAAGCCCTCGCCCTGCCGGCCGGGCATCACTGCCACCGGCCCGACCATGATCAGCGGATGGGGGCGGCCCTTGGGATCGGTGAGCGCGACCGGCCAGAGCTGGATCGAACCCGCCAGGTAATCGTCCTCGTCGAGCGCGGCGAAGCTGAGGCCGGGCAACCATTCCACGCCTTCGCGGATGCGATAGGCGGTGCGCGCGTGACGTCCGTCGCCGAAAGCGGCGTCGAGCAATTGCTCGAGCAATGCGGGATCGACCGCGGACAGGGGAACGAGAGTCGCCATGGGCCGCGCCGCTTAGAAGCGCGGCCCATGGCTGTCGATCAATTTTGGCTTACTCGGGGCGAAGTTCCAGCAGCCGCCCGCCTTCGCCGTCTTCCAGCACCCAGAGCGCGCCATCGGGTCCTTCGACGACCTGACGGATACGTTCGCCCATGTCATAGCGCGCGACTTCGCGGGCATTGGTGCCGTCGAAGGCGATCCGGATCAGTGCCTGCGTCTTCAGCCCGGCCACGATCAGATCGCCGTCCATGCCCGAAAACAAATCGCCGCCGTAGAAGATCATGTTGCCCGGCGCGATCACCGGGGTCCAGCTGATGACCGGCTTGGTGAAACCATCATCCGCCGAATGGTCCGGAATATCGCTGCCATCGTAATTAATGCCGTTGGAGCGGACGGGCCAGCCGTAATTCGCGCCGCGCTCGACGAGGTTGAGCTCGTCACCGCCCTGCGGACCGTGTTCGATTTCCCACAGGCGTCCCTGATCGTCGAAATCCATGCTCAGGATATTGCGCGTCCCGTAGACCCAGATTTCGTCCGACGGGCTGCCCTCGCTGGCCAGCGGATTGCCAGCGGCGGCCGAACCGTCGAGATTGAGCCGTACGATGCTGCCGAGCGTGTTCGACGTGTCCTGCGCGGGGGTCATCTTCTGCCGGTCACCGCTGGAAACGAACATGTACTGTTCGTCGGGGCTGAAGACGATACGATGCGAATAGTGGCCGCGCCCCGTTACCTTGGGCGTCTGGCGCCAGATCACGTCGAGGCCCTGAATGGCGCAGGCATCGGCCTGGGCGCAGACGAGTTCCCCGCGCCCCACTGCCGCTCCGCGCGTATCGCCGGTTCCGGCTTCGGCCCAGCTGAGATAGATCGTCCTGTGGTCCATCGTGGTCGAACTCTCGGAAGGCAGGAAGGCAACATCGCCAAGGCCGCCCTGTCCGCCGTAATCGACCTGCGGCAAACCGCTGACGGTAATCAGCCGTTTGTTCTGCGTATCATAGATTTTCGCGGTGCCCGGTTTTTCCGTGATGAACAGCATCGAAGTGCCGGGAATGAAGGCCGAAGCCCAGGGTTCGTCGAATGTGCCGTGTTCGGCGATGGCGAAATTTCCATCGAAATCTCCGGAGGGGCTGGGGGTCGAAGTGGCGTCCTCGCCCGATCCACCGGTGGAATAACTGCCTCCGCAGCTTGCCGCCATCAACAGCGGAGATAGAGTGGCAGCAAGGATCGATAGACGTTTCATGTTCGCTTCAACTCCCGAAAATGGACTTCGCGGCGCCCCGCTGGTGGTGGGGGTGGACGAGGCCGGGCGCGGCCCTTTGGCCGGGCCCGTAGTCGCGGCGGCCGTGGTGCTTTGCAAGCCCTGCCCCGGCGGCCTCGATGATTCAAAAAAGCTTTCGGCGGCGCGACGTTCCAAGCTGGAGCCGCAAATCCAGCGCCGCTGCGCCTGGGGCCTGGCGGTGGTCGGGCCGGAAGAGATCGACCGGCTCAATATTTTCGGTGCGACCATGCTTGCCATGACCCTGGCCACCCAGCGCGTGATCGAGGCGCTGAACTGCGAACCGGTGGAGGTGCTGATCGACGGCAACCTCACGCCGGCCGGCCGCCGCAGCGAATGGCGCTGGCCGGCGCGGGCGATCGTGGGGGGGGACGGGAAGGAAGCCTGCATCTCCGCCGCATCAATCCTCGCCAAGGAGTATCGCGACCGGCTGATGGTGCAGGCGGCCCTGAACCATCCGCACTACGGATGGGACCGGAACAAGGGTTATGGCTCGAAAGAACACATGGAAGCGCTGCGCGTCCACGGCCCGACGCCGCTGCACCGCCGCAGCTTCGCGCCTGTCAGCCAGATGAATCTTATCTGAGTCCTTAACGCCACACCCCACCATCTGGAGTCCGTCTGCGGCAGGCGGACTCAACATCTGGTGGGGGACTCGTTTCGTTCTCGCATGGTTAACACCATCTTTAGAGAGCGTGCCTAAACAACTGACTTGACCCGGAATCCATTTGGACTCACCCTGTGGATAACTTCAGACGGGGGTATCGGCATGGCGGTCCTTGAGACCACGAAACCGCGCGCCAAGGCGCCGGCAAGACAGAAACAGCTTTCGGTGGAACTGCCCCTCGGGCAGATCCTCGATGGCGATTGCGTGGAAGCCATGCGCTCGATCCCCAGCGGCTCGATCGACCTCGTTTTCGCCGACCCGCCGTACAATCTCCAGCTCGGCGGCGATCTCAACCGGCCCGACGGCAGCCATGTCGACGCGGTGACCGATCACTGGGACCAGTTCGACAGCTTCAAGATCTATGACGATTTCACGCGGGACTGGCTGACCGAGGCGAAACGCATCCTCAAGCCCGACGGTGCGCTGTGGGTGATCGGCAGCTATCACAACATCTACCGCGTCGGCGCGATCCTGCAGGACTTGGGCTTCTGGATCCTCAACGACATCGTCTGGCGCAAGTCCAACCCCATGCCCAATTTCCGCGGCACCCGCTTCACCAATGCGCATGAGACGCTGCTGTGGTGTTCGCAGGGCGAGAAGGCGAAATACCACTTCAACTACCGCGCGATGAAGACCCTGAACGACGAACTGCAGATGCGCAGCGACTGGGTCCTGCCGATCTGCAACGGGGCGGAACGTCTGAAAGAGGGCGGGCACAAGGTTCACCCGACGCAAAAACCCGAAGCGCTGCTCTACCGTGTGCTGCTGTCGACGACGGAGCGTGGCGACGTGGTGCTCGATCCCTTTTTCGGCACCGGCACCACCGGCGCGGTGGCCAAGCGCCTGGGCCGCGAATGGATCGGCTGCGAGCGAGAAAGCGTCTATCGCGATGCCGCGCTGAAGCGGATCGAAAGGGAACTCTCCCTCGACGAAAGCGCGCTCACCACCATGCAGGCGGGCCGCAGCGCCCCCAAGGTGGCCTTCGGCGCACTGGTGGAAAATGGTTTCATCGCTCCGGGCACGGAAGTCTTCGACAAGAAACGCCGCTGGTCCGCAACTGTGCGCGCGGACGGCTCACTGGCCATCGGCAAGCAGACCGGCAGCATCCACGGCCTCGGCAAGGACCTGCAGGGCGCCCCCAGCTGCAACGGCTGGACCTTCTGGCATTACGAGGCACGCGGCGAAGTGAAACCCATCGATGCCGCGCGGCAGCTGTACCTGCTGGCGATGGAGGACTGAGGGAAGGGCAAATCCCTGTCACCCCGGATCCTGTTTGAGTGAGCGCGCTGTCCTACTCCGCCGCAACACGCTACCACCAGGGCCATGACCGAAATGCCCTTCTTCCGCCTTGTGGGCGACCATGGCCGCACCCGTTTGCGCGTGAAACTGTGCAAGCCGACATGCAGCCCAAGGCAAGCTGTCAGATCGGGTGCACAAGCCGACACCGTCGCGGCGCAAGCCGACGCCTATTTTCACAAGTTGACGGTTTTTTGCACAAGCCGACTGTTTTTGCCCCTGGACAGTGTAACACCCGGTCCATGTCTCGGCTTGCAATAGAGTTCCCCGTATGACCGACCGCATTTACATCCGCCCCATCGGCTTCGTCCCCGGACCCCAATCGGAACATGGCAATGCCATCCGGCTGGGCGGCGGAATGGTTTATGCCAGCCGTTTTGCGGTGGTGCTGCGGCGCGATGGCCGGATTGTCGAACGCTGGCTTGCTGCGCCCGACACGATCGGGGAAGTGCTGGGGCAACTTCCCGACGAGGTGGCGACCGATGCGGAGCAGCAATGGGCCAATCTCACGCTGGCGCATCCGGCGCTCAAGCTGGGGGAGCGCACCATCCGCCTCGACCAGCCGCAGGTGATGGGCATCCTCAACGTCACCCCCGACAGTTTCAGCGACGGCGGCGAGTTCATGGACAAACCCGATGTGCAGCGCGAACAGGCCGCGCGCATGCTTGAAGCGGGGGCTGCGATCATCGACGTGGGCGGCGAAAGCACGCGGCCGGGCGCGAAAGCGGTGTGGGAAGGCGACGAGATCGAACGGGTCGTTCCCGCGATCGAGATGTGCGCCGCAATGGGCGCTGCGATCAGCGTGGACACGCGCAAGGCGGCGGTGATGGAAGCTGCGCTGGGTGCCGGGGCGAGCCTGGTCAACGACGTCTCGGGCCTCACCTACGATCCGCGCTCTGCAGAAGTGGTTGCCAAGGCTGGTTGCCCGGTCATCCTGATGCACGCGCCCGGTAAGGGCGAGGATTTGCACGAGGGCGGACACTATACGAACGTGGTGTTCGACGTCTTCGACGAGCTTCGCAGTCGCCGCGATGCTGCGCTGGAGGCGGGGATAGAGGCGGGCCATATCCTGCTCGATCCCGGTATCGGCTTCGGCAAGAGTCTTGCCGATAACCTCTTGCTTCTCAATGCCTTGCCGCTGTTCCATGCACTCGGCCATCCGCTGCTGCTCGGCGCAAGCCGCAAGCGGATGATCGGGGCTTTGTCCAACGAGGCGGGGGCAGACCAGCGGCTCGGCGGCAGTGTCGCGCTGGCGCTCAAGGGGATGGATGCGGGGGTCCAGCTGCACCGCGTCCACGATGTCCCCGAAACCGTCCAGGCGCGCAATGTCTGGCGCGGCTTGCGCGATGCGGCGCTGACCGATTTCGGGGATTTGCCGAACTAGCCGGGCGAAGCGGCGCTTCCCGCCAGCAGACCGCCATCGAGCGTCAGTTCGGCGCCGGTCATATAGGCGCTTTCGGGAGAGGCGAGATAGACGCATAGCGCGGCGACCTCTTCCACCGTGCCGAAGCGTTTGAGCGGCGTGTCCGCGACGAGCTTTGCCATCTTCACGTCGCGATCGGGCCCGTCGCCCAGCATCGGCTCCCAGATCGGGGTGAGGATGGCGGCGGGGTGGACCGAGTTGCAGCGGATCTTCCAACCCTGCTGCGCGGCATAGAGCGCCACCGATTTGGTGTGGTTGCGCATCGCCGCCTTGCTCGCCGCATAGGCCGCCGCGCCGGGAATGCCGACGAGGCCGGATCGCGAGGACATGTTGATGATCGACCCTTCGCCTTTCGCCTTCATGGCGCGCAGGGCATAGCGGCAGCCGAGAAAGCAGCCGTCGGTGTTGACCGCGTGGACGCGGTGCCATTCGGCGAGGCTGGCATTCTCCGGATCGTGGGCGGCGGGGCCGTCCTCGAAGCCGGTGATGCCGGCGTTGTTGACCAGCACGTCGATGGCGGGGAAACGTTCGGCGAAAGCGGCCCAGTCGGCTTCGCTGGAGACATCCAGCTTCGCGAATTCGCAGCCAGTCTCTTCGGCCGCTTTCCTACCTTCGGCTTCGTCGATATCGGTCAGCACGACGTGCGCGCCCTCTTTGGCAAATGCGGCACAAACCGCTTTGCCGATGCCGCGGGCACCGCCGGTGACCACGCACAGCGAATCTTTCAGTTTTTGCATATCGTAACTTTCGGGAGATTCAGGTGTGGCAGATCGGACCAAAATGGGCCCGGGCAATGGATATCCGCTGTGGCGGTTGCCTTAGTTCACCTGACTTGCTCCTCGAATGCGTGGCCGCATTTTGCCAAGCTCAGGCCGCGTTGTCGATGCCCAGTTCGCTCAGCTTGCGATAGAGCGTCGAGCGGCCGATGCCGAGCCTTCGGGCGACTTCGGTCATCTTGCCGCGATAGTGCCCGATGGCGAGACGGATGATGTCGGCCTCGATTTCCTCCAGCGGGCGGATATTGCCGTCGTCTTCGTAGAGCAGCACGCCCAGGCCGCGGGCGCGGCTTTCGCCCCGGTCGGCATCGCCGAAAAGCTCGGCGAGATGCGGGAAGCTGTGCGCGGTGAGCGATTCGCGGCGTTCGTGGACGCAGGCCCGGAACAACACGGTCTGCAACTGGCGAACATTGCCCGGCCAGTCATAGGCTTCGAGCAGCGACAGGCCGCTATCGGCGATCGAATGGTGGCTCATGCCTTCAAGCTCGCCGATTTCGGCCAGGAAATAGCGGGTCAAGGCCGGGATATCTCCCACCCGCTCGCGCAGCGGGGGCATGACGATGCGGGTGGCGGAGAGCTTCTTGTAAAGTGCTGGCGAGAACTGGCCATCTTCGACCAGCACATCCAGTGGCCTGTTCGATGAGGCGATGATCCGTATATCGATCTTGAACCCGTGCGCAGCGCCGGTCGGGCGCACGATCCCGGTATCCAGCACATCGGCAAGCCGATCCTGATGGTCTTGGGCGAGAGTGTCGATCCCGTCGAGCATCAGGGTTCCTGTGTCGCAGGCAGCCAGCGCACCTTCCTGCCGATCGAAAGCTCCGGCAAAGGCGCCTTTCTCATGGCCGAACAGAAGCGATTCCAGCGTGTTATGTTGCAGCCCCTCGCATTTCACGAGGCGCGACGGGGCCTTGTTGCGGGTCGACGAATGCTGGATCGCCTGGATCAGCATTTCCTTGCCGGTACCGCTTTCGCCCTCGACCAGAACATGGCCATGCCCGCGGGCAGCCGTGGCCGCCCTGGCCAGGGCAGTGCGAAAGTGCGTGTCGGTGCCGACCATGGCATCGAATTCGAGGATGGGCGAGAATTTCTCGGACAGCGGCTGTAATTCGTCGCGCGCCGTAGCCAGTCTCGTGGTGCTCTTGAGCGCGACGGCAAGGCGCTCCGGCGTGACGGGTTTGATAAGATAATCGTTGGCGCCGGCCCGCATGGCCTCGACCGCCAGCAGGGGAGAGGTGCTTGCCGTCAGCATGAGAACGCTGACCTCGGGTCGCTGAGATTTGACCCGGCGAATGAATTCGCAGGCATGTTCACCCGGCACGCGGCCGTCGATCAAGACTGTTTCGACCTCCAGTCCTTGCGGGGAGTCGAGCAGTTCGAGCGCAGCATCACAGCTATCTACGGCCAAGGCGTGCCAGCCTTCGCGAGCGGCGAGCGAGGAAATGACGCGGGCCTGGGCAGGCTCGTCATCGACCAGCATCAGCAGGCGTGCTTCGTCTGTCGCCATTGCGCTCTCGCTCCTTCTTGCGCGAACCGAGAATGGCAAGCGCATTTCAGTGAAAACGGTAGCGCAGACTGGTAAAGGCAGGATTAACCGCGAGTCCGGCGAGAGGCGGGTGGGGGAAGCCCGAGCCAATGCCCTTGTCGATTTGCAACACGCATTATAGACCCCGCCTGCAAAACCAATCCAAGCAAGGATACTACGCATATGGATTCCGCCAACGACATGAAGGCGCACAAGAAGACCTACAGTTCCTTCATCGACATGCTCAAATGGGCCGTCCCGCTGCTGGCCGTGATCACGGCCGTCGTCGTTATCCTGATTTCCAGCTAAGCACAGGTGCCCATGCGGATCGCGGTGCTCAGGGAGCGTGCGCCCGGTGAAAGCCGGGTCGCCATCACGCCCGAAACGGTGAAGAAATTCGCCGCTCTGGGCGCCACGGTCGCGGTCGAGGAAGGGGCGGGCATTACCGCTTCCATCACCGACGAAGCCTACCGGGAAGCAGGGGCCGAGGTGGTCCCTGCGCCCAAGGTGGTCGAAGGGGCGGACATCGTGCTCGCGGTGCAGGCGCCCGACGTCATGGCGCTGGCCGGCGCGAAGCCGGGAGCCTGGGTCGCGGCGACCTTCGATCCCTTTCGCGAGAAGGATCGGGTCGAGGCTTATGCCAAGGGCGGTTTCGAGGCGTTGAGCATGGAGTTCATGCCGCGCATCACTCGCGCACAAAGCATGGATGTGCTTTCCAGCCAGTCGAACCTTGCCGGATACAAGGCGGTGCTCACCGCTGCGAACGAGTATGGTCGCGCCTTTCCGATGATGATGACCGCCGCCGGTACGGTGCAGGCGGCCAAGGTCTTCGTGATGGGCGTAGGCGTGGCGGGGCTGCAGGCGATCGCCACCGCCAAGCGTTTGGGCGCGCAGGTAAGCGCAACGGACGTGCGCAGCGCCACCAAGGAACAAATTCAATCGCTCGGGGCGAAGCCGATCTTCGTCGAGAACGTGGCTGGCATCGAGGGCGAAGGTTCGGGAGGCTATGCCACCGAAATGAGCGAGGAATACCAGAAGGCGCAGGCCGAACTGGTCAGCAGCCATATCGCCAAGCAGAACATCGTCATCACCACCGCGCTCATTCCGGGGCGGCCCGCGCCGAAACTGATTTCGGACGCGCAGATTGCGACGATGAAGCCGGGCAGCGTGATTTTCGACCTCGCCGTTGCGCAGGGCGGCAATGTCGAAGGCTCGCAGCCCGACCAGACGGTCGAGAAGCATGGCGTGAAAATTGTCGGCTATTCGAATACCGCCGGGCACCTCGCCGCCGACGCCTCTGCGCTGTTCGCGCGTAACCTCTACAATTTCCTTTCGGCCTTCTGGGACAAGGAGCAGGGCAAGCCCGTGCTGGACGAGGAAATCGGCGATGCCGTCCGGCTGACGCAGGGCGGGAAGGTCGTGAACGAGAGGTTGACCGCGCAATAGATCCGGCCCGGGGAGGGGCCACACATGGACTTCATTTCGATCCTGTCGATTTTCGTGCTGGCCTGCTTCGTCGGTTACTACGTAGTCTGGTCGGTCACGCCTGCGCTACACACACCTCTGATGGCGGTGACCAATGCGATTTCGAGTGTGATCATTGTCGGCGCGCTGATCGCGGCGGCAGAGGCGGGCAGCGAAGTCGCCAAGTGGCTCGGTTTGCTGGGTGTAGTGCTGGCGAGCGTCAATATCTTCGGCGGCTTCGCGGTAACCGAACGTATGCTCGCGATGTACAAGAAGAAGGAGAAGAAGTGATGGGTTCGCTATTCTCCGTCATCCCAGCGAAAGCTGGGATCGCTGTCCATTTCGCGCGGCGCTTGCCGAGAGTGACCCCAGCTTTCGCTGGGGTGACGATGTGGGCCACACCCGCGCATGCGGCGACGGGCGAAGCGGTAAATCCTTGGGTCGCACTCGCCTATCTCGTGGCGGGTATTTTCTTCATTCTCGCCCTGCGCGGACTGTCCTCGCCTTCGACCAGCCGGACCGGCAACCGCTTCGGCATGGCGGGCATGTTGATTGCGGTGGTGACGACGCTGGTCACGCACGACATTGCGAATATCGTCGAGATCGGCATCGCGATTGCCATCGGCGGCCTGATCGGCTTCCTGATTGCGCGCCGTATTGCCATGACCGTGATGCCCGAACTGGTCGCGGCCTTTCACAGCCTCGTCGGCCTCGCCGCCGTTCTGGTGGGCTGGGCGGCCTATCTCAATCCGGGCGCTTTCGGCCTGCTGACACCCGAGGGAAGCATTGGCGCGGTCAGCAAGGTGGAGATGGGCCTCGGTATCGCTATCGGGGCGATCACCTTCTCCGGCTCCGTCATCGCATTCGCCAAGCTTTCGGGCCGGATGAGCGGTTCTCCGATTCTCTTGCCCATGCGGCATGTGATCAATCTGGGCACGCTCGCCGCAATCATCGTCCTTACAGCCTTGTTCGCGATTGCAGGACCTGCGCAAACCATGCCGCTGATCGTCGGGCTGACAGTTCTCGCCTTCCTTGTCGGTTTCCTGCTGATCATTCCCATCGGCGGGGCGGACATGCCGGTCGTCGTGTCGATGTTGAACAGCTATTCGGGCTGGGCGGCTGCGGCGATGGGTTTCACGCTGGGCAATACGGCGATGATCATTACCGGCGCGCTGGTCGGCTCTTCGGGTGCGATCCTGAGCTACATCATGTGCCGCGCGATGAATCGCAGCTTCCTTTCGGTCATCGCAGGTGGCTTCGGCGCCGATGCGGGTTCGGGCGGCGGCGAAAGCGGCGAACAGCGCCCCTACAAGCAGGGCAGTGCGGCCGATGCGGCCTTCATGCTGGAACAGGCGGAAAAGGTGATCATCATCCCGGGTTACGGGATGGCGGTCGCCCAGGCGCAGCACGCGCTGCGCGAAATGGCCGATCTGCTCGAGGAAAAGGGTGTGGAGGTAAAATACGCTATCCACCCGGTCGCAGGCCGCATGCCGGGGCACATGAACGTGCTGCTGGCAGAGGCGCAGGTGCCGTATGAGAATGTCTTCGAGCTGGAGGACATCAATTCGGAATTCGCGCAGGCGGACGTCGCCTTCATCATCGGGGCGAACGATGTGGTCAATCCGGCGGCGAAGACCGACAAATCATCGCCGATCTACGGCATGCCCGTGTTCGACGTGGATAAGGCCAAGCAGGTGTTTTTCATCAAGCGTTCGATGGGCGGCGTGGGCTATGCGGGCGTCGACAATGACGTATTCTACATGGACCAGACCATGATGCTGTTGTCCGATGCAAAGAAGATGGTCGAGGAAATCGTGAAGGCGCTCGACTGAACCATGCGAAAGACACTGATTGTCATCGTTCTGCTGGCGCTCGCAGGCATCGGTCTATGGGGCGCGCTTGGCGGCTTCGAGCGGGTGACCGCGGGCCGGATCGAAAGCGCGCTGGTCGATCGCGGCGTTCCGCAACCGGTCGCCGCCTGCATGGGCACGCGCATGTCGGAGCGGCTCACGATCTCGCAGCTTCGCGAACTGGAACGCTTGGGTGAACGGGAAGGCGAAGCGGGTCTTCCCGCCAGCACGGTCGAATTTCTCGAGCGCCTTCGCTCGGTGGAAGACCGCGAGCTTATCGAAGTGGTCGGCACTTCTGCCGCGATTTGTTCCTTCTCTGCAGGCTAGGACCGCTTGCAATAGTTTGTCCGCTCGGCACTATGGGCCGGGAGGGAGAGACTCATGATCCGTACTGCCATTTCCGCCATACTTCTCGCGAGCGCTGCACCGGTGCTGGCCGAAACCCACACGATTGAACCGGGTGAGGGCGCGCAGGAGCGTCTTCAGGAAGCATTGATCCTCGCCGCTCCGGGGGACGAGATCGTGCTGGCTGCAGGCCGCTATGCTCTGACCGACGGCCTCAGCCTTGATGTAGAGGGTGTCACCATTCGCGGCGCGGGGATGGATGGCACGGTACTCGACTTTACGTCCCAGCAGGGCGCGGGCGAGGGGCTGCTGGTTACCAGCGACAATGTCACCCTGCGGGATTTCGCGCTGGAAAACCCCAAGGGTGACGGGGTCAAATCAAAGGGTGCGGACAATATCGTCTATCACCGCGTGCGTGTGACCTGGACCCGCGGGCCGCACCCGGAAAATGGCGCATACGGAATCTATCCGGTGGAAAGCACCGGAGTGCTGGTCGACGGCGTGAAGGTGACCGGTGCCAGCGATGCGGGCATATATGTTGGCCAGTCGAACGGTATTACCGTGCGCAATTCGATCGCCGAGGCCAATGTCGCCGGGATCGAAATCGAAAACAGCCGCAATGCGCTGGTCGAGCACAATGTCGCGACGCGGAACACTGGGGGCATACTGGTGTTCGACCTGCCCAACCTGCCGGTAATGGGCGGCGGCAATGTGGTGGTCGCGAACAATCTGGTGGTCGCGAACGACACGCCCAATTTCGCGCCGCCCGGCAATATCGTCGCGGGAGTGCTGCGGGGTACGGGTGTCATGGTGATGGCCAATGAAAGCGTGCTGATCGAGAACAATATCCTGTCCGGCAATCCGACCGCCCCCATCATGGTCATCGCCTATCCGCAGCCGTTCGAAGACGAGAATTACGATCCCGTTCCCCGCAACGTCGTGGTGGGAAGCAACCAGATCGCCCAAGGCGGTTACGATCCGCAAATCGATGGGGCCGAGGCGCTGCTGGCAGCTTTCGGCGGAGAACTGCCCCCGCTGATGTGGGATGGGCTGGGAGAAGCGGGAGTGACGCTGAAGGTTGCGTCGGGCATTTCCGGATGGACACTCAACCTTACCGAGCAGGGCAAGGGGATTGCCGGTGCCACGCCTGCGCCCCTTCAGGCTCCGCCGCCCAGCGAGCGCTTTCCAACCGAAGATATCGGAGCGCCCGCCGAATTGGAGGCGCGGCTCGGGGGATGAATGCCAGCTCCGCCCTTCTTGCCTTCGCGAGCCTTGCGTTGGCCGGATCGGTCGCAGTGCGGGCTGAGGTTTTCCAGCCGCTGCCCGCACCAGCTTCGGTCAGTGACAGTGCAGTGACGCAAGGAATGCCGCGCCTTCTGTCCGACTTCGGCTTCTTCGAGGATCCAAGTGCTCAGTTACCCGCCGCTGGCGTGTCTCCTTATCGCCTGAACACGCCGCTTTATTCCGACGGGGCGGAAAAGCTGCGCTTCGTCTATGTGCCGGGGGGGCAAAAGGTCGGCGCTTCAGGTGAGGGGTTGCTTGAATTCCCTGTCGGCTCTGCGCTTATCAAGACATTCGCCTTCGAGGAGAATGGCAAGCGCCGCCTTGTCGAAACCCGCGTTCTTCTTCACCGCGCCGATGGCTGGCTGGCGCTCCCCTATCTCTGGAACGAAGAACAGACCGAGGCGACGCTGGCGGTGGCTGGTGCGCGGGTACAGGCGACGACGCCCGCGGGAGAGACGATAAGCTACCGGGTGCCGAACAAGAACCAATGTAAAGAATGTCACGGCCTCGATGGTGAGGTTGTTCCTATCGGTCCGAAGGCGCGCAATCTTTCGGCTGATTGGCTGGAAGCCACGCTGGGGGAGGTCCCGGTAGGCGCAGACCGGTTACCTGTCTGGGAGAATCGCGTCGCCGCCAGCACCGAAACGGCAGCGCGCGCCTATCTCGACGTGAATTGCGCACATTGCCACCGGCCCGGCGCGACTGCGTCGAACAGCGGACTGGACCTGCGCTGGGAACAGGATGACCCGCATGCCATCGGCATCATGAAGCGGCCCGTCGCCGCAGGGCGCGGGGCGGGTCAGCTTCTCTACGATATAGTGCCGGGCAAGCCGGACGAATCCATCCTGCTCCACCGGATGCTGAGCGACGATCCCGGTGTCGCCATGCCCGAACTCGGCAAGTCGACGATTGACGAGGAGGGTGCTGAGATCGTGCGCCGGTGGATCGGGGAAATGAATCCGTGAAATGGGTTTGGCGTGGACTGCTGGCCGTGGCGGCGATCCTCGTGATCGCCTTCCTCGTTTTTCGGGTTCCGGACACCGATCCGGCGGAGATGCGTGCCAAATACGGCAATAGTCCGTCTCAGTTCCTGATGCTCGAAAATGGACGCGATATCCATTTTCGGGATGAAGGTCCCCGCGATGCGCCGGTGATCGTGTTGCTCCATGGCTCCAATGCCGACCTCCAAACCTGGCAGCCGTGGACCGAACGGTTGAAGGGGGATTACCGCGTCATCCGCTTCGACCAGCGTGGCCACGGCCTCACAGGTCCCGCACCGGACGATGACTATTCCGTTCAAGGTTTCGGCGCGGATATCGATGCGGTCACGGAAAGGCTCGGCGTCGAGACTTTTACCCTTGCCGGCAATTCGATGGGCGGCTGGATCGCGATGGCCTATGCGCTTGAAAAACCCTGGCGGGTCGATGCGCTGGTTCTTGTCGATGCGGCAGGCGCACCTGTCGAGCGCAAGGGCGGCGGCAATATCGCCTTCACCTTGGCCGGTCTGCCTGTGATCGGCGACATCATGAGCCAGCTTTTGCCGCGCTCGATCGTCGAAAGAAGCCTCTCGCAAAGCGTTTCCAACCAGGATGTGGTGACGGAGGCAGCCGTGGACCGCTATTGGGAATTGGCGCGTTATCCGGGCAATCGGAGCGCAACTCGGAAGCGTTTCAGCGCCCCGCGTACTGCTTTCGATCCTGCCGAAATCGAACGGATTCAGGTTCCAGCCCTGGTCATGTGGGGCAGGGAAGACCAGCTGATCCCCTACGAGGCAGGCGAATGGTATGCAAAGCACCTGCCCAAAGCGACGCTCGTTTCCTACGAGGGCATCGGCCATATCCCGATGGAAGAGGCCCCTGAACGCAGCGCGACGGACCTCAGGATATGGCTTTCCGAAGCACTCATCCCGCCGCAATTACCAATCGAGGAACCGCCGTCTGCCGAGCCCGTTGTGACATCTACATCATGATGGGCCGCAGAGGGGCGGCATAACAATTGGACAGGGAGCGCTAGTTTTGCGCACATTGGGTCTCATCGGCGGGATGAGCTGGATTTCCACCCGCGCCTATTACGAACGCATCAACAAGTTGGTTCAAAAGCGTGCGCAGCCCATGGCCAGTGCGCCTATGTTGATCGACAGCCTGGATTATTCACGCATCGCCGGCGCCAAGAAGGCCGATGACTGGGACGCCATCGCCACGATTCTGGTCGAAAGTGCCCGCAAGCTCGAGGCTGCCGGGGCCGAAGGCATCGTGATCGCTGCCAATACCATGCACAAGAGCTACGACCGCGTGGCCGAGGCGATCTCCATTCCCGTAATCCACATCGCCGACGCGGTCGGAAAGGCGATGGCCGAGGCGGATTGCCAAAGTGCGGCCCTGCTCGGTACGCGCTTTGTTATGACCGAAAGCTGGTATCGGCAGAGGCTGGTGTCCCACGGCGTTGACCTGCTTCCGCCCGACCCCAACGAGGTCGAACTGGTCGATGGCATCATCTATAAGGAACTGATGCTCGGCCGCGTGACCCGGGATGCGGAACGGGCACTCAAGACCATTATCACGATAAAGGAAAAGCAGGGCGCCAAAGCGATCGTCCTGGCCTGCACCGAACTGGAACTGGTGGTCGATACCGATGCCAACGTCCTTCCGGTCTTCGATTCCACCGATATTCATTGTCGGGCGGCAGCGGATTGGATTTTGGAATGAAACTGAAGTTATTGATTTGCGACATTTCTGTAACGCACTGAGACTATTCGGGGTATTTTAACCAAGGCTGTCTTGTCCAACAGGGCCGACGGGGCATTATGACCTTCCTCAATCTCATGGGAAGGGACTGAACTATGAAAATGCATCTGGGCCGGCTTGCCACTGCGAGCGTTATTGCGCTCGCCAGTGCGGCTGTGGCTACACCTGCTGCTGCGCAGAAAATCGACAATCAATATGTTTGCGTGTTCAATCCGGGGCTGGTCGGCAAGGGCCAGGTCAAGGCGGAAGCCAACCGTTCGGCCCGAGCCGCCGGTGCCAATGTCAAATTCACTTACGAGCGTACGATCCGCGGCTTTGCGGTAAACGCAGCCCCACAGGCAGTCGCAAAGATGCAGGCCAACAACCCGCGTATCGCCTATTGCGAACAGGAACAGGTCTACAGCGTCAGCGCTCCGCCCCCGGGCAAGGGACCTGGCGGCGGTGGCGATGGCGGAACCCAGCCAAGCGAGTCCACTCCTTGGGGTGTCACTCGCGTCGGTGGCGGCCAGACGGGCGCCACTGGTCGCGCACTGGTGATCGACACCGGAGTGGATTTCGACCATCCGGACCTGAATGTGGATACCAGCCTTGCCGCCAATTTCACGCGCGACAAGAGCGCCGATGACGGCAATGGTCACGGCACGCATGTGGCGGGCACGATTGCGGCCATCAAAGGCAACGGGATTGGTGTAGTGGGTGTGGCACCCGGTGTCACTGTGGTCGGCATCAAGGTTCTCGACCGTCGCGGCTCGGGATCGACCAGCGGGGTTATCGCCGGGATCGAATATGCAGCATCGATCGCCAATTCGGACGATGTCGCGAACATGTCGCTGGGTGGCGGCTTCAGTCAGGCGCTCAACGATGCGGTCATCGCCGCAGCGCAGGGCGGGTTAGAGTTCGCCTTGGCAGCCGGTAACGAAAGCACCAGCGCCACGACCAAGTCGCCTGCTTCGGCCAATCATGCAAACATCTATACCATCAGTTCGTTCGCGCAGGGCGATAACTGGTCGAGCTTCTCGAACTACGGCAATCCGCCGGTCGATTATGCAGAGCCGGGTTCGTCTATTCTCTCTACCTACAAGGATGGCGGATACGCCACGCTATCGGGGACTTCGATGGCAAGCCCGCATATGGCAGGCCTTTTGCTGCTCGGCACACCGCGTAGCGGCGGCACCGTAAACGGCGATCCGGATGGAAATCCGGACACCATCGGCATCAACTGATGAGTTGAGGTCGCAATCCTGAACGGGCCGCGCCGCTTGAAAGCGCGCGGCCCTTTCTTTGCCCGACGGAAAGGTGCTGCCTGCCGAAAAGCTGCCGAGTTCGTGTTTCGTTCACGTTGTCGTGACAAACCGGCTCACCTAAGCCTCAGCGCTCCATGCATAGAGCTCCCTACGCTGCCGATCCTGCGCATTCGCGCGGTCGCGAATTCGCCGAAAACCGCGACGGTGCGCGCGGACCCCGCAGCGAGTTCCAGCGTGACCGCGACCGGATCATCCATTCGATCGCCTTTCGCCGACTTCGCTCGAAGACCCAGGTGTTCATTGCCCCCGACGGCGACCACTATCGCACACGGCTTACACACAGCATCGAGGTCGCGCAGATCGGCCGCGTCATCGCCCGCGAGTTGGGGCTCGACGAGGACCTGACCGAAGCGCTTTGCCTCGCCCATGATATTGGACACCCGCCCTTTGGACATGCGGGGGAGAAAGCGCTGGAACAGGCCATGGAGCATGCGGGTGGTTATGATCATAACGCGCAGGGCATTCGCACGCTGGCGCGGATCGAGAGCCCCTATCCGGATCATGTCGGCCTCAATCTGACTTGGGAAACGCTCGAGGGCATGGCCAAGCACAACGGTCCCGTCGGCGCCCCGAACTGGGCCTTGGCGGAGATCGATGCTGCCTATGGTCTCGATCTCGGTGAATGGCCCTCGCTGGAAGCGCAGATCGCCGCCGTGGCCGACGATATTGCCTACGACAATCACGACATAGACGACGGACTTCGTGCCGGATTCCTCGATCTCGACGATCTTATGGAGATCGAATTTCTGGCCGACCAGTTCAGGCGGGTCGAACAGCGCTTCCCCCATGCGACGCGGGAAACTCAATTGCGGGAGCTGGTCCGCAGCCAGATCGGCCTGATGGTCAACGATGTCATCGAGCACACGCGCTCCAATGTGGCGGGCATGGACGGAATCGGTCAGGTCCGCGGCGCTGGCAGGCAACTCGCCGGTTTCTCGCCCGGGATCGCTGTGGAGGAGCGGCGTTTGAAGAAGTTCATGTACCAGCGTCTCTATTATCATCCGGAGCAAATCCAGACCGCCGAGAAGGCGCGCGACGTCGTGGCGCGACTATTCGTTGCCTACCAGCAGGATCCGGCGACCATGCCAGACGATTGGGTGGCACGCCTGCCTGCTGACGAACCGCAAAAGAGCCGCCATATTGCCGATTTCATTGCTGGCATGACCGATCGTTTCGCGATCAACCAGTGCCGCCGCATCTATGGTCGTGCCCCCGAAGGACTTTCGAATGTCTGAGGCGCTACGCCTCTGCCTCGTTGGCGCGACCGGCCTGATCGGTGGTAAGGTGATGGAAGAATGCGTGGGGCGGGAGGATATTCGCCTGCAAGCCATCGGGCGGCGCGAGGCCAAGCTGCCGCCGGGAATTCGTATCGAATATTTTGTCGCCGATCCGTCGAAATGGGGCGAAGTCTTCGAGGCGCTGCGTCCCAAGGCGGTCATTTGTGCCTTGGGTACGACATGGAAGAAGTCGGGAGAGAACGAAGCGGCTTTTCGTGCTGTAGATCAGGAACTCGTCCTGTCGACAGCAAAGGCTGCGCTTGCCAATGGAGTGGAGCGGTTGGTCGCCGTGAGCTCCGTCGGCGCGGACACTGCCTCGAAAAACCTCTATCTGCGGGTCAAGGGGGAAACCGAGCGCGAACTTACTAGGCTCAGGTTCCCGCGGCTCGACATTCTGCGGCCGGGTCTGCTGATCGGTCAGCGCGATAACGATCGGCGTACTGCCGAACGGCTCGGGATAGCGACTGCACCGCTCGCCAATCTGTTCATGCATGGCAAATACCGGCAGTATCGCGGGATCAAGGCGGAAATTGTCGCCAGGGCGGCAATCGCGCTCGCCAAGCGTGCAGCGCGGGGAAGGTTCGTCCATGACAACGATGCTATCCGGCGTGCGGCGAACAGCCTCCCGATTTTGATCGAAGAGTAAGGAGATCGAGACGTGTGGAACATCGTTTTCTCTGCGGCCAACATCCTGGCGATTGTAATGTGGTCAGCGCTCATCTTCCTTCCACGCTGGCCGGCACTGCTTGCAGCGGTACTTTACCTCGGCATCGGTCTTTTGTGCCTGACCTATATGCTCGGTCTGGTCGGGATTTTGTCCGGATTGCTCGACCCGGTTGGCGGAGATGGTTCCGGTTTCGATTTCGGTTCGATCGAAGGCATCCGTTCGATTTTTGCGAGCGACGGCGGTGTTGCGATAGGCTGGATCCATTATCTGGCCTTCGACCTGTTCGTGGGGCTCTGGATCGTGCGAGACGCGGATGCGAAGGGCTTCTCGCGGTTGCTTCAGGCTCCAATCCTTGTCGCGACATTCATGGCGGGGCCGCTGGGACTTCTGGTATGGCTGGCAGTTCGCGAGCGCCGCGCGAGGGCCGCCGGGCGCTGGCAGTAGGAGCGTTCCGAAACCGGTTGCGCGATGCAACTGGCGTGGCATGATGTCATCGAAGCTGAAAGCAGCGGAGAGGATATATGGAAGCCACGCAGAAGCTCACATTCGATGAGCTTATCCGGCATTGGGCAGTCGAACGGCCCGATAACGTCGCGCTGGAGCAGGACGATGAAGCGCTCACCTTTGCGGAGCTCGAAGTTCGCAGCCGCAAGAACGTCTCAATGTTGGCTTCACGCGGCGTGGGCAAAGGCGATCGGATCGCGTGGCTCGGCAAGAACTCGCGCCATTATTTCGAACTTTTCTATTCGGCTGCTCGTGCCGGTGTGGTCATGGTCCCTATCGGCTGGCGTCTCGCTGCTCCCGAAATAGCCTATATTCTCGGCGATACAGGAGCGAAACTGGTCTTGCTTGGCGAGGGCTTTGGCGAGTTAGCCGGCAAGGCCTGCCAGCAGATGGAATCCCCTCCGGATATCCTTTCGACTGGTGATGCGCTAAAGGAAATCGAGAACTCCTCCGCCGGCGCGTTCGCTCCTGCTGGTCCCGACGATCCCGTCCTCCAGCTTTATACTTCGGGCACGACCGGAAATCCCAAGGGTGCCGTCCTGACGAACCGCAACCTCTTTGCGCTACGCATGCCGAGCCAGAAGGCGGACCAGCCATGGTCGCACTTCGACGAGGATGAGGCCATTCTCGTCTGCATGCCCTGCGCGCATATCGGCGGGACGGGGCTTGGCATCATGGCGATGGGTTCCGGTATCCGTGCAATTGTGCAGGAGGAATTCACGCCCGATGGCGTGCTGGATGCTTTCGAGCAGGGCATAACCCGCCTGTTCATCGTGCCGGCCGCGCTACAGATGGTCGTTCAGCATCCGCGCGCGAAGACGACCGACATGTCCGGTGTCAAATATGTTCTCTACGGGGCGGCGCCCATTCCGCTCGACCTGCTGCGAGAGGCGGTAAGAACCATCCCGGATGCCGGATTTCTTCAGTGCTACGGCATGACCGAAACGACGGGGACGATCGCAGTCCTTCCACCCGAGGATCACGATCTGGCGGGCAATCAGCGGATGAAATCGGCGGGCAAGGCCGTGCCCGGCGTCGAACTCAAGGTCGTCGGGGACGATGGGCGAGAATTGCCCCGCGGTGAGGTGGGTGAACTGATCTGCAAGAGCCCGTCGAACATGGCGTGTTACTGGAATCTGCCCGACGCCACGCAGAGCTCGCTGAAAGATGGCTGGATGCACACGGGCGATGCGGCCTTCATGGACGAGGACGGCTACGTCTACATCCAGGACCGGATGAAGGACATGATCATCTCGGGCGGCGAGAACGTATATCCGGCACAGGTCGAAAGCGCGATCTATGGCCATCCCGCGGTAGGCGAAGTTGCGGTGATCGGAGTACCCGACGACACCTGGGGGGAAGCGGTGAAGGCCTGCATCGTGGCCAAGGCAGGTCAGGAAGTGGATGCAGATTCGGTGATCGAGTGGACGAAGGAAAGGCTTGCCGGTTTCAAGGTGCCAAAGAGTATCGATGTGCTCGAGGTGATGCCCCGCAACGCCAGCGGCAAAATCCTCCGCAAGGATTTGCGGGCCCCTTACTGGGAAGGCCGCGAGCGACAGGTCAATTGAAGCGGACCTCGCCCTCTGCTGCTCGAAACTCTGCTCCGATCGCGGATGTTCTGGCCAAGGAGTTGCCTGAAATCGGGCTCGTGCTGGAGGTCGCCAGCGGGACTGGTGAGCATGCGGTATTCATGGCGGCGCGTTTTCCCGCGCTGCAATGGCAGCCGACCGATCGGGATCCGGCGGCTCTGGAATCGATTGCTTCGTGGGTGAGGCAAGTGGGACATGCAAATCTCGCGGCCCCATTGGAGCTGGATGCGAAAGAGGGGAACTGGCCAGTGGTGCGGGCAGACGCGCTGCTATGCATCAATATGGTCCACATCAGCCCATGGACGGCAACGCAAGGTCTGTTCGAGCGGGCCAGCCAAGTACTCGCCACCGGTGCACCGCTCATCCTCTACGGCCCGTATTTCGAAAATGGGAAAGAAGCCGCACCGTCGAATCTCGCCTTCGATACGAGTCTGCGCAGCCGTGATCCTGCGTGGGGCATCCGGTATGTCAGCGAAATGGATGATTTGGCGGAACATACTGGTTTCGTCCGCACGGCCAGACACCAGATGCCTGCTAACAATTTGACGCTGGTATATCGCAGAAAATAGAAACGCCCGCCGGTAAGGGCGGGCGTCTCGCCATTCTTCGCAATGTCGCGAGTTGCGCTCAGTCGATCGCATCCTCGCCCGCCTCGCCGACGGATTTAATATCTTCGCCGAGCCCCTTGACAGTGTTGCAGGCTGTCACCCCGAGTGACAATGCTGCTACCGAAAGGAGCAGTGCGGATTTACGGAAGAATTCGGGTTTCTTTTTCATGGTTTAGTCGATTGCATCCTCACCGGCTTCGCCGACGGATTCGATATCTTCGCCAACACCCTTGACCGTGTTGCAAGCGGTGGCTGCGAGACTCATCGTGGTAATTCCGAGGGCGAGCATAAGCTTCTTGATCATGTCTATATCCTTCCCAAAGGGCCCGAACATCAGGCGTTCAACGGGTTAGAACGGGTAAACAATAACCCGGTTCCCTTAACGCCAGCTTGGCAGAAGTTCCGCTGCTACCCATATCGCGCGCCATGCACGAGTTCCTGACGTTTGCCAGCGAAGCAGATATGATCGCCCTGTGGGGGGCGAGTTTCCTTCTATGCGCCGGATTGGCGCTTGTGATGGAGCGGCGCCGCGCCAGGCGTGCGCAGATCGACGGGGTGGGGTGGATGCCCTGGACCGGACTTTTCCTGATCTGCGCGGTGATAGGCGGCGGTTTGCTGGCCGTTGCAATTCCGGGAATTATACGCGGTTAGCGAGCTAGAGGCAGGCTTCCAGATAGGCTTGGTCGAAGCCGAACTGGCGCGCCTTTTCCAGCGTGTAGGGGCGCAGGCCCGAGGAACGGAATTCGCCGAGAATCTTGCCGTCGTCGCTCTCGTCCAGATACTCGAACTTGAACAGTTCCTGCGTGACGATCACATCGCCTTCCATCCCGATCACCTCGGTGATGTTGGTGGTGCGGCGCGAACCGTCGCGAAGGCGCTTGACCTGAACGATGAGATCGACCGATTCGGCGATCTGGCGGCTGATGGCTTCTTTCGGGATCTTGATGTCGCCCATCAGGATCATGTTTTCCATACGGCCAAGGCACTCGCGCGGGCTGTTGGCGTGAAGCGTACACATCGAGCCATCGTGGCCGGTATTCATGGCAGCGAGAAGATCGAAACACTCCGCGCCGCGAATTTCGCCCAGGATGATGCGGTCGGGACGCATACGCAGGGCGTTCTTCACAAGGTCGCCGATGGTGATGGCGCCTTGCCCTTCAAGGTTTGGCGGGCGGGTTTCGAGCGGCAGCCAGTGCGGCTGCTGCAGGCGAAGTTCCGCCGCGTCCTCGATCGTCAGCACGCGCTCGCCCGGGTCGATCATCTTCGACAGAGCGTTGAGCATGGTCGTCTTGCCCGAACCCGTACCGCCCGAGATGACGATGTTCATCCGGCATGCGCCCGCGATCTTCAGCGCGGTGCACATCTTGTCCGACATCGAACCGAAATCGCGCAGCATGTCGAGCGTGATCGGCTTTTCGGAAAACTTACGAATCGAGATCGCGGTGCCGCGCAAGCTGAGCGGCGGTACGATCACGTTCACGCGGCTGCCGTCCTTGAGGCGGGCGTCGGCCAGCGGCGTGGTCTGGTCGACGCGGCGGCCGACCTGGTTGACGATGCGCTGGGCGATCTGGAACAGGTGCTGCTCGTCGCGGAAACGGATTGGGGCGAGGGTCAGCTTGCCCTTCTTTTCGATGTAGGTCTGGTCCGGGC
The DNA here is from genome assembly GCF_056857815.1 of Qipengyuania sp. B-5. NCBI lineage: Bacteria > Pseudomonadati > Pseudomonadota > Alphaproteobacteria > Sphingomonadales > Erythrobacteraceae > Qipengyuania > Qipengyuania sp. B-5. The sequence continues at coordinate 45,136 of NZ_JBSXNU010000033.1, read as the reverse complement.
CGTTGACCATGATGTCGGACACGTCCGGATCGTTGAGCAGTTCTTCCAACGGACCGAAGCCCAGAAGCTCGTCGACCAAGACCTTTTCTAGCGCGAATTGCTCGCGGCGGTTGAGAGTGACCTTCAGTTCGGCCAGCACTTCCATGATGATAGGGCGGAATTCCTCCGACAACTCATCTTTCGTAAGCGTTGCTGCCGCCTCGGGATCGACGCGCTCGAGCAGGCGCGGAAGGACCTGTTCCTTGATTTTGTGGACGCTGGCCTCGAAACCACCGACTTCCGAATCGCCCGAATGGGTCGTGTTCATCCGTTCCGAAAGTCGCGCCATGGCATCGGCGCTCGCAGCCGATCCACCGGTGCCGGGAGGAGGAACGCTGTCCTGCGGCAGCGGTGGGAACTGTTCGCCGCCGGCCTGCTTCTTTTCTTCCTTGTCGGGTACGCCGCCATGCATCGGCCGAGCGACACCGAATTGCGGACGCGATCCGGCGCCCATGCCAGCCGGCCCATTCTTCCGCCCGAATGCACTCATTGCCTAAACCCCCGAGGTCGTAATCGTCGTGACGCAACCCAGCTGTCTTCAAGACGGCGAATTCCGCGTATGCAAGTTTGGTGAATAAGTTGGAAACCTTGATTTTTTCCTAACCGGTCCATTCAGCACGACGAAAATGATGCCACCTTCGTGGCGCCGCGGAAAGGCGCCGGGACTGCATAGATTATGGCATCGAACGATATGCTTTGGCACGGAAGCATAGCGGGATGTGTCCGGGCCAATCCGGTCGAGCGGCTCGTGGGCATCTAGTGTCTTTCCCCGTGGGACAATTGCTGTATGCGCAGCTCGTTCAAGGCCGCGTGATCTCAACCAGGAATTACCCACCCCGCCATGCAACATTCAGAACGTAGCGGTATCCTGATCGCGCTGTGCGGTTTCGCCCTGCTCAGCGTCGGCGATGCCGTGATCAAGACCATGTCGGGGGAATGGTCGCCTCTGGCCGTGGCGGCGTTGCGCTTTGCACTCGGTTCCGCCGGTCTTTCGGTTCTGCTTGCCGCGAATGAGGGGAGGGCAGCTTTCCGGCCTGGTAATCCAAGGTTGCAGGCCGCGCGGGGATTCTGCCTTGCCGCCGCGTCGCTATGTTTCTTTTCGGCCATCTTCGTAATGCCTCTGGCGACGGCAATGGCGCTTGCTTTTGTTTCGCCGGTAGTTGTCGCGCTGCTCAGCGGGCCGCTATTGGGCGAGAAGGTGCGAGCTGCGGTCTGGTTTGCATCTCTGGCAGCGCTGGCGGGTGTCGGACTGGTTCTCAGGCCAAACCTTGCCGAATTGGGGTTGGTCGCACTCCTGCCTCTGGCTTCAGCTTTCTTCTTCGCGCTGATGATAATCGCGAACCGTGCGAGTGCTGGGCAAGGCAGCGCCCTGTCGATGCAGGTCTTCGTACAGATCGGCGCCATGCCGCTCCTGATTCTTGCCGCTGTGGGCGGGCATATTTCGGGGTTCGAGAATCTCGAGATTTCTGCGCCGGACTGGACGATCGTAGCCCGCTGCGCCGTAGTCGCAATTACAGCAAGCTGCGCCCATTGGTTGGCATATGTAGGAACCCAGCGTGCGGGCGCAGCAACCATAGCGCCGACTACCTATGTCCAGATGCTGGTCGCGACCTTCCTAGGTTGGTGGTGGTTTGGCGACATTCCCGATCTGCTTACGCTGGCCGGCGCCGCGATCATAATCGGTGCGGGCTTGTTGCTGTGGTGGAGCACACCGCGGGAACCGGTGAATTTAAGTGCCGATTGATCGGCAGACGGAAGGCATTAAGTGTGCTTTCGACAGATGAATAAGGGGTTACGTGCATGTGTGGAATAATCGGTATCGTCGGCAAGGAAGCTGTAGCGGAAAGGCTGGTCGACGGACTGAGGCGCATGGAATATCGCGGCTATGACAGCGCGGGTATCTGCACGATAGAGGAGGGCAGGCTGGTCCGCCGCCGTGCCGAAGGCAAGCTCAACAATCTGGTCGTGGAGCTTGCGAACAATCCGGCGCCTGGCGATATCGGCATCGCGCATACCCGCTGGGCGACGCATGGTGCGCCGACCGCGAACAATGCCCACCCGCATGCGACGGACCATGTCGCGCTGGTCCACAATGGCATTATCGAGAACTACAAGGAATTGCGTGCCGAGCTGCGTGAAGCCGGGCGCAGGCTGGAAAGCGATACCGACAGCGAGGTGGTAGCTCATCTCATTTCGCGTCTGGTGGAACAGGGAGAGACGCCGGAAAGGGCTGTCGCCAACGTACTCCCTCGCCTTCGTGGCGCCTTTGCGCTCGCAATCGTTTTTCGCGAGCACCCCGATATGGTGATCGGTGCGCGCCGGGGCTCACCTTTGGTGGTAGGTTACGGGGATGGCGAAACCTATCTGGGTTCCGACGCGCTGGCGCTCGCGCCCCTGACGCAGCAGATTACCTATCTTGAAGAGGGCGATTGGGTCGTCGTCCGCCGCGAAGGTGCAACCATTTACGACGAGAACGGCGAAGAAGTAGAGCGCGAAATTCGCAGCTCGGGTGCTTCCGCCGCTGCAGTGGAAAAGGGCAATTATCGCCACTTCATGCAGAAGGAGATTTTCGAGCAGCCCACCGTGGTTGCGCAGACGCTCTCCTCCTATTTGCGGCAATCAGATAACTCCGTGGCCTTGCCGCAGTTCGACTTTGACATCTCGAGCGTAAAACGCGTGACGATCGTCGCTTGCGGGACGTCGTTCTATGCCGGTATGGTCGCCAAATACTGGCTCGAGCAATTCGCCCGCGTGCCGGTCGATATCGATGTGGCCTCCGAGTTTCGTTATCGCGAACCGGTTCTCGAAAACGGGGGGCTTGCCCTGTTCATCTCGCAAAGTGGCGAGACGGCAGATACACTGGCGGCGCTCCGCCATTGCAAGGAAAACGGTCAGACTATCGGTGCAGTCGTCAACGTGCCGACAAGTACCATGGCACGTGAGGCGGATCTTTTGCTTCCGACACATGCAGGGCCGGAAATCGGTGTCGCATCCACAAAGGCGTTTACCTGCCAACTTGCCGTACTGGCTGCATTCGCGGCGCACATGGCGGTGAAGAAGGGGCTGATGAGCCGCGAGGAAGAGCAGGAGGTTGTCGCGCACCTGCTCGAGGCACCCGCTGCGCTAAATGCCGCGCTCGATCATGACGAGGATATAGCCAGTATGGCGCATCTGATCGCTCCGGCGCGCGATGTCCTGTATCTCGGGCGCGGCCCGGACTATCCCTTGGCCCTGGAGGGAGCGCTGAAGCTCAAGGAAATCAGTTATATCCATGCCGAGGGCTACGCCAGCGGCGAAATGAAGCACGGGCCGATTGCGCTGATCGACGACGCTGTGCCGGTAATCGTGCTCGCGCCCTCCGGGCCGCTATTTGAAAAGAGCATTTCGAATATGGAAGAGGTCCGTGCGCGCGGCGGGCAGATCGTGCTCATATCGGATGCCAAGGGGCTGCAAGAGGCAGGCGAAGGCTGCCTCGCCACTATTGAAATGCCCCGCGTCCATCCGCTGATCGCACCCCTTGTATATGCGATCCCGGTGCAATTGCTCGCGTATCATGTTGCCTGTGCGAAAGGGACCGATGTCGACCAGCCGCGCAATCTCGCAAAATCGGTCACCGTTGAATAGGAAATTTCGCAAATAAATCGGTTTCTTAGGGCCAATTCGGCCAAGTATCGCGAGCGGTTCGGACGGCGCGGAAAATCACCTGCGGTTTACGCGAGAATAACCTTTCGCAACTAAGCCGTTAATCGTGAGCGAGAACGAAATCGTGCCGTCCTCCGCGGACAGGTCGCTGAGCATGCGACAGATCATCGGGCTCGATGCGCCTGAATGCGGAGATTTCGCGCGCCTGCATGGCAGGCAATATTCGATGGTCACAAAGCGTGCGGGTACTCGCATCGTCTTGCACCTGTTCGCCGCGCTGGTGGTGGGCTGGATGTGCCGTGGCGCAATCCCGGGTATATTACTCGGGATTTGGGGAGCCGTGCTCGCCTCTGTTGTTGCCTTCTCCTACTTTCTCGATCGCCGCCTGGGCGATGCGGAAGAACGCGCTTTTTCGATGGAAGAGCTGCATCGCCACGCCCTGTGGTCTGCCCTCAAAGGGGGAGTCTGGTCCGTAGGTATGTGCATGGCCGTAGTCTTCGGACCCAGTGATCAGGTAGCTGCCCTATGGTCGGTGCTGGCTCTCCTCGTGATGACGAGTGCTGTCAGCCGTTATGGTGCGCCCCTAAGCACCATCGCCTTTACTCTGACAGTGAGTGCAGGGGCCGTCGTGGCAGCCTTGGCAACTTTCAACTACGGTCTCGCCGCCATCATCATTGCCAGCGCATTCTTTGCCTGTTTCGGCGTGATCGAAACGGCACGCGTAGCACTCGGGGCTCGCGTCGCGGAACTCGAAATGCACGAGAAGAGCGAAACCGTGTCGATGCTGCTGCGCGAATTCGAGGATGGTCAGGCTGACTGGTTGTGGCAGATCGACACGAACCGGCGCTTGCGTTCGGTCAGTCCCCGCCTCGCATTCGCGATGGGGAAAGACATCGCCGAGATCGAAGGTAAATCGTTCCTTCAGCTGATCTCGGGTGACGGCTGGAAGACGGGCCAGTTTCCTTCCAGCATTCACGAACTGGCTGACCGGCTCAAAGGAAAGGAGAGCTTCTCCAATCTTCTCGTGAAAGCGCTCGTAGATGGCCAGACCCGCTGGTGGGAAATGTCGGGAACGCCCATGTTCGACGAGGATGGCGTGTGGCTTGGCTTCCGCGGCGTGGGCTCCGATGTGACGACACAGCGCGAGAGCAGCGAAAAGATCGAATATCTCGCACGCTACGATACGCTTACCCAATTGCCCAACCGGCTGCAGATCAACGAATCCTTGTTCCAGGCTCTGGCATATGCCGGACAATGGCGCGCTCGTTGCGCGCTTCTGATGATCGACCTCGACCGGTTCAAGGCCATCAACGATTCACTTGGGCATCTGGTGGGAGACAAGATGCTGGCGCATGTCGCATCGCGCCTTAAGTCGTTGATGGGTGAAGGCGAATTGTGCGGAAGGCTGGGTGGCGACGAGTTCGCCGTGATAATCCGCGATGCAAGCGATCGCAGCCGTGTGGAATCTCTGGCGAAAGCAATCATTTCGGCACTTTCTGCGCCCTATCATATCGACAATCAGGTACTTTACGTCGGTGCCAGCGTCGGTTCGGCAATCGGCCCAAGAGACGGCAATACGGTTGAGGAGCTGCTTCGAAATGCCGACCTGGCACTTTATCGGGCCAAGGATGGGGGCGGGGGCGGCCATTTCGAGTACGAGCCAGCCCTGCACAGCAATGCGGAAGAGCGCCGCAAGCTCGAATTCTCCCTGCGGAGCGCGCTCGAAAAGAACGAGTTCGTCCTGCACTACCAGCCGGTGGTGGATGCCAAGACGGAAGAGATCGTCAGTTTCGAGGCGCTGATCCGCTGGAACAGCGGAGAACACGGCTTCGTCAGCCCGGCCAAGTTCATTCCGCTCGCGGAAGATACCCGCCTGATCGTTCCGATCGGCACCTGGGTCCTGCAGGAGGCCTGTCGCGAGGCAGCCTGCAACTGGCCGGAGAATGTCAAGGTCAATATCAACGTGTCGCCCGAGCAACTAGTCGAGCCGGACTTCGCGGGAACGGTTGTGCGCGCATTATCGCACAGCGGCTTGGATCCCAAACGGCTCGAGATCGAAGTGACCGAGAGCATCTTCATGCGCGACGCCAATGTGGCACGGAAGGCACTCGAGCAGTGCATGGCGCTGGGCTGTTCGGTGGCGCTTGACGACTTCGGGACCGGCTACTCCTCGCTCGGCTATCTGCGCAAGCTGAAGTTCACCACCATCAAGGTCGATCGAACTTTCGTTCAGGGCGCGGCGCAAAACAGTCCCGAGAGCCTTGCCATCATTCGCGCGGTGGTGGCCATGGCAGACAGCCTCGATATGACGACCACTGCGGAAGGCGTGGAGAATGACGAGGAGGCGGAGATGATCCGCCGGCTCGGCTGCAACAAGATCCAAGGCTTCCACTTCGGTCGCCCCATGCCTTCGGAAGATGCGCGTAAGATCTTCCGGAACAGCGCTTCGGGTACACGCAAAACCGCCTGACCTTCTCAGGCGTTCGTAAGCGCCCTCATAGCCCCATCGAATAATGCCAGTCCGTCTGTGCCGCCATGGGCTACATCGACAGCGCGTTCGGGGTGGGGCATCATTCCCAAAACATTGCCTGCCTTGTTGAGGATTCCGGCGATATCGCGTCGCGATCCATTACAATTCTCGACGTAGCGGAAAGCCACGCGGCCTTCGCCTTCCAAGCGGTCGAGCGTGTCCTCATCGGCGAAGTAGTTGCCATCGTGATGTGCCACGGGAATGCGGATTTCCTGTCCGGCTTCATACCCTTGGGTAAAGATGGACTGCGTAGTCTCGACTTTGAGCGATACAGTCCGGCAAATGAAGTGTTGGCTGGCATTTCGCATCAAGGCGCCGGGCAGCAGCCGCGCTTCCGCAAGCACCTGGAAGCCATTGCACACGCCCAGCACCGGCACTCCCCGGTCGGCAGCGCGGACAACCTCACGCATGATCGGGCTGTTGGCCGCCATCGCGCCGGAGCGAAGGTAATCGCCATAGGAAAAGCCGCCGGGTAGGGCGATAAAGTCGAGCCCCTCGGGTAGCTCGGCATCGCCATGCCATATGCGGACTGGCGCGGTGCCCGAAACCTGTTCCAGCGCCACCGCCATATCGCGGTCGCAGTTCGAACCGGGGAAGGTGATGACTGCCGAACGGAAAGCCATCAGCCGAGCTTCTCGATCTTGTAGTTCTCGATCACGGTATTCGCGAGCAGCTTCTCGCACATATCGGTGAGCGCTTCGTCACTGGTGTCATCGGCTACGTCGAGTTCGACAGTACGACCAATGCGGACATCGTCGACGCCTTGGAAGCCGAGTCCCTCCAGCGCATGATGAACTGCACGGCCCTGCGGGTCGAGCACGCCGGGTTTGAGGCTGACGAGAACGCGAATCTTCATGAGCTGCCTTTCGATTGGAACGGTGCGGTCGGCATTTGCCGCGCGCCTATGCCGCGAGAGGGCTGCAAGAGCAAGCCACGAGGGAGTTCATGTCGGGCGGGAAGTACTTTGAAACCGACTTTATGAACCGCAGAATTTTTGCCGATCCGGCAAATAGAATTAGCCTGTATCGTCCTCCGGTCTTCTTCTCTTGCCAGGCAGCCTAATTGCGCTGGGCCAGCGACTGGTGCACGATCCGGATACGCAGGGCCTCGGCTTCCGTCAGGTAACGCGCAGCCGCTTCCTGCAACATCTGCGGTGTCACATTCCGCAATCGCGTCTCAAGTGTGCGATAGCGGTCGAGCCGGTCAGCCTTGAGCTGGGCTTCCGAGAGCAATCCGAGCCAGTATGGATTTTGGGTCTTCTGCTGCGCGAGATTTTCCAACATCGGGCGGCGGGCGCGATCCAGAAGGTCGGCATCGACCGGGTTTTCGCGCAAGTCCTTCGCGATGGAGTCGATGGTTGCGAAGACCGTGTCGGCATCGCCGGGAGCGACGACCACCGAAGTCGAGAAGGTGCCAAAACCTTCATAGGTATCCGACATAGAAGACGAGGCGCCGGGAGAATAAGACGCGCCCAAATTCTCGCGGATTTCCTCCAACAGTTCCAGTCGCATGACCGTTGCGAGAAGCCGCATCGTCGCTTCTTCCTGCGCATCGCCATCATCCGTCGTGGGCCAGTAGACCTGTGCCAGCGCCTGATCTTCTGCACCGGCATGAGTTAGCGTAACCGGTTCGCGCCGAGACGTGAAACTGGCTCGCCTTGCGTCTTCGAACTGTTCAAGCACCTCTGCTCGCGCTGGTAGCGCGCCAAATGTACGAGCGACCGCATCGATGATCGTGGCCTCGTCGATTTCGCCGACGACGGCGATTTCGATCGGGGCGAAGTCGAACTGGGCGGAAGACAGCGCCCGCGCCTGTTCGAGAGTGACCGCCTCCAGCCTATCTTGAGAGGGAATTCCGAAACGCGGATTGTCGTCGGTCAGGACTTGGGGCAGTTCGAATTGCGAAACCGCCTGCGGTGTCGCATCGGCGCTGGCGAGGAATGGCGGCAGGAGTGCTTGCCACCGGCTCAGAGCCTCTTCGCGGAAACCCGGATCCGTGAGGTATGCTGCGGTTAGCTGAAGCTGTAGCTCGAGGTCGGTCATCGTCGTGCTGCCAGAAGTAGAGACCTTGTCTCCGCCCACATTCAATCCACTTGCTACATCGCGACCAGCCATGATCCGGCGGATCTCGTCATAGCTGTGCTTTCCGAGCCCGCCCTGGGCGAGCGAGGTAGAAAGGAACAGGCCGGTGCCGATTGAATCATCGGGAAGCGAAAGCAGGCCCGATCCGATGCGGATCGAATAACGCAATTTGCCTTCTTCGAAATCGGTCGACTTGAGGTTCAGACGCACTCCATTGGCGAAGCGGATCTGACGGAAATTCAAGTCCCCGACCACAGTATCCGACACCACCTCTCCCGGCGTGCCGAAATCAGTGTAACCGAAAGTCGCCATTTCGTTACTTGATGGAGCCTCCACCGGCATGGCTTGCGATGTGGCCAGTACATCGAGGATAGCCTGCTCACCGCCTTCGACTGGAGTTTTCGAGCTTACATGAACCAGCGCCGGGGAAAGGGCATAGTCTTCGCGGAATACTTCGGCGACGGATTCCGGCGTGATCGTCTCGGCGATTTGCTGGAATATCTCCCAATTGGTCTGGGGTGTTACAAAGAGCCGTCCGGTCTTGGCGGTGCCGAGAATGCCGGTCGCGAGACCCGCGCTTTGGCGAGTGTTCTGTTGCTGTGCGGAATCCCGGAAACTGCGGGTGAAATTGGCGATCTGTTCGGCAAGTTCCGCTTGGGTAAAACCGTGCTCGATAACGCGGCGCCATTCCTGCTCGCCGACTGACAGCGCCTCTTGCCATTCGCCTTCCTTGGCCTGCACGGTCAGGGATGCCTGATCGTACAATTCGAAGAAGTCACTTCCCGAGATTCCGCCGGAGATGATCGGGGCATCTGGCGAATTCGCGATCTGTTCGAGCCGACGATTGAGCATGGCGCGGCCAAGCTGCGAAAGGAGTGAGCGGCGAAAGTCGGTAATTGTGCTCTGGGGTTCGCGATAAGGTGCAAAGCGGTCGATGACCACGAGATAGGGCACGTCCGGATCGACGAAATTGGCGGCGGCCGGTCCTCTTTCCAAATCAATCCTGCCGCCCTCGACGCGTTCGATCGTAGCGTCGGGCAAGGTCCAGTCGGCAAACCGCTCCCGCACTTCGGCTTCCACTGCCGCGACGTCGATGTCGCCCACGACCACCAGCGCCGCATTGTCAGGTCGATAATAGCGCGCATAAAGTTCGCGGAGACGCTGTGCAGGGGCCGCATCGATATTTTCGACTGTCCCGTCGGCGCGAAAACGCCCGGCAAAGCGCGTGTCGGGCGCGATGAACTTGAGATAATCCCTGATGCGGCGGATCTGGAAATTGTTGCGCGTGCGCGTTTCGGATTGAATGACGCCGCGCTCTCGATCGACCGCATCTTCGGCAATGCTGAGTTCGCTTGCCGTCTCGCGCATCAGCATGAGCGCAGTTCCCAGCAAGTCGGCATCGTTGCGCGGCAGGTCGAGCTTGTAGATCGTTTCCTCGAAACCGGTCGAGGCATTGGTGTCCGCCCCGAAAGCGAGTCCTTCCCGTTCGAGCAGCTTGATTATCTCCCCTTCGGGGACGTTGGTCGAACCATTGAAGGCCATATGCTCGATGAAGTGGGCGAGGCCGAGTTCGTCGTCCTCTTCATCGACCCAGCCAACATCGAAGCCGAAGCGAACGGCAACCGCGCCTTCAGGAGTCTGGTTATGCATGATCGCGTAGCGCATGCCGTTTTCGAGGATTCCGTATCGAACGGATGCATCGGGTGCGATATCGTAGATCGGCAGGCCCCAGGCGGTTTCGCTGCGCTGTTCGACCTCGACCGACGTGGACACTGCATCCTGCGCAGCGAGCGGTGTGGCGAGGGCGATAAGCGGTAGCGCGGCAATCGCGCGCGAAACATTCAAGAATTTCATCTGGCGTCCCTTTATTCGGCCGCGCACGCGACCGTCCCTTCGTGGAGGGTACAGATTGAGGGGTAGAGGGCAAGGATCGGTGCCTTCGCAATCTGCAAAAGCCACTCGCGTTCCGATGAATTGCAGGTTCTCTTTTGTCATCAGAAAGGTAGAGGCGATGGCGATGGCTGCAATCGACCTTGTCTACAACCCGGTTGCGGGGAGCTTCGTGCAAAAGCACCTCTCCTCGCTCATCGTGGCACTTGAGGACGAAGGCTTCGAAATCGTGTCGCTGCCAACCACTGTCGAAGGTGCGCGACTTTCCGGGCGCGCGGATATCATTTGTGTGCTTGGCGGCGACGGTACCTTGCGGGATGTCGTGCGGTCTCTTGGCGATAATGCGGAACGCACGCCGATATGCGTTGCTCCTTCGGGAACGATCAATCTTGTTGCAAGGGAACTGGATTATCCTCGCAAGCCAGACGACTTTGCGAAGAAGATCGCCGAGGGCTGGGCCCGCGGTGAAGAAGCATGGGTGCACGCCCCGCTCTACAGGCTGGGCGAACTTCCGATCGTGTCATGCCTCTCCATCGGCCCGGACAGCCACGCGGTCGCGCGCGTTTCGGGAGAACTGAAAAAGCGTATTGGTCGGTATGCCTATGTCATCGCCATGATGCAGCAGATGCGCGAGTGGCCGCGGGCGCCGATGATCGTACGCGGGACGACGACCGAAGGAGAGGCGTTCGAGGACGAAGCCGAGGCGGTCATCGTATCGAACGCGGCGCTTTATGCCGGGCCGTTTCGCATGAGTCCGGAGGCGGCGTTGCACGCCGATTCTGTCGAAGTGATTACGCTGCGGGAGGGTACCCGGTTCGGTATAATGGCGCTGAGCCTGGCTGCCATGCTCGGCCTTCCGGTCGAACGCTTTGCCAAGGCGAAAGTGCGCAGCTGCCGCCGGGTCGAGTTCGACCGTTGCGTCACCCCCGTACAGGTCGACGGAGACCACATGCCCGACTGCGCCTACGCCATCGCGCCAAGTGGACTGACGCTGCGGTACATCGCCTGACTATTTCTTCGGCGGTTTGATCGAAGTGCGCAGGCGGGTGCGGTGCGCGCTCATATCCAGGACCTCGCCAGGGCCGCTATCCTCGTTTTGCAGAATGCCGAGGCGACGGGCCACTTCCTGATAGGCCTCGCTCTCGCCTCCGAGATCGCGACGGAAGCGGTCCTTGTCCAACTTCTCGCCTGTGTTGATGTCCCACAGACGGCAGCCGTCGGGGCTAATCTCGTCGGCAAGGATTGTACGGCTGTAGTCGCCATCCCAGATGCGGCCGAATTCGAGCTTGAAATCCACCAGGCGGATATCGATCGCGGCGAACATGCCCGAGAGGAAATCGTTGATGCGGATAGCCATGCTGGACATGTCCTGCATCTCTTCGTGACTGCACCAGTTGAAGCAGGCGATTTCCTCTTCCGACACCTTGGGATCCCCCAGAGCGTCGTCCTTGAGGCAATATTCGATCAGCGTGTGCGGAAGCACTTCGCCTTCCTCGATGCCGAGGCGCTTGGAAAGCGAACCGGCGGCGACATTGCGCACTACAACCTCGAGCGGGATGATTTCGACCTGCCGCACCAGCTGCTCGCGCATGTTGAGGCGGCGGATAAAATGCGTCGGAATTCCAATATGCGACAGCCGAGTGAAGACATATTCGCTGATGCGATTGTTGATCACGCCCTTGCCGTTGATCGTGCCTTTTTTCTCGGCATTGAAGGCGGTGGCATCATCCTTGAAGTATTGGATGATCGTGCCCGGCTCGGGACCCTCATAGAGGATTTTGGCCTTGCCTTCATAGATCTGGCGGCGACGTGCCATCGGTTTCTTCCTTCGCGCAAAACACTTGCGCCCCGGCGGTGGAATCGAAGCGATCCGCACGAGGCCGGGGCGTTCGGTCGGCGCTTACCGGATGGCGGTGACGAAAGCAATCATGCGGGCGGCGGAATGGGGGTGGACTGGGCCTTGTCTTCTTCGACGGCAGGCGCATGTTCGTCCTTCAGCTTCGCGATCAGGCGGCCAAGCGTGGCACGCTGGACGAGCACGCTGAACAATACGGCTGCGAAAGTCGCCGCAAGGATCAGGTCGCGCGTTTCGCCGGGCGGAAGGGAGAGGGCGAGCGCGATCGAGATCCCGCCGCGCAGGCCGCCCCACCACAATACACGCCCAGCGCCCTTGTCTTGGAGCCGTGCGGCCGGAATGGTCTTGGTCGAGACGAAAATGCCCACCGCGCGCGCTATGAGGGTGAGGGGAATGGCGAGCAGACCGAACATCAGTTCGTTCACGCCAGGAATCAAAACGATCATCTCCAGTCCGATGAGGAGGAACAGCACCGAATTGAGCAGTTCGTCGAGCAATTCCCAGAACTTGAGAAGGTAGTCGCGCGTCACGTCGCTCATGGCGTAGGTCACGCCGTGATTGCCGATCAGCAATCCGGCGACCGCCATGGCCAGAGGGCCGGAAATATGGAGTTGGCTGCACAGCGCATAACCGCCCATGACCACTGCGAGAGTGATCAGGACTTCGAGGGTATATTCGTCCATTCCGGCGAGTGCGCGATAACCGATGAACCCGGCAATCAATCCGACCATAATGCCGCCACCAGCCTCGATCGCAAATAGCTGTGCCCCCTCGGCAAGGGAGAAGTCGGTCCCGCTGACGGCAGCGCCCAGCAGGATGATGAATACCACGATGCCGACGCCGTCATTGAACAGGCTCTCGCCCGCAACTGCGCTTTGCAGGGATTGCGGGACGGCCTCTTCCCTGAGTACGCCAAGTACGGAAACCGGATCGGTCGGTGCGATCAGGGCACCGAACACGAAATACCAGATCGGCGCAATGGGAAGGCCGAGCAGCATCCCGACGCCCCACATCGCAAGGCCAACGAGAACCGTCGAAATCATCACGCCGACGGTGGAGAGCAGCAGCACCGGAAGCCATGCAACCTTCAACCGGTCGAGATCCACATGTAGCGCGCCCGCGAACAGCAGGAAGCTGAGCATCCCCTGTAGCAATGTATCGGTGAAATTCATCTGCTGCAGCGTGTCGGCCACCCAGTCGTCGAGCGTGACTCCCGGAATGAAGGCATTGGCAACCATCAGGCCGATGGCGGCAAGCGCGCCCATCACAGTTAAGCCAATGACATGCGGAAGCTTGATGAAGTGATGATTGAACCAACCGAGTAAGGCAGAAGCCACAACCAGCAAGGCGGCAATATCGAAGGCGGAGAGCGCAGTCGCTGTTTCTTCGTGCATGACGTCAGCGATAGCTCGGCCCGAGGGTCAGGAGAACCGTTCGCGGAGGAGGACGTTATTCCGGAGGCTATAAAGTGGTGCCCGGGGACGGATTCGAACCGCCGACACTGCGATTTTCAGTCGCATGCTCTACCAACTGAGCTACCCGGGCTTACCTTCGCTGTGGCCTCTCGTGGGGCTCTCCAGCGGTTGGAGTGGGCGCCTATGGCGAAGCGGGGGCGGCTTGGCAAGGGGCTATTTCAGTCGTCCTGCGGCGTGACCACTTCGCTGGCGATCTCTTCCGGCAGGGCTGCTCGACCGGGAACAGCGTATCCGTCTCCGAACCATTTCGCGAGGTCACGGTCGCGGCATCGATCCGAGCAGAACGGGGCATGCTTTTCGGAGCGCGGCTTCTTGCAGATGGGGCAGGATTTAATCATGCCCCATGATCTGGGCAGAAGCTGCCTCGATGGCAAGGCCGGGATCGGTCTCTATCCGCAGCGCGCGACCTGTCCTGCGTTCGAGTTCTGCAATCCATTCAGGCTTGAGTTTAGCCTTGAGTGCGGGATGGACCGTGAGAAGCGTGATACCTGCACCCTCGACCAATTCCGCCCGTCGCAATGCCATGCGTGTCGCCATACCTGTGCGCGACGCGGCGAAGCGGTGGAGCAGGGAGGGGCCTTCCAGCCGAGAGACGAGTTGAACGAAGCCGAACCCGTTCATAGCCGTGCGCTCATGCGGCCAATCCGACAGCGCCTCTTCGAGAGCGGCGTCAACGGCCTTGCGGTCCGCCTTGGCTTCCAGCGTCGGAAAGTCGATCCCGATAGAGCCGCCGAGATCGAACTGGCCCAGCGCAAGTGCGAGGGGTCCGACCGCTGCCAGCGCCAGCGCGCGCGGATCGAGGTCCCCGTCGATATCGACCAGTGTCATCGCGGGGGTGACTGCAAACAGCAGCGACCCGCCGTTGAATGCCACTTCGGCCGAATCCGCGGCGAGCCAGATGTCTTCCCATGTGCCAGAGGGAAAGCGGTGCACGATTTTCCCACCAGTGAAGATGTCCCCTGTCTTCGTAATGGTGTCGGCGGGCCGGGCGGAAGGCAGTTTGTAGCGTCCCGGTTCGGTCATGGCGGCACGGGTCACGACGAGATCGAGGGTGCTTCCCTCGCTTGCGCTCCGGGGCAGTTTGTCGACCAGAATCTCGCGACCCTCGGGAGAGATGGCCGTGCCCCGGGCACCGCGCTTGCTTGCCAGCTTCGCGGCGATAGTCTGGCCGGCGTATAATTCGCCGTGCCAGCGGCATTTTGCAGCCAGTACGGCATCGCCATCGAGCAGGATCGCTCTCGTCTCGCCGATCCCTTCCTCGATCAGCCACTCAGGCAATTTCGAACCCTGCCGCTTTCAGAAGCGCCCGTGTCTCGTAGAGCGGGAGGCCGACGACGCCTGAATGACTTCCTTGAATACGAGTGATCAGGCCCTCGGCGACGCCCTGGATTGCATATCCACCAGCTTTTCCGTGCCATTCGCCACTGGCAATATAGGCGTCTATTTCTCGTCCGGAGAGACGCTTGAACAGGACCATTGTTTCGCTCAGGCGTTCCCTGACGGTGCCGTCAGCCGCGCGTAGGGCAATGGCCGAATAGACGCGGTGGCGACGGCCCGATAGCAGTTCAAGGCACTGGCGGGCAGTCGTTTCATCCTCGGCCTTCGGCAGGATGCGGCGGCCGGCGGCCACTACGGTATCGCCCGCCAGCACGAACCCTTCGTTGCTTGCAGCAGCTTCAGCCTTTTCACGCGCCATGCGCCTGGCATAGTCGCGCGGCAATTCGCCCTTGGCAGGCGTTTCGTCGATATCGGCAGGATTGATTGCGTCCGGAGTAAGGCCCAGCCGCGCGATGAGTTCGCGGCGGCGCGGGCTGGCGGAGGCGAGGATGAGCTTGGGCGAACCCACGCGGAATTACTGCGGGCCGGGGCCCTGGCCAGGGCCGCCGCGTCCGGGCATGAAGCGGTAGGTGATGCGCGCCTTGGTGAGATCGTAAGGCGTCAGTTCGCACAGCACCTCGTCACCTACCAGAACGCGGATGCGGTTCTTGCGCATCTTGCCAGCCGTGTGGCCCAGCACTTCATGGCCGTTCTCGAGCTCGACGCGGAACATGGCGTTGGGCAGCAGTTCCACAACGCGCCCGCGCATTTCGAGAAGTTCTTCCTTGGCCATTCGTGTCCTTAAGTCATGTTGTTGGTCGAGTAATGTCGCGCGCCCATAGCGGCAGGAGGGATAAAAGGAAAGAGTTTGGCATTCAGCCTACTGCAAGGCAGCCGCGACAATTCGATACGCGGCAAGCCCTTGTCCTTATTTGTCCTTTCGCCGAAGTCATCAAGCGAGGGGGCCTGACGACCGAAAATCGAAAGACCCGAGTTTGATGCAAAGATACGGCAAATCCACGCTTCTGGCGCTGACTGCCATATGGGTATGGCAAATTCCATCCGCAATGGCGCAGGATGACGAGGGCCAGGAACAGCCCGCAGATGATCCGGTCGAACCCGCGGCGGCCGTTCCGGACGCGGATGATGGCGACATCGTCGTCTATGGCACTCGTCTCAAGGGCCAGCTCATCATCGACCAGCCCCCGCTTGCGGAATATGACGAAGCCGATATCGCAGCCTTCGGCGCGGGATCGATCGCCGATCTTATCGAAGCCATAGAGCCTGCGACCAGCAGCGGTGCACGGGGCGGACGCGGCGGGGGCAGGCCCGTCTTCCTGATCAACGGTATTCGCGTATCAAGCTGGCGCGAATTTCGCAGCTACCCTCCCGAAGCCGTCGCCAAGGTAGAGGTGTTTGCAGAAGAGGTGGCGCAGCGTTTCGGCTATTCGCCGGACCAGCGCGTGGTCAACATCGTCCTCAAGCCCAATTTCCAGAGCGTGACCGCGGAAGTGGAATACGAACAGCCAGCGGATGGAGGCTATTCTCGCAATGAACAGGAAGCGACGTGGCTGAGGATCGGCGAGAAGGGTCGGCTCAACTTCAGCGTGGAGGCGGAAGACCGCAGCCTGCTGACCGAAGCGGAGCGGGATCTCGTCCTGACGGAAATTCCCGGCGATGCCCAATTCCGCAGTCTCGTTTCGGACACGATGAGCCTTCAGGCAGAGGGTAATTATACCCGTGCATTCATGGACAGCGGCAGTTCGATCAGCCTCAACGGGACGGTTGGGCACGATGAAAGCCGAAGCCTTTCCGGCCTGGCCATCGACGGCACGACCCCGCTCGAGCGGCGCGGCGAAACCGATAGCTATTCTGCCGGTCTCACCTTCAACAAACCGCTCGGAGCCTGGAACGCGACTTTCACGAACGATTCCAATCACACTCGCTCTATTACAGAGATAGACCGCAACGATGCGAGCGGTTTCGATACGGCACGCAGCCGGACCTATGCGACCTCGAACAAGCTGACCGTGAACGGTTTCCCGTTGCAACTTCCGGCCGGCGAATTGAGCACCACGCTCGATCTGGGTCTCGACTGGACGAGGCTAGAAAGCGAGGATTCCCGCGCGGATAGCGACATTTCGCTGACGCGCAGGCGGCTCAACAGCGGCCTCACCGTGACGGCGCCGATCGCGCGGCGCGGAGATCCCCTGGGCTTTATCGGCGATATTTCGCTGACAGCGACGGGCGGGTTCGAGGACCTGTCGGATTTCGGCACGCTGGCGAACTGGAGCCTTGGCGCCAGCTGGTCGCCGTTCGATAACCTCAATCTGAGCGCTACCCGCATCTATCGCGAAGTCGCGCCTTCGCTTGCCAACCTGGGCAATCCCCAGATCGATGAGCTCAATTCGACCGTCTTCGACTATCGCAGCGGCGAAACCGTGCTGGCAACGGTCGTGACCGGTGGGAACCCCGATCTGCTGGCTGAAACGCAGACCGACTGGAAATTCAGCGCCAATTGGGAACTGCCCTTCTGGGAAAACTCGCGCTTGAGCGCGGATTACGGAATCAACCGGTCGCGTGACGTGACTTCATCGCCTTCCTTCAGCTCCGCTTTCGAGCAAGCGTTTCCCGATCGTGTGACCCGCGACACCGATGGTGAATTGCTGGCCATCGATCGGCGCCCGCTCACTTTGTATGAGACCCGCAGCCGCATCCTTTCCTTCGGCTTCAACACCCGCGGGCAAATCGGCAAGGCACCCGAACGCACCGAACCGCAAAGTGCAGGCGGGCAAGCTGCGGCGCAAGCGCCGCAGGGCGGCCAGGGCGGCGGTTTCGATCCCGCGCGCATGCAGGCAGTGCGGGAAGTCTTCTGCAATACGCCGGAAGGCGAGACGCCCGATTTGTCGCAGATCCCGGAGGCTTTCCGCGCGCGACTGCTCGACGAAAACGGCAATCCGGACCCGGCGAAGATCGCGGCCGCGCGTGAGCGGTTCTGCGGAGAGGAAGCGCAAGAACGAAGTGAGCGCTTCGCCGCCATGCGCACAGCAATCTGTGCCGATCCACCAAATCTGGAAGCACTGCCGGAGGAAATGCTTGCACGGCTGAGAAACGAGGACGGCGAGATCGATCCGAAGCGCTTGAAAGCTTTGCGCGAACGTATGTGCAGCGCCGATGCCGCTCCTGGCGGCGAGTCCGGCCAGCAGGACCGTCGCGCCGGTGGCGGGCGCATGGCCCGGATGATGGGAGGCGGCGGAAACGAAGACACGCGCCCGCGCTACTTCCTCGGCTTCAATCACAATATCGTGCTGGAAAACGAGGTGCTGTTGTCCGAGAATGGGCCATTGTTCGATCAGATCGACGGCTTCGTGCTCGGGGGAGGGGCCGTTCCGCGCCATAGCTCAAGCCTGCAGGGCGGCATCTTCTGGCAGGGTTACGGCTTCCGCCTTTCGGGCCAATATGTCGGCGAGGCTGTTCTTCGCGGAGGAGATATCCCCGGATCGAGTGATCTGTTCTTCGGCGATCTGGCGACGGTGGATATCCGCCTGTTCGCCGATCTGGGCGAGGCGTTCGATAAGGAGGATGGTTTTCTCAAAGGCTTTCGTGTCTCGGCGATGATGGACAATGTGTTCGATGCCCGCAGGCGTGTCACCGACGAGAACGGGGTCGTCCCTGATGCCTACGATCCGCATCGGATCGATCCCACCGGTCGTTATTTCGGTATCGAAGTCAGGAAGGCGTTCTAAACGTTGCTTGCGAGAGCTTCACCGGCAGCGACACCGCTCGCCCAGGCCCATTGGAAATTGTAGCCGCCGAGCCAACCCGTCACATCGACCGCCTCTCCGATTGCGTAGAGGCCGGGGACCTTCCTGGCCTCCATCGTCTTCGACGAAAGTTCGGCTGTCGAGATGCCGCCCACGGTAACCTCTGCCTTGGCGAAACCCTCGCTGCCGGTCGGTCGGAAACTCCAGCGTTTGAGGCGCTCTTCCGCCGCGCGTAGTTCCTTGTCGCTCGCATTGCCGAGTTCTTTTTCCAAGCCGAGCTTGTGGGCGAGAATATCGGCGAGACGGTCGGGCAGGGCTTCGCGCAGGACCGAGCGCAGGGTGGCGCGAGGCGTTTCGCGCTTGCGGTCGAGCAGCCAGCTGTCGGTGCGACCCGGCAGGAAGTCGATCGCCACCTCTTCGCCCGGTTTCCAGTAGGAGGAGGCCTGCAAAATCGAAGGGCCCGACAGCCCGCGATGGGTAAATAGCGCAGCTTCGGGAAAGCTCGCCTTACCCGCGCTGGCGACGACAGGTGCGGAAACACCCGAAATTTCGCGAAAAAGCACTTCCTCGCCCCCCAGTGTCAGAGGAACGAGCGCGGGACGAGGTTCGACGACCTTGATCCCAAACTGGCGCGCGAGATCATAGGCGAAGCCGGTCGCACCCATCTTGGGGATCGAAGGGCCGCCTGTGGCGATCACCAGATTTGGTGCGGAATAGCTTCCGCTCTGCGTTGAAACGGTGAAACCATCGCCCTGCGTGACTTCGGACACATCCTCGCCGCAGCGGATGTCGACGTTGCCCTTGGCGCATTCTTCCAGCAGCATCTCGACAATCTGTTTCGATGAGCCATCGCAGAATAACTGACCCAAAGTCTTCTCATGCCAGGCGATGCCATAGCCTTCAACCAGCGCGAGGAAATCGCGCGGTGTGTATCGGGCCAGAGCCGATTTGGCAAAGTGCGGATTGGACGAAAGATAGTTCGCCGGGCCCGCGCCGATATTGGTGAAATTACACCGCCCGCCTCCAGAGATCAGGATTTTCTTTCCCGGCTTTTCCGACTTTTCGAGTACCAGTACCCGCCGGCCCTGCTGGCCCGCTCGTGCCGCGCACATCAATCCGGCGGCTCCTGCCCCGAGGATTATTGCATCGAAGTCAGACACGCTAATGTGCGGCGAGTGGCTCGACCGGGCGTTCCTGTCGGGCGATAAAATAAAGCAACGTGCCGGCAACAACCAGGCCGCCGAATACTATCCAGCTCTGCGTATCGGCATGGGTTCCGACCCAGATCGTGCTGAGAACCGTCAGAATGGAAACGAAACCGTGGAGAGGATTTATGCCGCCTTCGCGCTTCTCGATCATGGGCAGGGCAAAGGCCGCGATCAGATAGGTCAAAAGCCGTGTCAATGTCCCGGCGAGTGCCAGCACCATGAATCCCTCCCAAAGTCCGAAGGCGATGCTCGCCCCGCCATAGAACAGGATAGAATTGGCCGGTGTCCCCAGCTTCGGCGATACCTTCATGAACCAGCGCGGCAGCATACCGCGTTCGGCCATGCCGTAAGTCATGCGTGGCAGGCTGATACCGCCCGCGAAATTGTTCGCCCCGATACTGAAGGCCGCCGCAATGACGATGGCGATCGCGCCCGCCGGACCCATCGCTTCGCGCGCGGCGATGGCCAGCGGGTTTTCGGCATCCGCACCTGCCGCCGGGTCGATGGCGATATAGGCCCAGATGACCAGCATGTAGAGTAGCGTAACCGCGCCCAACATTGCTACCAGCGCCAGTGGAACGTCGCGTTTGGGGTTCTTCATCTCCCCCGCAGGCAGCACGACATATTCGAAGCCGATGAAGGCGTAATAGGTCAGCAGCACCACTGTCTCTGCATCGGAAAAGGCCGGGAGTACGAGTCCGAGCTGCGGCTCACCGGCGAACAGCCCGGCTGCTACCAAGGCGAATAGCGGTAGCAGCTTCACTGCAGTCAAAGCGCTCAGCGTGGCAACAGAACTGCGCAGGCTGAACAGGTTGACTATGGTTATGAAGCCGATGAATCCTGCCACTACCAGCGGGCGTAGCACCGGCCCGTCGAGTACCGGGAATAGTGTGGCAAGATAGGAGACCATCACATGGGTGTTGGCCGCCACCGTCACAATGGCGCTGGCATAGCGTGCCCAACCGGCCTGGAAGCCGACGAAACACCCGAAGGCCGCTTCTCCGTAAAGGATCGGGCCGCCCGAATGATCGAACCGGGCAGAAAGCCATGCGAAGGTCAGCGTCAACGGCAGGAACAAGAGCCCGCCCAGCAGCATCATCCAAGGCGCGAAATTGCCTACAGCCAAGAACAAGGTTGCAGGCAGGGCGAAGATACCCGCGCCGATCATTCCGTTCACAGGCAGCAGCGAAGCGCCGAACAGACCCATGGTGCGCGGTGGTGATATCGTTTTCCCGTCCATAGGCGGTGGATGGCGGCAAACACGGCTTTGCACAAGCGCCTCGCGCGCACTATCTCCACCGCCATGTCGCGCAGCAAGGCCGGTTCTCCCAATGATCCGAGAGGAAAGGAGCGTTTCCACGAGGAACGCGCCACCAAGACCGTGGCCAGCGCGCAGCCGGATCTCGAAACCGGGATCAAGGCCATCCGCGACACGATGAAGACATTGAAGCCGCGCCCCGGCGTCTATCGCATGCTCGATACGCGGGGCGACGTGCTTTATGTCGGCAAAGCGCGCAGCCTGAAGGCGCGGGTGGCGAATTACACGCAGGTGAAGAACCTTTCCATCCGGCTCCAGCGGATGATCAGCCAGACCCGGGCGATGGAAATCGTCGTCACCAATTCGGAAGCCGAGGCGCTCCTCCTCGAAGCGCAGCTGATCAAGCGGTATCGCCCGCCGTTCAACGTGCTGCTGCGCGACGACAAGAGCTTCCCTTTCATCCTGCTACGCGCCGACCATGCCTTTCCGCGCATCCAGAAACACCGCGGCGCGCGGCGGGCCAAGGGCAATTACTACGGCCCTTTCGCCAGCGCGGGCTCGGTCAACAAGACGCTTAACGCGCTGCAGAAACTGTTCCTGCTGAGGAGCTGCACCGACAGTTTCTTCAACAATCGCGACCGGCCCTGTCTGCTCTACCAGATCAAGCGTTGCTCGGCCCCCTGCGTCGGCCGGATCGACGAGGCGGGCTACGAAAGCCTCGTGCAGGAAGCGAAGGACTTTCTTTCGGGCAAGTCCGGGGCTGTGCAGTCCAATATCGAGAAGCAGATGGCCAAGGCGGCCGAGAACCTCGATTTCGAGACTGCTGCGATCTTGCGTGACCGTTTGCGCGCGGCGACCTTCATCCAGGGTAGCCAGGCGATCAATGCCAGCGGCGTGGGCGATGCCGACGTCTTCGCGCTGGCTGCCAAGGGTGGTCAGATCGGCGTGCAAGCCTTCTTTATCCGTGGCGGACAGAACTGGGGGCACAAGGCCTTCTTCCCGAAGAATACAGCCGATCTGGCCGAGGGAGAGGTACTGTCCGACGTTCTGCTGCAGTTCTACGAAGAGGTTCCGCCGCCCAAGACGATCCTGACCGACCGGGAACTGGCCGAACAGGAACTGATCGCGGAAGCGCTGGCGGAGAAGGCGGGCCATGCGGTCGTGATCTCGATTCCCCAGCGCGGCGACCGGCGCATGCTGATGCAGCAGGCCCAGCGCAATGCCACCGAAGCACTCGAGCGGCGGCTGGCGGAAAGCGGGACGAAAGCGCAGCGGCTACGCGAGCTGGCGGAATTCCTCGAACTCGAGGAGGTGCCCCAGCGCATCGAAATCTACGATAACAGCCATATCCAGGGCGACAAGGCGTTGGGCGCGATGGTGGTCGCCAGTCCCGAAGGCTTCGAAAAAGGCCAGTACCGCAAGTTCAACATCAGGACCGCGCAGACCAACGACGATTTCGCAATGATGCGCGAGGTCATGAGCCGCCGTTTCCGCAAGCTTGCAGAAACCGACCGCGCAGATGAAAGCGCGCCAAATGGAAAGGGTCACGAAGCGATCTGGCCCGACCTGCTGCTGCTCGATGGCGGCAAGGGGCAGGTTTCGAGCGTGATGGGCGTGTTGGAGGACTTGGGAATCGCGGACGAGGTGCCTGTTATCGGCATCGCCAAGGGCCCGCACCACGGGCGCGAGGGGCGCGAAGTATTCCACTTCCCCGACGGGCGCGAAAAGATGCTGCCGGTCAATTCGCAGCTCCTGTTCTATCTCCAGACCTTGCGCGACGAAGTGCACCGTTATGCCATCGGTGCCCACCGCGCCAAACGCAGCCGCGCAATCACGGCCTCTCCGCTCGACGAAATTCCCGGTATCGGGCCGTCACGAAAGCGTGCGCTGCTGCTACATTTCGGCACGGCGGGCAAGGTCCGCGCTGCCTCGTTAAAGGACCTCCAGCGCGCACCGGGAATTAGTGCAGGTGTGGCGCAGCAGATATACGATTTCTATCACGCGGGCGGCTGAGTTTGCGGGTCTCGGCCAGATTGCGCTCGATCAATGACGTGCAGTGTCTGGAAGTGTAAACGGGTACCAGAAGGCTCGGGGAGTCGTCTCTCGAGCCGAGACTGCCTGGAGATTCGCCATGAAATCGATCCTCTTCAATGCCCATCAGGATCCGGGCCACTCAAGGCGATTGGATGTCGTGCTTGACCTCGCACGAGCGTTCGACAGCCATCTGACGCTGCTCACGGCCATGCCTTACGAGGTAGCCGCGAGCAACGATCCCTATGGGGCTGCCTTTGCCGCCATGGTGCCGGTGTGGCGAGAAGAAGTGCGCAAGCTTCGCGAGGAAACAGAAAGGGACCTTGCGAACGAGGACGTTCCCTGGGACTGGGTGGACAAGGCTGGCCCGGTTGCGCTGGCCCTGTTGAAGCGCTCGTCGCTGGCCGATCTCGTGGTCGTGGGCGAACGCGAGCCGCGTGCGGGGGGCGAGGCCCCCTCCTTCACGGCGGGCGAGCTCGCACTGACCGCAGACTGTCCCGTTCTCGTCCTCCCCGATGAATGCACGCGGATGGACCTGGAAAAGCCTGCGCTGGTAGCGTGGGATGGATCGGCCGAAGCCTCCCACGCGCTGCGCGCTGCTCTGCCGTTCCTGAAACGGGCAAGCAGAGTATATCTGGCTACGGTGCAGACGAAGAAGCGGGGCAGCAAGGACAAATTCGACCTGCCACCGATACGCGGTGCGGACTATCTATCTCATCATGGCATATCGAGCGAAATGGTCGAGCTCGAGCAATCCGAGAACGGCACGGCCCAGGCGATCCGGAATGCAGCCGATGTCCGGGGCGTCGGACTAATCGTGATGGGAGCCTATGGCCGCACGCGCCTGTCCGAATGGGTATTCGGCGGAGTCACGCGGGCCATGCTTTCCGATGTGCGGGTGCCCCTGCTGCTGAAGCACTAGGACCGTGGCGGACCACCCGGTTTGCGCTTGCCGGCGAACGGCTTGCCACCGGTCTTGCTCTTCTTGAAGGGAGGCTTCCCACCCGGCTTCTTGCCGCCGGGACCACCGCTTGGGCCCTTGCGCGGTCCCTTGCCGAAGGGCTTCGGGCGCACGCGAGGGCCGCCTCCGTCGCCGCCGCCAAATTCGCGACGGTTCTGGCGGGCTTCGACGCGGGGCCCATCGGGGGACTCTTCGATGACAATAGCGTCCTGCTCGTCATCGGTATCGGCCGTGCGGGCAATGGCATCGGCGAAATTTGCGGCGGCGGTTTTCGGCACCTGGAACCAGCTTTCGTGCTGGCCGATGCGGATCGCGCCGATTTCGTTACGGGTGATGTGACCGCGGCGGCATAGCAGCGGCAGGATCCAGCGCGGTTCGGCATTCTGGCGTCGGCCGATGCCGATCTTGAACCAGACCACATCCTCGAAACCGGGACGATGGCGCTCGGCCTTGGCCTTGTCGCGCGCCTCGGGCGTATTCGCGAGCAGCTCTTCGGGATGCGGCATCTTGGCGCGGTGTGCATGGACCAGCGCAGCGGCGATGTCCTCTGCCGAAAGCTTGGCCAGCAACTCCTTGCCCAGATCGCGGTCCGCCTCGTCGAACTCGGTAGGCGCGGTGAGCTTTTCCATCAGGCGCGCACGGTCTTTCCTGGCGATGGCTTCGGGGGTTGGCGCATCCATCCACTCGGCGGCGATCTTCGCGCCGCGCAGCATGCTCTCGACCCGCTTGCGGCGGTTGTAGGGCACGACGATAGCCGCAGTGCCCTTCTTGCCCGCACGGCCGGTACGGCCAGAACGGTGCTGCAGCGTTTCCGCATCGCGCGGGATTTCGACATGGATGACGAGGCTCAGCGTCGGCAGGTCGATACCGCGTGCGGCAACGTCGGTTGCGACGCAGACGCGGGCGCGGCGGTCGCGCAGTGCCTGCAGGGCCTGGTTGCGTTCCGACTGGGAGTGCTCGCCCGAGAGGGCAACCACGCCGAAGCCGCGGTTCTGCAGGGTTGCATGGAGGCGGCGGACGCTGTCGCGCGTGGCGCAGAAACAGATGGCAGTCTCGGCCTCGTGAAAGCGCAGGAGGTTGACCACAGCGTTCTCGATTTCCGAGGGGCTGACCGTGATCGCCTGATAGGAAATGTCGCCATGGCCGCGGGTCTCGCCCGCGAGCGACAGGCGCAGCGCGTTGGACTGATACCGCTCGGCCAGCCGCACGATTGCAGGGGGCATGGTGGCGGAAAACAGCAGCGTGCGGCGCTTGTCGGGAGTGGCGTCGAGGATTTCCTCGAGGTCTTCGCGAAAGCCCATGTCGAGCATCTCGTCGGCTTCGTCGAGCACGACACCTGCAAGGCCGGAAAGGTCGAGCGCGCCGCGTTCGAGGTGATCGCGCAGGCGGCCCGGCGTACCCACCACGATGGCGGGGCCTGTGCGCAGGGCACGGCGTTCCTTGCTTGCATCCATCCCGCCGACGCAGGTGGCAATGCGCAGACCGGCCTTGGCATAAAGCCAGCCGAGTTCGCGACTGACCTGCAGCGCGAGTTCGCGTGTGGGGGCGATCACCAAGAGCAGCGGCTGTTCGACCAGCGCCAGATTGGCGGTTTCGGCCAGCAGCGTTTCGGCCATGGCAAGGCCGAAGGCGACCGTCTTGCCCGATCCCGTCTGGGCGGACACGATCAGGTCGCGTTCGCGTGCTTCGTCCTCGACGACGGCGGACTGGACGGGGGTGAGGGCAGTATATCCGCGCTCGGAAAGGGCTTCGCCGATCATCGGCGGGAGTGTTTCGAAACTCATGATGCTCACAAACGAAAGAGACGCCGCATTGTTGCGCGGCGCCGAGGGTAGAAGGGGGAAGCGGAAGCCGCACTCGGCGCGGCTATCGGGTCGCTCGCCGGTACTATCGGCAACCACGCGACCTGCGGTTAAGCGGCCCCTACAGTGTTTATGCGCGTTTGGCTTGCGTTATTTTCATCACCCTAAGTTCAGCCGCGCCGCGCTTTCCGAACAACGCCTTCCTGCGCCACGCTCGCCACCAGTTCTCCATCGCGGTTGAAGATCCGTCCGCGGTTGAAGCCGCGGCCTCCGCCGGACCACGGGCTGTCGGTGGCATAGAGCAGCCATTCGTCGGCGCGCGCAGGGCGATGGAACCAGATAGCGTGGTCGAGGCTGGCTCCCTTGAGTTCGCCACGCGCCCAGCTCAGGCCGTGGGGCAGGGCAGAGGTGCCCAGCAGGGTGTAATCGCTGGCATAGGCGATCACGGCGCGGTGCAGCGCCGGATCGTCGGGCAATGCGGCTGCGGCGCGGAACCAGCTGTGGGCGCGGGGCGGCTTCTTGTCCGCATTCATCCAGTGGAGCTTGCCACTGGTGCGCATCTCTATGGGGCGCGGGCGGGTCATCAGTTCGCGCTGGGCATCGGAGATTTCGCCCATTTCGGCGAGGAATTTCTTCCGCATCTCCGTGTCGGACGGCAAATCTTCTGGGGTGGGCACGTCGGGCATGGGGCAATCGTCATGCTCCAGCCCTTCCTCCGGAAGCTGGAAGCTGGCGGTTAGATTGAGGATGGCCGCGCCGTCCTGCCGCGCCACAACCCGGCGGTTGGCGAAGCTGCGCCCGTCGAAATCGGCGGCGACCGCATAGTCGATGTCCACGCCTTCGCGCCCGCCGCGCAGAAAGTAGGCGTGAAGCGAATGCGCCTCCATGCCTTCGGGTGCGGTCACCTGTGCGGACTGGAGCGCCTGCGCGATCACCTGTCCGCCGAAGACGCGGCCGATGCCGCCTGGTTGCTGGCCGCCGGTAAAGGCGTTGTCGCCAGCTGGCGTAACGGTCAGCAGGCGGACGAGGCCGGCGACGAGTTGTTCTGGGGTCATGCTATCACTCACGCTGAGGCATGTGCGTTCCGTTTACGTGAGCGTCAAGAAAAAGGCGGCGACACCGGGGTGCCGCCGCCCATTCGAGCAGTGTGATCGAAGCGATCAGCCAGCCGCGAGAGCCGCCAGCAGCAGCAGTGCGACGATGTTGGTGATCTTGATCATCGGGTTGACGGCGGGGCCCGCGGTATCCTTGTAGGGATCGCCCACGGTATCGCCGGTCACCGCGGCCTTGTGGGCTTCGCTGCCCTTGCCGCCGTGATTGCCGTCTTCGATGTACTTCTTCGCATTGTCCCACGCGCCGCCACCTGCGGTCATGGAAAGCGCGACGAAGATACCGCCGACGATCACGCCGAGCAGCAATGCGCCAAGCGCGGCAAAGCCGTTTTCCTGTCCCGCGATGAAAGTGATCAGGAAATAGACCACGATCGGTGCGAGCACCGGCAGCATCGATGGAATAATCATTTCCCGGATCGCCGCCTTGGTGACGAGATCCACTGTCCGCGCATAGTTCGGTTTGCTGGTGCCGGCCATGATGCCCGCATCGCCAGCGAACTGTTCGCGCACGTCCTTGACCACGTCGCCCGCAGCGCGGCCCACGGCGGTCATGCCCATCGAACCGAACAGGTACGGGAGCAAAGCGCCTAGAAGCAGACCCACGATGACGTAGGGGTTCTCGAGGCTGAAATCGACGTCGGCGTTCGGGAAGAACTCGGCGAGGTCGGTGGTATAGGCAGCGAACAGCACCAGCGCGGCTAGGCCGGCCGATCCGATCGCATATCCCTTGGTCACTGCCTTGGTGGTGTTGCCCACCGCGTCGAGCAGGTCGGTCTTTTCGCGGACGCTGTCGTCCAGACCGGCCATTTCGGCGATGCCGCCTGCATTGTCAGTTACCGGGCCGTAGGCATCGAGCGCCACGACCATGCCAGCCAATGCCAGCATCGCTGTCGCCGCATAGGCAATGCCCATGAGTCCGGCGAGCTGGAAGGTCGAAATGATGCCCGCCACGATCAGGATCGTGGGCAGCGCGGTCGATTCAAGGCTGATGGCAAGGCCCTGGATTACGTTGGTGCCGTGACCCGTTTCCGAAGCCTTGGCGATCGACCTCACCGGACGATAGTTGGTGCCGGTGTAGTATTCGGTGATCCAGATGATCAGGCCGGTGATGGCAAGACCGATCAGCGAGCACCAGAACAGGTCCCAGCCGGTGAAGCTGGTGACCTGCTCGGCCGTGCCTTCCTCCGCCAGCGGAGCGCCCACATCGATGCCGGAAATCGCCGCACCGATTTCGGTCCCCATGCCGCCGAGCGATACATTGATCGCTACCCAGATGAGCGGGATCGACAGGACCGCCGTTACGATGAAACCCTTGTACATCGCGCCCATCACATTCGTGCCGCCTTTGCTCAGCTTCACGAAATAGGTCCCGATGATGCTGGTCACGATGCACGCCCCGCCGATCAGCAGAGGCAGCGCCATCATCGGTAGCAGCAGCTCGCCCAGCCGCTCGCCGAGCAGCAAGGCGGTGAGAACCATGGTCGCGCCCACAGTGACGACGTAGGTTTCGAACAGGTCGGCAGCCATACCGGCGCAGTCGCCGACATTGTCGCCAACATTGTCAGCGATCACCGCGGGGTTGCGCGGATCGTCTTCGGGAATACCTGCCTCGACCTTGCCGACGAGATCGGCGCCGACATCAGCTGCCTTGGTGAAGATACCGCCGCCCAGACGCGCGAAGATCGAGATCAGCGAGGCACCGAAGGCGAGGCCGACGAGACCGTCGATCACTTCACGGCTATTGGGGGCGTGTCCGCCCGGACCGACAAGGTACCAGAAGAACACGGCAATCGCGAGGAGGGCGAGGCCCGCCACCAGCATGCCGGTGATGGCACCTGCGCGGAAGGCGAGGGTGAGACCCTGCTGCAACCCGCTCTGCGCGGCGGCGGCCGTCCGCACGTTGGATCGCACCGAGATATTCATCCCGATGAAGCCCGCGACGCCCGACAGGACCGCCCCGATAACGAAACCGACAGTCGGAATGATGCCGAGGAAAACGAAGACCAGTGCGGCCACGACGACGCCGACGAAGCTGATGGTAGTGTACTGCCGCTTCAGATAGGCCTGCGCGCCTTCCTGGATGGCGGCGGCGATTTCCTGCATTTTCTCATTGCCTGCGCCCGCATTGAGCACCTGGCGGCTGGTGACGAAGCCGTACACGACGGCCAACAGTCCCAACCCTATGGATAGGATTACAAGGTCCACGAAAAACTCCCCTCCCGTTTATATGTTTGATGCGACCCGGCATGGGAGACGCCGACGCATGATGGCGGGAAGGTATAAGGGGCATTGAATTGCTGGCAAGGGGGCAGTCGCGCACATTTCCGCGCCTTTTTCTGCCTCGGCCCGAAAGTTCAGTGCGTAAAGCCCAGATCGCCATGGGGAGGTTCGCCGTTGAGGAGCAGCGCGGAGGAACCTCTTTTCAGGACTTCGCCGATGGGCGTGAGCGGCAATTCTGCCTCCAGCCCGGCGGGTCCGGTGCACAGCAGGACGTAGTCGTCACCCCAGCGCAAGGCCTCGTCCAGCCTGCCTTGCGGTGCGAGTGGCTCCAGCGCCTCGCGGCTCAGCGATAGCGTGGCCTTGCTGGCATCGGCAATGCGTGATGCGTCGAGCAGAAGTCCGTCGGATACGTCCATCATCGCGCTAACGAGGGGCGCGAGTTTTTCGCCAAGTTCAAGCTGCGGGGTGGGGCGGCGATAGGCGGTGTCATCCTCCTCGCCGTCATCTCGCAGGCTCTCGAATCCGGTCATCGCCTTTCCGATCGGGCCGCCCAGATAGACCGCGTCGTTGGGAAGGGCTCCACTCCGCGACGGCACAGGCTGATGAGTTGCACGCCCTATCGCGGTGCAGCCCCAGACGCGGTGGCCTTCGGCACGCACGGTGTCACCGCCCAGCAGCGGGACGTCATATGTCTCGCAAATCTCGCGCAGTCCGGCGATGAAGCGGTGATCGTCGTCGCCCAGCATATGCGATACGAGAATGCCCATTGGCTTCGCACCCATGGCGGCGAGGTCCGACAGGTTCACTGCCACCAGCTTCCACGCAATGTCTGCCGGGTCCTGCCCTTCGAGGACATGCACGCCGTCGACCAGCGTATCGTGGGTCAGGACCAGTGTCTCGCCGCCAATCTCGATGACCGCGGCATCGTCTTCCAGTCCGCGCGCTTCGGGCGCAGTTGCCATCGCACGCAGGGCAGATATGAACTCGCGCTCGTTCAGCGTCCCGCCTCTTTGGCCACAGCATCGAGGATGCCATTGACGAACTTGGCTTCGCGGTCGTCGAAGAAGGCCTTGGCGACATCGACATATTCGCTGATGGCTGCGGCTTTGGGTACGTCGTTGCGCGCAATAAGCTCATAGGTGCCGGCGCGCAGGATCTGGAGCATGGTTTTGTCGAGCCGTGCGAGCGTCCAGCCCGAGGCGAGCCGCGCGGTCAGCATTTCGTCGATCTCTTCGCGGCGCGCATCCACGCCTCTGACGACATCGTCGAAGAAATCGACGTCGGCATCGGCATATTCGTCGTCCTCGATCACCTTGCCGAGACGGTGCTGGTGGAACTCGTTCAGTAGCTTCGCGGTCGCGGTTTTCTCCATCTGCTGCTGGTAGAGTGCCTGCACTGCACCAAGGCGGGCGGCGCTGCGGGATTGGGAACGGGGATTATGGCTCAAGCAAGCCTCCTGGAAATCGAAAGGGCATGCGCGGGGAGGCCCTCGGCCTCGGCCAGGCGCACGGCGGCGGGGCCGATGGCCCGCAGCGCATCTTCGGATGCGCCGATGAAGCTGGTGCGCTTCATGAAATCGAGCACCGACAGACCGCTGGCGAAACGTGCGCGGCGGCCGGTGGGAAGGACGTGGTTCGGGCCGGCGATGTAGTCGCCCACCGCTTCGGGCGTATTGCGGCCGAGGAAGACGCTGCCCGCATGCCGCAGCTTCGCAAAGATCGCCTCGGGATCGTCGGTCGCGATTTCGACATGCTCGGCGGCAAGGCGATCGGACAGTGCGGGCGCTTCGTCAAGGCTGTCGACGATGACGATCAGCCCATGATCGTCCCAGCTTGCCTTGGCGGTCTTCGCGGTAGGAAGGTTTAGAAATTCCAGATCGATCGCATCCTCGACCTGTGCGGCAAGTCCGCGGTCGTCGGTGATCAGGATCGACTGGCTGGTAGGGTCGTGCTCGGCCTGGCTCAGTAGGTCGGCGGCGATCCACTGGGGGTCGTTGTTCCCGTCGGCGATGACGAGGATTTCGCTGGGCCCTGCGACCATGTCGATGCCGACCACGCCGTAAAGCTGGCGCTTGGCTTCGGCGACCCAGGCATTGCCTGGTCCGGTGATTACATCGACGCGTTCGATCCGCTTCGTGCCATAGGCGAGCGCGGCCACCGCCTGCGCGCCGCCGACACGCCAGATTTCGTCCACGCCGGCGACATGCGCGGCGGCCAGTACGAGGTCGTTCGCCTCGCCCTTGGGCGTGGGCGTGGCAACCACCAGCCGCTCGACGCCCGCGACCTTGGCGGGAATGGCGTTCATCAGCAGCGAGGACGGATAGGCCGCGCGTCCGCCGGGGACGTAGAGACCGGCAGCCTCCACCGCGTTCCAGCGCGCGCCGAGCCGCATGCCGATATCGTCGGTATAATCGCGGTCCTCGGGCAGCTGGCCTGCGTGATAGGCGCGGATACGTGTCGCAGCGGTTTCGAGCGCTTC
The DNA here is from genome assembly GCF_056857815.1 of Qipengyuania sp. B-5. Classification (NCBI taxonomy): domain Bacteria; kingdom Pseudomonadati; phylum Pseudomonadota; class Alphaproteobacteria; order Sphingomonadales; family Erythrobacteraceae; genus Qipengyuania; species Qipengyuania sp. B-5. Next base: position 13,473 of record NZ_JBSXNU010000033.1, on the reverse strand, counting down.
GCGCAGTTCGCCGTCGAGTCGGTCGTAGGCTGCCTTGCACTCCCCCTTTGAGATCGACCAGTCGGCATCGCCGGTGAGGTTATGCTGATCGAAACGCTTGGTATATTCCACCAGCGCACCGTCGCCTCGCTCGCGCACCTCATTGAGGATGTCGCGGACATCGCGACCCACCTGCGCATCGCTCTCGCGCCGGTCGCGCACGACACGTTCGAACTTTGACTCGAAATCGGCGTCGGAAGTGCGGAGCAACTGCATCAGGCGGCGCTCCGTTCTTCGCTGATCGCGCGAAAGGCCTCGACCAGTGCGCCGACCCGCGGATCGGTTTTCAGCGCAGCGCGATTGACGATCAGACGCGCGGTGATGTCCATGATGCGGCTGGTTTCGACGAGCCCGTTTTCGCGCAGCGTGGTACCGGTCGACACGAGATCGACGATCCGCCCGGCGAGACCGAGTTCGGGGGCGATCTCCATCGCGCCGTTCAGCTTCACGCATTCGGCCTGGATGCCGCGCGCCTCGAAATGGCGGCGGGTCAGGTTGGGATATTTCGTCGCGACGCGCAGGTGGCTGGCCCCGTTGGTCGCCCGGGCGCCAGCAGGTTCGGCCACCGAGAGGTGGCAGCGGCCGATATCGAGATCGACCGGAGCATAAAGTTCCGCATAGTCGAATTCCTCGATCACGTCGGAACCCACGATGCCCAGCTGCGCTGCACCATGGGCAACGAAAGTCGCCACGTCGAAGGCGCGCACGCGGATCAGGCGCATGTCTTCGCGCCTAGTAGCGAATGTCAGCGAGCGGTTCGCCTTGTCGTGAAAGGCATCTTCCGGCACGACGCCCGCGCGCGCCATGACGGGCAGCGCCTCTTCGAGGATGCGGCCCTTGGGAATGGCAAAGGTAAGACTGTCGGTCATTGCGGTGCGGCAGATAGGGTCACGGACGAAAAAGGGCAACGGATATGGCCGATGACGGCGTGATGGATATGGTTTCGGTCCCCGAAGCGATCGAATGGCAGGCAGAGCACGCCGAAAAGGCAGGCGCACCGGGTACGGCGCAGGTCATCCGCGCGCTGCTGGCATTGGAGAGCAGCCAGGCTGCCACCGCACGCCGGATATTCGCCTGGCAGGGCCTGGGGCTGCGCGATGCCATGCCGCTCAGGATTGCGGGCGGAATCCACAACCTGCTGCTGACGGGGGAAGAGCCCCGGCTGGAGGATGTGTACGCAGGCCGGGTCGCGTCGCAGGACGATGTCGACGCGCTCATTCGCGAAATCGTGGAAGCCTATGATGCGCAGCTCATGCCCTGGCTCGACGGACCGCCGCAGACCAATGAGGCAGGGCGTTCTGCCAGTTTCGCTGCAGCGCTGCTGTGGCTGGCGGATGGTCGCACGACGGGGCAGTTCGAATTCCTCGAGATCGGGGCGAGCGCCGGCATCAATACGATGATGGGCCGTTATCGCTATAATCTCGGCGGCGTGGCCACTGGCCCGAGCACCAGCCGGATGCAGATCGAGCCCGAATGGCGCGGCCCGCCCCCACCAGCCACCGACATCGGCTTCACCGATGCCCGGGGCAGCGACATCTCGCCGGTCGACCTGACCGACGAACGGCAGGCGCTGCGCCTCAAGAGCTATGTCTGGCCCGAAGCGACCGGCAGGATGGCGCGGATCGACGCCGCGATTGCACTGGCCGAGCGCATGCCCCCCGAGATCGAGCGGATGGATGCCGGAGACTGGGTCGAGAAAGAACTTGCACGCGAACAAGGCGAGGGCGCGACGCGCGTGATCGCGCATTCGATCATGTGGCAATATCTGCCGGATTTCACGCAGGAGCGGATCGAGAAAGCATTACAGGAGGCGGGAGCCGCAGCGACTTCGGAGAGGCCGCTGGCGCATGTCGCGCTCGAAACCAATCGCAAGACCTTCCAGCACGAGCTCAAGGTACGATACTGGCCCGGAGGCGAAGAGGCAGAGCATCTCGCCAATGCGCATCCGCATGGCGCATGGGTGGAGTGGCTCGGCGGCTAGGCCGTCCGTTCGAGGAATTCCTCCATTGCCGCGTTGACCGCCTTGGGCGCTTCCCACGGCACGAAATGGCCGCAGTCCGGCACCTCGACGAGCGTCAGGTCCTCGACATGGTTGGCGAGTTCGGCGGTGTTTTCCGGCGGCAGGGCAAGATCGTCCTGCGCCCAGATGACCAGCGTGGGAATGTGCAGGCGCGGGAAAGGCGGGGGCGACCAGTCTTCGGGAGGCTCGAAGGGCGCATCCATCGGCGGAATATCGATGGGGCTGGCGCGGTACCAGTTGAGCATCGCGAAGGCGGCATCGCGGTCCTGCCATTCTTCCAGCAGGCGTGCGCGCTCATCCGGCTCCATCTTGTCAGGCGCGTCCCACTTGATCTCCTGCATCAGCAGGCCGCCAAGGCCATGTTCGCGCACCAGCGCATCGTTGGCGGGATCGCGGAAGCCGCGCATGTATTGGCTCGCCTCGCGCTGCACGGGCGAGGTGTAGAGCAGCTTCTGGAAGACTGCGTGGTGCGGCGCGTTGGCGATAATGGCGCGCTTCACGCTGCCCATCTCCTGCCCCGCCATGGCCACACCCCAGGCGATTGCGCCGCCCCAGTCGTGGCCGACCACCGTGAATTCCTTCACTCCCAAGGCGTCGGCCAGCAGAAAGATGTCCCCCACCAGCTTGTCCGGAGTATAATTCTCCACCCCCTCCGGCTTGGACGATCCGCGATAGCCGCGCTGGTCGGGCGCGATGCAGCGATAGCGATCTCTGAAATGCGCGATCTGGTGCCGCCAGGTCCGGCGGCTTTCGGGAAAGCCGTGAAGGAAGATCAACACCGGCGCGCTGCGCGGACCGGTATCGACGCAATCGAGTTCGATCCCGTTGGCGAGGGTAACGCGGATTTGATCCATCATTCGGACTGCATCTTTTCCATATACCCTTTCGCCACCATACCGGCGACCTGGTCGAACAGCTGGTCCGGCGTGCGGCGCATCTCGCCCATCGCTTCTTCCATACCTTCGGCTACGATGATCTCGCGCTGGTTGAGCTCGATCGCATCGACGATCCGCTTGGCGGCATCTTCGGGCGCGATGCCGTTGTCGATCACCTCGTCGCTGCGCCCGCGCTTGGTTCCGTCGGATGTAAGCGCGTTGCGGCTGACATCGGTGGCGACCGAGCCGGGGCAGATGACGTGCACGTCTATCCCGCTTTGCGACAGCTCTCCGCGCAGCGCGTCGGCATAACCGATCAGGCCGTGCTTCGCCGCGCAATAGGCAGTGCGCATGGGCACGCCCACCTTGCCCGCGATGGAGGAGACGAACACCAGCCTCCCGCTGCCGCGCCCGGTCATGTGCGGAAGCAGCGCCTGCGTCGCGGCGATCTGCGCGGTGAGGTCGATCTCGATGATGTCGCGGTAGACCTGCATGGCGGTGTCGACTGCCGGGCTGCGCTGCGAAATGCCGGCGTTGGCGACGAAGATGTCGATCCCGTCCTTCCAGCCGATAGCGGTGTCCGCAGCTTCACTCATCGCCTGGGAGTCGCGGACATCGAAGGGCAGGGTAAGCGTCTCCGTTTCGAGCCGTCCTGCGACCGCGCTCAGCCGACCCTCGTCGCGGCCCGACAGGATGATGTTTGCGCCCCGGCTGGCCCATTCTTTCGCCAAGGCAGCCCCGATGCCGGAGGATGCGCCGGTGATCCAGGCGGTCTTGCCTTCGAAACTCATGGGATTTCCTTCAGGGATAGGTGACGGTCTTGGGCTCGCCTTCGGGCAGGGGAATGCGCTCTTCGCTGTCGCCGGGTACTTCGGGGAAGCGGCGTTCGCGCCAGTCTTCCTTCGCCTGATTGATCCGGTCGCGGCTGGAGCTGACGAAGTTCCACCAGACATGGCGCTTGTTCTCGAATGCCTCGCCGCCCAGCAGCATTACGCGGGCGCCCGATTTGCTTTCCAGCGTCATGTCGCGCCCGGGCTGGAGCACGGCGAGTTCGTAAAGCTTAAGCTCGTGCCCGTCGACGCTGGCCTCGCCGCCCACCAGCATGACGGCGCGTTCGTCGGCATCTTCTTCAAGCGGGATGGCGCCGCCTGCACCGAGAACGATTTCGGCGTAGATCGTATCGGCATGGGTGGTGGTGGGCGCACGTTCGCCCCACAATTCGCCCATGATGACGATAGCCCGCGCCCGGCCATCCTCGACGATAGGAAGATCCGTCACCGCTTCGAACGCCGGGTCGATTTCCTCGCGCCCGTCGGGTAGGGCGAGCCAGGTCTGCATCCCATAGAGCCGCGGACCGGCGTTGCGCTCTGCCGCCGGGGAGCGTTCGGAATGGACGATGCCTTTCCCCGCCGTCATCAGATTGACCTGTCCTGGCCGGATGGTGGCGAAGCTGCCGATACTGTCGCGGTGATCGATCGCGCCTTCGAACAGCCAGGTGACCGTGGCGAGGTTGATGTGCGGATGCGGCCGCACGTCCATCCCGCTGCCGAGATCGAGTTGCGCCGGGCCGAACTGGTCGACGAAGATGAAGGGGCCGATCATCGTTCGCTTCTTCGAGGGCAGCACGCGTCGGACCTCGAACTGGCCGAGATCGTGGGTGGTAGGAGTTAGTATGTGTTCGATCATGTTTCTCGCCGAATTGCGTTAGCGATCCCTACCCATTAGCACTGCAGACCATGACAACCTCTTTGATCGTAGTCGATGATTTTCTTGTCCATCCGGAGAAGACGAGAGAAGAAGCGCTGGGGCTTGACTATCCCGATTTCGAAGGGCCTTTCCCTGGGCGCAATTCGTTGCAGCGTCTCGAACTGCCCGGGCTCACGAATGCGGTGATGCAGATAACTGGCGAGCGGCTCAAACCGCTCGATCCCCCCATGAGCCATATGAAATGCCGTATTACGCTGGCAAGTGATCCCTCCGATGCTCAGGTCCACATCGATCCCGGATACTGGTCAGGCATTCTTTATCTGTCACGAGACGAAGACTCTCGGGGTGGCACGCGGTTTTTTCGTCACAAAAGAACCGGTAGCGAACGCGCTCCGTTGAACCTTCAGGAATGTGAAACAATGGGGTTCCGTGATGCTAAAGCGATGCAGATTGGCATGGTTGAACAGGATGGCCGTGATCCGCAGAAATGGGATCAGATTATGGAAGTCCCGATGCGATTTAACCGGCTGGTGCTGCTGAGACCCTGGCTATGGCACACTGCGGGGCCTGGGTTCGGAACAAGCCTTGAGAATGGTCGGCTGATCTATGTGATGTTTTTCATGCCCGATCGTTAGGGCGTCGGTGCCGAAGCCTGAATGGCAAGGGCGTGCACCCGCTCGCCCGGAATGTCGCCCAGCGCGCGGTTGACCATGCGTTGGCGTTCCAGCCTGCTTTTGTCGGCAAAGGCGGTGGCTTCGATCACCACTGTGAAATGCGATTCCCCGCTGCCGTCGTCCCCGGCATGACCGTGGTGCTTGGCGCTGTCGTTGATCACGTCGAGCCGCGTGGGGCTGAAGGCCTCGGTCAAGAGACGTTCCATTTCCTGCTGGACCGTTTCGGCCATTCGTTCGAATCTCCCTTCGGGTCTTTCCATACAGGGTTTCGCACCCCATCCTACAACGAATGCGCCAGTCAAGGTTTCACGGAAGATACGAAGATACCGGTAGGGTGTGCGATCACCCCTCCTGCAACGAGCCGGGAGAGTTCCGCGCGCCGGGCAGCGGACACCGCTACGACGGGCCGGGCCAGTGGCGCTGGATGTGCCTGGATCACGTGCGAGAATTCAACGCGGGCTACGACTGGTTCGAAGGGATGAGCGCGGAGGAAATCCTCGATGCGCAGGGTCCCACGAGCGGTTGGCGCACGGAAAGCCCGACTTTCAGACCCACTGCCGGCGTCGACGGTATGCCACGCTGGGCGGATTACGACGATCCACTCGACGCGATTTCGGCGCGTGCCGGCGGTATCAGGAGCCGTGCCCAGCGCGAAGCAGAGATGGCGATGGACGGCCGCTTCAGCCGCGAGGAGGCCGAGGCGCTGGAGGTGATGGGGCTTGGCACCAACATCGACAAGGGCAGGTTGCGGCGCCGCTACACCGAACTCGTCCGTCGCTATCATCCCGATCGCAACGGGGGCGACCGGCAATTCGAGACCCGGCTGAACCGCGTTGTCGAAGCCTACCAGACGCTGCGAAGGTCACGTGCCATCGGCTGATCCCGATCTTGCCGTGTCGCGCTAGCCTACCGCATCGGCAGGATAAGTTACCTTAGGGAAGTAGTCGGTCCCGCGTCCTTCGGGGGTCGTATCGAGCAGTCCCCACAACGAATCGAAGAAATCGAGGCCTCGATGGTGCTGACCGGGATCCTCCGGGGCATAGACCAGCTCGCTCCCCCAGAAATGGCGCACCTTGTCGCCATCCCGGCGAAACACGTTGAGCATCGGCTCATCCCAGTTCTCGTCGTCCGCGTAGCCGCGCTCGGCGCGCATCGCTGGGGTGAGGCCGGCGGTGTAGCCGTAGTAATCTCTGCTATAGTCGTTGCCTGCGGTGGACAGCATCTGCAGGTGGTTCCAGCCGCGCGAATGCGCCCAGGCGGAAAGCCTGGCGATGGGCGAACGGGAAACGACATAGAGCGGCGCGCGGTATGGCAGGTGCCGCGCCGCGCCTTCGGCGCAGTCGAGCAGATGGGTGCAGCCGGGGCAGGCGGCATCGCGATCCGGCCCGTACATCAGGCTGTAGAGCATGATCGACGGAAACTCGCCGAACAGTTCGGACAGTCGCACCTTCTCCGGGCGGGAAAAGGCTCCGATGCGTTCGAATACATAGTCCTCAGGCACCTCGCCGCCAGGCGGTAGCGCGCGGCGCATTTCCGCCACCGCCTCGGTCTGCCGCCGCAGCGCGATCTCTGCAGCGAGCAGCGTGTTGCGCGCCTGACGGTATTCGGGGCTTTCGCCGGGGTAGTGCATGCGGGCAAAGTCGTCGGCCACGGCTCAGCCTCCTTCTTCGCACAGCGCCTTGAGCTGGTCGGCGCAAGCGCCCCAGCCTTCCTCAAAACCCATTTCCTCGTGCTGCTTCTTCGCTTCGTCGGTCCAGTGTCGCGCACGGGCGGTATAGCGTGTGCCGGTGCCCCCATTCACTTCGGCGGGAGCGATCTCCCATATGCCGATCATGAACGGCCCTGCGGGTTCGAAATCGCCGGTTACCGCGTCGGTGGTCACGAAGCGTTGCCCTTCGTCCCAGGCGAGGTAGATCCCGTTCTGCGGCATCTTCTCGCCGTCGGGGCCGTAAAACGTCATATCGCAGTGCCCACCTGCGCGGCGATCCTGATGGTCGATCTCGGCGCGCCACGGCTTGGGGCACCACCACTCGGTCTGGCGGTTCGTCATCACCTCCCACACCGTTTCCGGCGGGGCGTCGATCAGGCGGGTAATGGTCAGTTCCTTGGTGTCGGTCATCAGAAAGTCCTCTCCTCGATGAAGTTAGTCCCGGTCTGGCGCGCCGTAAGGGAAAAGGGGACGATAGGGGCGGGCATCGTCGATGCAGCGCGCGACTTCGGGAAGGGTGAGCAGTTCGGCGCGCAGCGCGGAAAGACGTGGGCAGGAACCGGGAATGCGCTCGACCCAGTCGGCGTAGAATAGCGCGGGCGCGGCGGCGCAGGTCACCAGGCTGACATGCGGCGGCAGTTCGTTTTCGCAAAGCCACCGTTCAAGCCAGGCATAGCTCCGGCGCAACCCGGCTTTACCCGCGGCAATTTCGGGTAAGAACGGTTCGTCCCGCAGCCCGCCTGCGCCGGGATCGTCCTTGTCGACGAAATAGGCCGCTATGACGCGCTGCATATTGCCCATCACGTAATTGTCGAACACGCGGTCGAGCATCCGCGCAACAACGGCTTCGGCCGGGTCGGTCGGGATGAGCGGGGCCACACCGGGGTGGTGAACCGCCAGATGCTCGACGATGCTGGTCGCTTCGACCACGATGGCCTCACTATCGACGAGCACCGGGAATTGCCCGGAAGGGTGCGCCTTGCCGGTGAAGCTCTCGAACTTCGGCAAGGTAGGATCGACCTGGCGGAACTCGAACGACGTTCCGTTCGCATAGAGCGGGATCAACGCTTTCCAAGTATAGGACGAGAACGGGTGTCCGTGGAGTACGAGCATCACCAATCTCCCGCTTCCATCCGCGCGCGGCGGGCCAGTTCGCGTTCGCTGGTAACCGGGATGGGACCTTCGTCGGGATAGGGCGGCAGCGCTCCTCCGGGGCGGTAGGTGGCGACGACCGTGCCCTTGTCGGTCACCCGGTGGTCGGTCATCTCCAACCTGTCTGTGGGTGTGCCTTCCCCGAACAGCCTCTTCCCGCTGCCGAGCAGGACGGGATAGGTCATGGTGATGAGCGTATCGATCAGCCCTGCGGCCAGCAGTGCCGGATAGATCGTGCTCGACCCCTGGATGATCAGGTCCGCGCCGTCTCCTTCCTTGAGCGCGGTGACATCCTCTACCCCGGAGAGGCGGTGGCTGTTCTGCCATTCGAGCGGCTGATTGCCGCGGGTAAGTACGTATTTGTTCGCGCGGTCGAAGGCTTCGCCCATCGGTTTTTCATCGCCTTCGGCATAGGGCCAGTAGGCGGCAAAGATGTCATAGGTCCGCCGGCCCAGAAGCAGGTCGTAATCGCCTGAGAACAGCGATCCGAGCGTTTCCTCGATTCCCTCGTCCCACAGCTTGAAGACCCAGCCGCCTTCCTCGAATCCTCCGGTCGGATCCTCGGTCGGCCCTCCGGGGGCCTGCATCACCCCGTCGAGCGAAAGGAAGGCGGCGCCGGTGATCTTGCGAGGCATAGCCTCAACCTCCCTTGCGGGCGGCGTCAATTGCAGCGATGTCGATCTTCTGCATCGTCATCATCGCCTCGAAGGCGCGGCGGGCTTCATCGCCGCCTGCCATTTGCGATTCCAGCAGCGTGCGCGGGGTGATCTGCCAGCTGAAGCCCCATTTATCCTTGCACCAGCCGCAGGCACTTTCCTGCCCGCCATTGCCGACAATCGCGTTCCAGTAGCGGTCGGTTTCGGCCTGGTCCTCGGTCACGATCATGAAGCTGACGCTTTCGTTGGGCTTGAACATGTCCCCGCCGTTGAGACCGGAAAAGCTGCGCCCCATCACTGTGAAGTCCACAGTCAATGCGTCGCCCTTCTTCCCGCCGGGAAAATCGGAGGGTGCGCGGAAGATGTTGCCTACCGAGCTATCGGGAAACGTGTCCGCATAGAACCGCGCGGCTTCTTCCGCGTCGCCATCGAACCACAGCACGGTGGTTAGTTTCTCAGCCATTCTTGCTCTCCTCGATCAGTTGGTTGTCGATCGCCTTGGCCTCCTTGTAGGCCTGTCTTTCCTTGCACCTGTCGGCATAGGCCACGATCGCATCACGCTTGGGCAGCGTGCCGAAGTCGGTGCCCCAGATTGCCTGACTGCCGACATAGACATCGGCCATGGTAAAGCGTTCTCCGCAGACATAGTCGCGGTTGAGCAGCAGCGTTTCGAGCGCATCGACCGTGCGTTCGTAACTGCCGAAACCCGCCATGCCCTGCTGTTCCTCGGTCGGCTTCCATCCCATCGAATGCGCGGTGATCGCCTGCTCGACAGGCCCGGTGGCGAAGAAGAGGAGGCGGAAATAGTCAGCCGTTTCCTCTGGCTTTGGCATGAGGTCAGGTGCCTGCATGGCGGCCAGGTAATGGCAGATCGCCGCGCATTCGGTGACGACGTGGTCGTGGCCGTTATGGTGATGGACCAGAGTCGGCACTTTGCCCATCGGGTTGGCGTCGAGCAGCGCCTGCGGCTTGTCCTGCCAGTCGACGATTTGCGTGTCGTAATCCGCCCCCCGCTTCGTGCAGTGCCCAGCGCACGATCTGGCCACGGCTCATGGGATTGGTGAAGAAGGTATAGTCGGCCATGGCTCAGCCTCCCTTCTTGCCGATGATGCTGAACATCGCGCCCTGCGGATCGATGGCGTTGAAGACGTACTCGCCGCCGGGAATTTCCATGGGTCCGTTGATGACCTGGCCGCCATTGGTCTTCACGTAATCCACCGCAGCATCGATTTCGGGCACGCGGAAATAATAGCTCCACATGCTGGCGGGCATTTCGGCGGTTTTCTGCATGATCGCGCCGAGCGTATAGTCGTCGGTGCTGTATATGTCGTAAGAGCCCATTTCGCCCATATCCATGCTGTCGGCCTTCTCCCAGCCGAACAGTGCGGTGTAGAAGGCGTGGGCGCCGGCCTGGTCGGCGCTGACCAGCTCGTTCCAGGCGCAATGGCCTTCGCGTGGTTCGTGCTTGGCGAAAGACTGGCTGCCTTCGCCTTCGGGCTGCATGAGATAGAAAGGCGCACCCTGCGGATCCGCGACCATCGCCATGTGGCCCACGCCCTCGAGGTGATTCGGCCCCATGAAGAGCTGTCCGCCCTTGTCTTTCAGCGCGGCGAGCGAAACGTCGATATCGTCGACCGCGATATAGCCGATCCAGGCCGGGCGCGCGCCGCCCTTGGTCATGTCCTCGGTCAGTTCGAGCAGCCCGACCACTTCGGTGTCGCCCTTGCTGCCAAGCCGGTAATCCATTCCCGGTGTGCCGCTGCCCGCGAATTTCCAGCCGAGCAGGGGTTCGTAGAACGCCTGCGCCGCGTCTGCATCGCTCGTCATCAGTTCGTACCAGACGAAATCGCCTTGCTTGTCAGCCATGTGAAACTTCCTCTCTTTTTGCGTCTGCGGCCGCGAAGTGGGCCATCTGGTCGGCGTGCGCCTTGCGGAAGGCGGGCCGGTCGGTCATTCGTGCAACATAGGCTTCGCTCGCCGGGCGATTGCCGTGCTTGCGGATCAGGTCGACACGCAGGACGTCGGCCATCATCAGGTCCGCTGCAGTGAAGCGATCGCCCACCAGCCATTCGCGTTCGGCGAGCACGGCCTCCATCTGGTCCAGCTGCTTGTCGAGCCAGTCGGTAATGCCGGGAAGCTCCTGCTTCGACCATTTCAGGACGATCCAGGGCATGGACACCATCTCGATCGAGTTCAGCGCTGCCATGATCCATTGCAGAACCTCGATCTCTCCGGACGGCTCTTGCGGGATCAGCCTGTCGCTTTTGCGCGCCAGGTGCATCAGGCAGGCTCCGCTTTCGAACAGGCGCAAATCGCCATCTTCCAGCATGGGAACCTGGCCGAAGGGCTGGGTATCGAGATGGTTGGTATGCCGGTCGTCGAAACCGACCGTTTCGATGCGATAGGGAATGCCCGCTTCCTCGCACGCCCAGCGCAGGCGCAGGTCGCGCATGAAGCCGCGCGGGCCGCCGGGCACCCAGTCGAGGGTCCAGATGATTACGGGTTCAGTCATGGCGGCGCTCCTCAAAGATCGACGATCGGGCGGAAGCCGCCCCAGAACATGCGTTTGCCGTCGAAGGGCATGTCATCGCCGGGGCCGTCCTTGTGATCCTCCATCATCTTTGCCCAACCAGCATCGCGCGTTGTCTTGTCGGGCCATTCGACGAAGGAAAATACGACGTTCTCGCCGCCTTCGGCCTTAACCGCGCGCTTGAAGTCGGTAACCTTGCCGTCGGGCAAATCGTCGCCCCAGGCCTCCAACACGCGGGTGGCGCCGAGATCGCGAAAGACAGGGGCCATCCTGGCGGCCAGCACACGGTACTCTTCCTTCTTTCCCTCGGGCACGGGAACGAGATATCCATCCGCATAGTCGCCGCCGCCTTCGCCTTCGTCGACCAGCGTGTCGAATCCGCCAAAGATCATCCGCTTGCCGTCGAAGGGCATGGGGTTCTTTTCCGCATCCATGCGCGGGTCCTTCATCCACTCTTCGGAGCGGGCCATGACCGCGTCGCGGCTGGCCTTGTCGGGCCATTCGATCCAGCTGAAGACGACCGTTTCATCCTCCTTCGCCTGCACTGCGCCCTGGAAATCGGTGACCTTGCCCTTGGGAACATCGTCACCCCAGGCTTCCACTATGCGTGTGGCGCCCTGGTCCTTGAACACGCCGTCAGCCTGACCGGCGTGCGCGATGAATTCTTGCCGATTTGCGGTGGGAACGGGAATTACGAAACCGTCGAAATAGCTCATCGTCTCTCTCCTCGGATTACGAATGGTAGCAGGCGATTATTGCGCTATCGCTTCGGCGGACGGCCCCTCGACTGCGGCCTGCATGTCCATCCAGTGCGGCTCCCAGATATGGCCGTCGGGATCTTCGAAGCTGCGCCCGTACATGAAGCCGAGATCCTGTTTCGGATTGCAGTCCGGTGTACCGCCGCTGGCGGCTGCAGTTTCGGTGAGAGAATCGACCGCTGCCCGATCCTCGCAATTGATCGCCAGCATCAGCTGCGCGCTCTTTTTTGCGTCGGGGATCGCCTTGGTAGTGAAGGTGCTCCACTTCGCATGCGTTAGCAGCATGACATAGATCGCGTCCGACAAGACCATGCAGGCGGCGGTATCGTCGCTGAACATCGGATTGTTGGTGAAACCGATGGCTTCGTAAAAGGCTTTGGACTTTTCAAGATCTGCCACCGGAAGGTTCACGAAAATCATCTTGGTCATTGGTCCTCTCCTTGCTGCCTGCGACTCGGGACTTGTGTTGTGTGACGCATTGAGTTACTAAAAGCAACTATGCAGTTACAAAAAGAAACTGAAGTCGGTTCAGGCGTGCACGGCAAGTGGTATAACGATGCCTGCGGCACGGCCTTTGGCATGGAACTGGTTGGCGAGCGGTGGTCGCTGCTCGTGGTCAGGGAATTAATGTTCGGGCCGCTGCGCTTTTCCGCGCTGCGGGCCAACCTGCCCGGAATTTCGGCCAAGGTGCTGACCGAACGGCTGGAAAAGCTGGAGGCTGCCAATGTCCTCGCAAAGCGCGTGCTGCCGCCGCCTTCCGGCGCGCAGGTCTATGAACTCACCGAATGGGGCTATGCTGCCGAGCCGCTGATCCAGGAACTGGGCCGCTGGGCCGCGAAGAGCGCGCAGCACGATCCCACGCTGCCGCTATCTCCCACCAGCTTCATGCTGTCGCTGCGTACCATGCTGGACCCGGCGAAAGCGGGCGACTGGCGCACGCGCATCGGCTTCCGCTTTCCCGAGGTCGGCTTCGTGGTGGAACTGGCGGAAGGCCAGATGCCGGTTCAGCGCGTAGAGCCGGAGGAATGCGACGCGATCTTCGTTGCGCCCGCAGGCCCCTCGCTCGCCGCGATGTTCTACGTCGGCGTTCCGGCGAAGGAGGTCGGCGTGCGCATCGAGGGCGAGTTGGACGCTGCCGAAAGGTTCATGACGCTGTTCGAACTGCCGGCGAAGATCGGGTGAGAGTTTTCGAGTCAGCGCATAAAGGACTGACTTTAGGGTGATGGGGTGGACGCCCCCCGGCGGCATCGATGTGCCATAGTGGAGGTGTTTGAACACCACTAGAGAGGAGGCGTCCATGTCGGAAGTTAGCATCATCGGGTTGGATATCGCAAAGTCTGTTTTCCAGGTTCAC
>NZ_JBSXNU010000032.1:12500-30239 GCF_056857815.1 Qipengyuania sp. B-5 | reverse complement strand
CTAGGTTTCGTGGACAAAGGGTATCCAGAGTTTGACTGAGGCGAGCGCGACGAAGCCAAGGTAGGATTCCTTGGTTTTGTCGTATCGGGTCGCAACGCGCCGCCAGTTCTTGAGTTTGTTGAACAGGCGCTCGATCAGGTTGCGCCATTTGTATTTGGCGCGGTCGTGCGGGACGGGGTCGCGCCGGCCCGCCTTGGCCGGGATCACCGCCTCGGCGCCTGCGGCCTCGATTTCCTCGCGGATCGCATCGGCATCGTATCCCCGATCAGCCAGGAAGGCCTCGATCCGATCGGTTATCATGCGGAACAGCGGAGCGAAGCCCTGCACATCGTGCGCCTGTCCCGGTGTCAGCACGAAGCCGAGCGGGAGACCTCTGGCATCGCACCTGGCGTGGAGCTTGGTGGTGAAGCCGCCGCGCGATCGACCAAGCGCCTCGGTTTGTTGAGTCCCCTTTTTATGCCGACGGCACAATGATGTGCCCGGACCACAGTGCTATCGATCATGTCGGCGGCTGTGTCGCGCCCCGCCAGCTCGGCCAGCGTCTCCAGCATGGCATCGAACACGCCGGTCGTAACCCATCGTCGATAGCGCCGGAAGACGCTGTTCCACTTGCCATACTCGTCCGGCAGGTGTCGCCACTGCGCGCCGGTTCGCGCGATCCACATCATGCCTTCAAAATAGGGACGGTTATCCTGTGCCGGGCGGCAGCCTCGCCCCCGTTCAGGCGGCAGCAGCGCCCCGATCACTTCCCACTCTTCGTCCGTAACGCCGATCCGTTCGCCCAAGGCCGCCTCCAAAAGCCAGCCTTGAATCAAGGTCCGAGTCCCCAGTCAAGCTTTGTCCACGAAACCTAATGAGGCCATTAATGTTCTGACACCCGAATATATGAACTGGGAATTTCTTCAACCTGCCATTTGAGTGTCCGGAATTCTTCCACGGTTCAACTAAACATAGTCTTTCGACAAGGAGGCTTGCAGGCTATTGGGTGTAGTCAGCGGATCTTCCGGGACGGCGTGCCTGAAGACGCTTGCACTGCTGAAGCATCGAAGACGCGCGCCGTCCGCTTTCGTGCGACTCCCACGACACCTAGCAGTCGGGATGGAGGCTCAAAGTGGTCGGCGAAAGGATCACCGTGCTACTCAGCTATGACGTCGCAAGCTGACAGGCAGATTGCGGCGAAAATTCGTGTAATGCAGCCAGTATGCCAGAGGTGTCGTCCTTGCCTGACGCTACCCCGCCAGACTCTGCATCCGCTTCAGATACCGTGCCAGCACGTCGATCTCGAGGTTGACGCGGTCGCCTTCTGCCAGATCGCCCAGTGTCGTCACTTCGGCGGTGTGGGGGATGATGTTCAGCGAGAAGTCGCAGGTGCCGTCGCTGCGGTCGCGCAGGTCGTTGACGGTCAGTGATACGCCGTCGACCGTGATCGAGCCTTTTTCCGCCACGAAGGGGGCGAAAGCGCGGCTGATGCGGATGGCGAGCTGCCAGGAGCCGCCCTTTTCGTTCTTCGCGACCACTTCCCCGACGGTATCGACATGGCCGGTGACCAGATGGCCGCCGAGTTCGTCGCCAAGCCGCAGCGCGGGTTCGAAATTTAGCCTGCGGCCTTCTTCCCACATGCCCCGCACGGTGCGCGAGACTGTTTCGCTCGATACGTCGAAGCCGATGCGGGCATCGCCCTTTTCGCCGCCCAGCGTGACCACGGTGAGGCACACGCCAGAGCAGGAGATGGAGGCGCCGATCTCGATCGCGCCCGGATCGAAGGGGCAGGCCACGAGGATGCGCGTATCGCCGCGCTGCTCGACGCTTTCGATGGTACCGATGGCGGTGACGATGCCGGTGAACATATCTGCGTTAAGCCTCCTGTCTGGTGCGGCGATAGGCGGTGAAGCGGTCGCTGCCAAGCTGGCGGCTCTCCACCTGCTGCCAGCGGCCATGTGCCCCGGCGAGGCTTTGCAGCCCGATGTCGCCCAGCGCGGGCATTCCCTTGCCGAGCAGGATCGGCGCGCGGTAGATTTCCAGCCGGTCGACGAGGTCTGCGGAGAGGAAGCTGGCCGCCGCACCCGCGCCGCCTTCGACATAGAGATATTGCACATCGCCAAGCGTTGCGATCTGCGCCGGAGCGTTGATGACCTTCACCCCGTCTGGCGGAATGCCGCGGGTCAGCAGGACGCGCAGGGGGCTGCGATCCTGCAGACCGTCCAGACGCACGTCGAGCTGGGGCAGGTCGTGCCGCCAGGTCGCCCCGCCGACGAGGATCGCATCGTTCATGGCGCGGCGCGAATGGACATGCGCGCGGGCTTCCTCGCCGGTGATCCACTGGCTGGACCCGTCGGCAAGCGCGATGCAGCCGTCGAGCGACATGGCGAGCTTGAGCGTGACGAAGGGTCGCCCATACCGTGCCCGGGTGAGATAGCCCGCGAGGCTGTCCTCGACCTGGGGAGAGGCAAGAATGCTCGTTTCGATCCCGGCGGCGCGGAGCCGGGCGATACCTTCCCCGGCAGTGCGCGGATCGGGATCCTGCGCTCCGATGACCACGCGTGCGACGTCGGCTTCGACCAGCAGGTCGGCACAGGCAGGGCCGCGATCCGAGCGGTGGGCGCAAGGTTCGAGCGTGACATAGGCGGTGGCTCCCGCTGCGCCTTCGCCAGCCTGCCGGAGAGCCATGGCTTCTGCATGGGGCCTGCCGCCATCCTGCGTCCAGCCGCGCCCGATCACGCGGGCGTCCTTCACGAGGATGCAGCCTACCGCGGGGTTGGGGCTGGACTGCGCGCGCGCGCGCGATGCGAGCCGGGCCGCAGCCTCCAGCCAGCGCAGATCACTCGCCTGCGGTTTCAACCGTGCCGTCCGTTTGCTCGTCGCTTTCGCCGAAAAGTTCTGCCAGCCGTTCGCGTTCGGCCCGTTCTTCCGCAGCGCGTTCGGCTTCCGCCTCGGCTTCCATCGCCTCGACATCGAGACCGGTTGCCGCGCCAAGGCTCTTGTAGAGGTCGCGCCGGCGCTGTTCGATACGCTCGCGCTCTGCCTCGAGTTCATCCTTGCGGCGCTGGTTCTCGATGTTCGACTGGCGGATTTCCTCGTCGGTCCGGCCTTCGGCGAAGGTCGTGATATAGGTGACCTGCGGCACCTCGGGCGGATAGTAATATTCTTCCTTGGTCAGCCAGTAGAACATCGTGCCGGAAATGGCGAAGGAGAGAGCGAGGATCGGCCAGCGATAGGGCGTTGGCTTCTTCCACTCGTTCCAGAAATCGGCGATCCCGCCGGCTGCATTGAATCTCGTTCGAAAGCGCATAGGCCACAGATAGTAGCCTTCGGGGATTTCCGCTAGCTGAAGCTGGCGTAGAGTGCGCGTCCGCGCTGCGAAAGCCAGCGATTGGCGGCGTCGATCTCGCCCTCGTAGATCCGGTCCAGCAGCGCGTGGAACGCGGGCGAATGATCGAAATGGACGAGGTGGGCGACTTCGTGTGCCACGACCGAGCGGCGAACATGGTCGGGTGCCTGTACCAGCCGCCAGTTGAGGCGGAGGACGCCTTCGCTCGAACAGCTTCCCCAGCGGCGGCGCGCCCGGGTCAGGCGGACGGGAGCAGGAGGAAGTCCGGCGCGCGCGCAATAGAAGGCGGCGTCTTCCTCGAACAGGGCGAGCGCCTGCTGCTCCAGCCACCGGGCAAGGCGTTTCCCAAGAGTTTCCTCCGGTCCGCCGACGATCAGGCGGTCCCCGTCCATGGAAGGCTTGCGCGGCGCGTCGGCGCTCCACTCGATGGCGATCCGCGCTCCGCGATAATCCAGGGCGCGCTCGGCAACCGGATCGCGAGGCTCGGGAACCTTGGCGAGCTGGCTCGCAAGCCATTCGGTCCGCGCGTGGGCGAAGGCGATCGCTTCCTTCGTAGCGCACCAGCGCGGCAAGGTGATCTTCACCGTGCTGCCATCCGGGGCGAGGCGGAGCGTTAGGCGGCGGGCAGTCGCATGGCGTCGCAATTCGATCGGCAGGATGCGTCCGGCGATCTCGATCTGCGGCTCTAGCTTACAGTCGCGCAGCCATTCGATCATGCGGCGTCTTCCTCGCCGCAATTCTCGCCATCGCCCCATTCGACGATATGATGCTCGAGAGGGCCCGCCTCGTTCTCGCTGATCACCCGCCCGGCCACGGAAACGCCCGCGCGGATCACGGCTTCGCGATCGCCCGATATCAGGTAATGCCAGCGGGGCAGCGGCCGGTTTCCCGCCCGCCTGCGATAGGCGCAGGTGTCGGGCAGCCAGGGCACCCGGTCGACCAGCTTGAGCGTCAGGCGCAGGCAATCGGGCACGAAGGCCTTGCGGTGCCTGTAGTCCTTGCAGCGCGCGGTCTGACAGTCGAGCAGGCTGCAGGCGACGTTGGTCTCCTCGATCTCGCCCGTGTCTTCATATTCGACCTTGTGGAGGCAGCACCGCCCGCAGCCATCGCACAAAGCCTCCCATTCCTCGCGTGAAAGATCGGACAGGGGGCGTTCCCAGAAGCGTTCCCTCAACGCACCCATTTCGCCAGTTCCGCAGCCACCGCATCGGGCCCTTCGTCGGTCGGCAGCATTGCCAGCGGGTTTCCGTCGGGGCCGAAGAGATAGGTGATGTTGGAATGGTCCATCAGATATCCGCCCGATTCCGTTTCCTCGCCCCGGCTGTAGTAGACGGCAAAGGCATTGGCTGCGGCATCAAGCTGTTCCTTCGTCCCGGTCATGCCGATCAGGCGCGGGTGGAAGGCATCGGTGAACTCGGTGAGGACTTCGGGCGTATCACGCTCTGGATCGATGCTGACGAAGAGCGGCTGGACCTTGGCGCCGAGCTCGGGGCTTTCCTCCTCGAACCGCTTGAGCCCGGCCATGGCCCGCTGGTTGTCCGTCGGGCAGATGTCCGGGCAGTAGGCATAGCCGAAATAGACGGTGCGATACTGCCCGTCGAAATCGGAGAAGCTGACCGGTTCGCCGGTTTCGCCCGTCAGCGTGAAATCGCCGCCGATGGCCGCGCCTTCGAGCGGCGGGGCTTCCGAACCGGTAGTTTGCGTTTCCTGCGAACATGCGGCCAGCATGAGCGCGGCAATGGCGATGGGGGCGGCGAGGTTGGTAAAGCGCATGACAGGGTGGTTCATGGTCTGCTAACGGCGTCTGTTCAAGGGGACGCCCTCAAGCTTGTTGCGAATAATCGAAACGGAGAACAGTCGCTGTGCGTATAATCGGGGTGAAACGGGGTTTGGTCATCGCAGGTGCCGGGCTGGCCATGCTGGCAAGTCCGTTGGCCGCACAATTCCAGAGCGACGGTTACAAGTTCATCAAGGCCGTCCGCGATCGTGACGGAACGGTCGCAACGCAGATGCTCGACGAGCCGGGTACGACCATCGTCAATGCGCGCGAAGTGACCACGGGCGAGACCGCGCTGCATGCGGTCGTACAGAGGCGGGACCTGACCTGGGTCAAGTTCCTCCTCCAGCGCGGCGCCAATCCCGACATTGCGGACAAAAACGGAGTCTATCCCATACAGATTGCCGCACAGCTCGGCTTTATCGAAGGGGTCGAGCGGCTTGTTCAGGGCGGGGCCGACATCGACGTGTCCGACTCCACAGGTGAAACCCCGCTCATCAGCGCCGTCCATCGCCGTGATCTGAAGATGATCGAGATGCTCGTCAAGAATGGCGCAAATCCCGACCGAACGGATAATTCCGGCCGGTCCGCGCGAGACTATGCTGCGCTGATGGGAGCGCGTTCCGGCGTTCTCGAGGCCATCGAAAAGGCCGAAGGTGCCGATGAAGGCGACGCCGAAACCTACGGTCCCAATTGATGGCCGAAGCCGCACCCGACATAGCCGATCTGACGCTCGACGAACTCCGTCTCGCGCTGGCCCCCGCAATCGCCGACGCCGCGATATTCGATGGCTGGACTGATGAGGCGGTGACCATGGCGGCCCAGCAGATGGGGGCCGATGTCGATGTGGCCCGGCTGGCCTTCAAGGGTGGCCCGATCGATATGGTTTTCGCCTGGATCGAAGCCGTCGATATCGCGATGGCGGCAGCCTTTCCCGAAGACGTCGTCGCTCCGATGAAGATTCGCGAACGAATCCGCGCGCTCGTCCAGTTCCGGCTCGATGCGGTGACCGGGCAGGAAGAGGCCTTGCGCCGCGCACTTGCCATCATCGCCATGCCGCAGAACGTTGCGCAGTCGACCAAGCGTGGCTGGCGCACCGCGGATATGATGTGGCGGCTGGCAGGCGATGCCGCGACCGACTACAATCACTATACCAAGCGGGCGATCCTGGCCTCGATCTATGGGGCAACGCTGGCCGTGTTCGTGGACGATACGAGCGAGGGCAAGGCCGAAACCCGCGCCTTTCTCGATCGGCGAATCGACGGGGTGATGAAGTTCGAAAAGGCGAAGGCGAAGTGGCTCAATCCCGATCGCGAGACCTTCAGCATCACCCGTTTTCTGGGCAGACTTCGCTATCCGGCTCGCTGAGCCGCTATTGATAATCGGTTGCAATAGATCGACCGATCTGACAGGGGCGGCTCATGACTTTGGACGGTTTCGAAAGCGGACGTAGCGCGCGCATAACGGGCGTGGACTGGAGCAGCCTCGCCGAGGATGAGGCCAAGCGGCTTCAGGCACTTGGAATCGATGAAGGTGCGGAAGTGGCCATCCTTCATCGCGGGGTATTCGGAGGTCGCGATCCGATTGCCATGCGTCTGGGCAACATGACAGTCGCCATTCGCCGCGTGCACGCGCACGCGATCTCGGTGGAGGCGGTATGAGCCGGAAACTAACCGCCGCTCTCGTCGGCAACCCTAACTCGGGCAAGTCTGCGCTGTTCAACGCGCTCACCGGGGCCCGCCAGAAGATTGCCAACTATGCCGGGGTTACGGTCGAGCGTAAGGCAGGACGCCTGGCGCTGCCCAGCGGCGAACCGGTCGAACTGCTCGACCTGCCGGGTTCCTACAGTTTCGATGCTGCCAGTCCCGACGAAGCGGTAACGCGCGATGTCGTGAAGGGCACATTCGAAGGCGAAGCCGTTCCCGATGTTCTGGTGATCGTGATCGATGCCGCGAACCTCGAACAGCACCTCGTCTTTGCACAGGAAGTGCTCGAACTTGGGCGGCCGACCGTGGTCGCGCTCAACATGGTCGACCTCGCCGAACGCGACGGATTGACACTCGATCCGGCCGCTCTTTCGGAAGCGCTCGGTGTTCCGGTAATCCCGACCGTCGCGGTGCGTCGCCGCGGTATCGAGGAACTGCGTGCCGCGATTGCGGAGGCGGAGACCCACGCGCATGAGGAAGCACACACCCGCTGGCACCTGACGCTGCCGGAGCGGCGACTTTCCGCCAAGCACATGGCGCGCGGAGCGATCCTTTCGAAATCGACGCGCCATACGATCGAGAACGGCGTCGACAGAATATTGCTCAATCCATGGATCGGGCCGGTAATCCTGTTCGGCCTGCTGTTCGTGATCTTCCAGGCGGTTTTCGCCTGGGCGACGCCATTTGCCGACGCGCTCGAAGGCGGCGTGGGCGCAATGTCCGAAGGCGTCATTGCAGCCATGGGGCCGGGACTGGCACGCGATTTTCTGACGGAGGGCGTGCTGGCGGGCGTCGGCTCGGTCGTCGTCTTCCTGCCGCAGATCGTGATCCTGTTCGCGTTCATCCTCGTGATGGAGGCAAGCGGATACATGGCTCGTGCGGCCTTCCTGATGGACCGGTTGATGGCCAGCGTCGGCCTTTCCGGAAAGAGCTTCATTCCGCTGCTCTCTAGCTTCGCCTGCGCCATTCCCGGCATCATGGCGACACGCAGCATCAGCGATCCGAAGGACCGGCTGACCACGATCCTGATCGCACCGCTGATGACCTGTTCGGCGCGCCTGCCGGTCTATGCAGTCATCATCGCAGCAGTCATCCCGCAGACCACGGTCGGACCCGGCGTCGGGTTGCAGGGGCTGGTTCTCTTCGCGCTCTATGTTGCCGGCATTGTCGGAGCGATGGTGGTCGCACTGGTGCTGCGCAGTACCGTCACCAAGGGTACTGCATCGGGCTTCATCATGGAGTTGCCGCGTTATCAGATGCCGCGGATAAGGGACCTTGCCATCGGGCTTTGGCAGCGCGCCTGGGTATTCCTGCGCCGCGCCGGTACGATCATCTTCATGGCGACTATCGCCCTGTGGGTGCTGTTGAGTTTCCCGCAGGCCGAACCGGGCGAAAGCCAGCTCGATGCTAGTTACGCAGGGGCTGTCGCCGACACGCTGCATCCCGTCCTCGAACCGGTCGGCTTCAACCGCGAGATGAGCCTGGCGCTGGTTCCCGCAATCGCCGCGCGCGAAGTGGCCGTCTCGGCTCTGGCGACAACCTATGCGGTCGATGCCGAAGACGAGGAAGTCGCAGCCCTGGGCGTTACCGAAAAGATCGCGGCCCTGTGGAGCCTTCCCACGGCGCTCGCTTTCCTTGCGTGGTTCGTGTTTGCGCCGCAGTGCCTGTCGACCATCGCGGTGGCACGGCGGGAAACCAACGGGTGGAAATGGCCGACGGTGATGGTGCTTTACCTCTTTGCGCTCGCATGGATTGCAGCAGGCGCCACCTATTGGATTGCGGTCAGCCTCGGGCTTTAGCTCCGCTCCGGTGGAAACGCCTTTCTGCGAACTGGAACCGGACCGCCGCCTCGGTTAGGCCATGCGCAAGTAATCACGAAGGAACGATTCGATGGCCGGTAGCCTCAACAAAGTAATGCTGATCGGGAATCTGGGCGCAGACCCGGAAATCCGCAGCTTCCAGAATGGTGGCAAGGTCGCGAACCTGCGCGTCGCCACCAGCGAAACCTGGAAGGATCGCAACACCGGCGAAAAGCAGGAACGCACAGAGTGGCACACCGTCTCGATCTTCTCCGAAGGCCTGATCGGCGTGGTCGAACGTTTCCTGCGCAAGGGCAGCAAGGTCTATATCGAAGGCCAGCTCCAGACGCGCAAATGGCAGGACCAGCAGGGTAACGATCGCTATTCGACCGAAGTCGTGCTGCGCGGCCTCAACGGCACGCTGACCATGCTCGACGGTGCGCAAGGCGGCGGATCAGGTGGCGGCGGTCCGCGCAGCGGTGATTACGGCGGTAGCCAGTCTTCGGGCGGCGGCGACAACTGGCGCAGTGGTGGCGGCCAGTCCGGCGGCTCCAGCGGCGGTTCGAACTACGACGATCTGGACGACGATATTCCGTTCTAGGCCCTGTTGACAAACTGATTGGTCCAGAGGCGGGCGGCGGCGATATGTATGAAGCCGAGATAGCTTGCTGAGGTTTTGTCGTATCGGGTTGCGAGGCGGCGCGAGCATTTGAGCTTGGCGAAGCACCGCTCAATACGTTATCTCGCCGAACAGCTGGTTACACTTGAAACCGCCGTGGAGGCGCAGCAAGATATCGCCCGCATAGCCCGTTTGCGCTATCGCGAAGGGGTCGCCGACTATCTCGAAGTCCTCGATGCGGAACGCAATCTGTTCAGCGCACAGCAGCAATTGCTCGCCATCCAGCGTGCCTGGCTGCAAAATCGCGCGACGTTATTCGTGGCCCTTGGCGGCGGTTCGGTAGACGGAGGCGTTTCTTCCAATCCAGACAAGCAGCGCTGACCGGAGGCAATAGCTGGTTAAATCCGGTGCAGTATGCGGGCGCTTAACCACTGCGATTCCCTACCCCGCCGACCTTGATTTCAAAGCACGGCCGATTTCTTGCAAAGACGCCGAAGCCTGCGATGGCGCGGGTATCTCGGTCAAGATCGGGAAAGTGGGTCTCGCTAGTCTCGCGAGCGAAGTGTTTCAATCGGTCGGACCGACCATGTCCTCGGGACGCACGATGCGGTCGTAGTCCGCTTCGCTCACGAAGCCGCTGGCTATGGCCGCCTCGCGAAGTGTCGAACCTTCCGAATGGGCGCGCTTGGCGATTTCGGCTGCTTTGTCGTAGCCGATCTCCGGCGCGAGGGCCGTTACCAGCATAAGTGAGTTCTCGACTCCTGCGGCAATATTCTTCCGCCGGGGCTCGAGCCCCTTGAGGAGGTGATCGGTGAAGCTCCGCGAGGCATCTGCGAGGAGCCTGACCGACTGGAGGAAATTATACGCCACCAGCGGGCGATAGACGTTGAGCTCGAATTGTCCCTGGCTGCCCGCAAAGGTGATCGCCGCGTGATTGCCGAAGACCTGCGCGCAGACCTGCGTCAGGGCCTCGACCTGGGTCGGATTGACCTTGCCCGGCATGATCGAGCTGCCCGGTTCGTTGGCGGGGAGGGCGAGTTCGCCCAGGCCCGACCGCGGGCCGGAGCCGAGCAGGCGGATGTCGTTAGCGATTTTGTGAAGGCTCGCAGCCAGCGTGTTCAGCGCACCATGAGCGAAGACCAGCGCGTCCTGGCCGGCCAGCGCTTCGAAGCGGTTCGGCGCACAGGCGAAGGGGTGACCGGTCGCTTTTGCCAGTTCTTCGGCCACCATCTGTCCGAAGTCCTGCGGGGCAGTTAGTCCGGTTCCGACGGCGGTGCCGCCCTGCGCTATTTCGAGCAGGCCGGGCAGAACTTGCGCGATGCGCTCGATGCCGGCGCGCACCTGCTGCGCATAGCCGGAGAACTCCTGACCCAGCGTGAGAGGCACTGCATCCTGTGTATGCGTACGGCCGATCTTGACCAGATCGCTCCAGGCTTTCGACTTGGCCTCCAGCTCTGCGAGCATGGCTTCAAGTGCCGGTATCAGCGTCTCGCTGAGTGCCAGGACGGCCGCGACATGGATCGCGGTGGGGATGGTATCGTTCGAGGACTGGCTTTTGTTGACGTGATCGTTGGGATGGACGGGTGTCTTGCTGCCCAGTTCTCCGCCAAGCGACTGATTGACGAGATTGGCGATAACCTCGTTTGCGTTCATGTTGGTATGCGTGCCCGACCCTGTCTGCCAGACGGACAGGGGGAAGTCCTCGTCAAGCTCGCCCGAAGCGACGCGCTGCGCCGCCTGCTGGATCGCTTCGGCAACCGCATCGTCGAGCAGGCCGAGCTTCCGGTTGGCGACCGCAGCGGAGCATTTCACCAGTCCCAAAGCGTGGATCAGTTCGCGCGGAATGCTCTCCTCGCCAATGCGGAAATTTTCCCGCGAGCGCTGGGTCTGAGCGCCCCACAGACGTTCTGCGGGCACGCGGACCTCGCCCATGGAATCGGTTTCTATGCGGGTGTCGGTCATGGTTGTTCGAACACGTCAGCATCCATTTACGTTCCGGCATGCCCAGCCGGTTCGATTGGCCTTCCTACCTCCCCTTCGTGAGAATCGCCCGGCGAGTCCACTCAACCTTTCTTGAGCGCCGCCAGCGCTTCGGCCAGAGGACCACTGGGTTGGGAGGCCTCGTCGCTCTGGATACCGGTTTCCTTGCGCACCGCATCTGCGTCGGGACCTTCGCGATATGGGTCGATTGCAAGGCCCAGGGTCTGAGCGATTGCCTCACCGAGATCGAAGCTGTCGCCTTCATATTCGACCTCGTCGAGTTCCTCTTCGGTCAGCTCGAATTCCTCGTCCTCTTCATATTCGGGCGTCTGGCTGGCTGGGACGAAGCGCAAGGAAAAGGGCTCGGTAACATCATAGGTAAGACTTTCACGCGTAACGGCGCAGGGTTGTTCGATCGTCGCGGTGAGAATCCCATCGACCAGCACGGCTTCGTCCCGGTTGCCGAAATCGACTTCCGCGCCGAGGGAGTGAATCGCAGTGACGCCGAAACGCTTCGCAAGCGCGGCGCACTCCGCTTCGTTCGCCTCCACGATCATTTTTGTAGCCGGCAGGGCCCGCGGCCTGATCAACCGGACGAGTTCATTACCTTCGCTCATGCCGCAATCTCTCCGGCCCGAAGCTGTTCCGCGCTGCTGCGTCGGAGTCGCTTGTGCAGTCTGATCATGCGTTCGGCCAGTGCCTCCGCCTCGTCCTCCTGAGCCATGGTGACATTGCGCTTCAGCGCTTCGGCAAGCGCGGCGCGATCCTCGTCCGCCAGCCTATGCCGGTATGTACCCAGGCGGCCGCCCATGCTGCTCATGAGATTGCCGATCTTCTTGCCTACCGTGGGATCGCCGATCCCCGCTTCGCGTAGCTGGCCTTCCATGTCTTCGACGAAGAGTTCGGTGACGAGTGCGGTTTGCGGTGCCAGTTCTCCATCCTGTTCCATTTTCAGCATGACGAGACTGAGCACGAGTGTGATCATGTCGAACCGGCCCTCGACGGTGTCGGCAACACCGCACATGCGATACCAATCCGGCTCCCGCGCCTGTTCGACGATAGTGTGCCAGAGCGGGCGCCACTCTTCTCGCGGGTCTTGCTGGGTGCCGAAAAGGCGGGCGAATAGGGACATCGGATAGAGCTTTCGTTCCGGTTCGTTCAGCGGCAATTCAAACCGCCATCCCCACCGCGCAATCACACGCACGTTGCAAGCTGCGGCGCAGCGGTTTAGGGCGTCGCTCGCGCATATAGGGTGCGAGGTCGCACAGGCCAAGCGCGCCGGAGATACGGAGTTGAAGCAGTTCCCATGAGGACCACGAAAATCCTTGGCGCCACCTTGCTGGTCGCAGCCGGCCTTACGATGGGCGCATGCTCCTCTATCCGCGAATCGCGCGGTTATGTGGTGGACAGTATTTTGTTGAATTCGGTGCAGCCGGGGATCGACAACCAGCGCAGCGTCGAAATGACACTGGGCCGCCCGACTTTCACCAGCCAGTTCGGCGATCCGACATGGTACTACGTGTCGTCGACGACGGGCCGCAAACCTTTCGTCAAGCCTCGCGTCCAGGCGCACCAGGTTCTGGCGGTAAAGTTCGGTCCGGACGGTGACGTTGTTTCGGCAGAGCGATCCGGGCTCGATCAGGTGGTCTATCTCACGCCAGATGGCGACGAGACGCCGACCCTGGGCCGGGAGCGAGGCTTCCTCGAAGACCTGTTCGGAAACATCGGCACGGTCGGCCAGCCGGGTCTCGGCGGGCAGGGCGGCGCGGGCGGCCCCGGCACCTGAACGCGTCTTGACCCCCATGCCGCACACCCCATATCGCGCGGCATGAGTGATCAGGACAATCGCCATGGGCTGACCCAGTGGCACGGAACCACCATTATCGGCGTTCGCAAGGGCGATCGGATCGTCATTGCGGGGGACGGGCAGGTCTCCATGGGCAATACGGTGATGAAACCCAATGCCCGCAAGGTCCGCCGGATCGGAGAGAGCGGCAAGGTCGTTGCCGGATTTGCCGGGGCGACCGCAGATGCCTTCACCCTGTTCGAACGGCTCGAGAAGAAGCTCGAGCAGTATAGTGGCCAGTTGCTGCGTGCTGCGGTCGAACTGACCAAGGACTGGCGCACCGACAAATACCTGCGCAACCTCGAGGCCTTGATGATCGTGGCGGACAAGGAGAATCTCCTCGTCCTCACCGGCAATGGTGACGTGCTCGAACCCGAGGGCGGGATCACCGCAATCGGTTCGGGCGGGAACTATGCGCTGGCTGCAGCCAAGGCGATCTCCGAATATGAGGACGATCCCGAGGTTATCGCGCGCAAGGCGATGCAAGTCGCCGCCGACATCTGCGTTTTCACCAATGGCAATGTGACCCTAGAAACCGTCTAACCAGCGGTCTGAAAGATTTCATGGACAATTTGACCCCCAAGGCGATCGTCGCCGCTCTCGACGAACACATCATCGGTCAGAAGGACGCCAAGCGCGCCGTCGCCGTGGCCCTGCGCAACCGCTGGCGCCGCCAACGGCTCGACCGTGACCTGCGCGACGAGGTAACGCCCAAGAACATCCTGATGATCGGCCCCACCGGCTGCGGCAAGACCGAAATCAGCCGTCGACTCGCGAAGCTAGCTGAGGCGCCCTTCGTAAAGGTGGAAGCGACCAAGTTTACCGAGGTCGGCTATGTCGGCCGCGACGTCGAACAGATTGCTCGCGACCTTGCCGAGGAAGCCATTCGGCTGGAGAAGGAGCGCCGCCGCGAGGCCGTGCGTGAAAGCGCCAGCCAGGCTGCGATGGAGCGGCTTCTGAACGCCCTCGTAGGCGAAAACGCCAGCGAGGCGACCCGCGAGGCCTTTCGCGAACGCGTGGTCCAGAACGCGATGAACGACACCGAAGTGGAAATCGAGGTCAAGGATCAGCCGGCGGGCAATATGGAAATTCCAGGCATGCCCGGCAACGTCGGCATGATCGACCTTTCCGACATGCTCGGCAAGGCGATGGGCAAGTCAAATCTCAAGCGCCGGAAGCTGAAAGTCCCCGATGCGTGGGACCGGCTGGTGGAGGAAGAGGCCGAAAAGCGCATGGACCAGGACGATGTGAACCGCGTTGCTCTGGAAAATGCGGAGACCAACGGCATCGTCTTCCTCGACGAGATCGACAAGATCGCGGTAAGCGATGTGCGGGGCGGTTCGGTGAGCCGCGAAGGTGTGCAGCGCGACCTGTTGCCGCTGATCGAGGGCACCACGGTCGCCACCAAATACGGACCCATGAAGACCGACCACGTGCTTTTCATTGCAAGCGGCGCCTTTCATGTCTCCAAACCTTCGGACATGCTCCCCGAACTTCAGGGCCGCCTGCCGATCCGTGTGGAGCTGCGCGCGCTGACGGAGGAAGATTTCGTCCGTATCCTGACAGAAACCCGTGCCAATCTGCCGCAGCAGTATACGGCCTTGATCGGGACCGAGGACGTCACGCTCGACATTACCGACGAGGCGATTGCCGAGGTGGCCAAGATCGCCGCGCGTGTAAACGAGAGTCTCGAAAACATCGGTGCCCGCAGACTGCAGACGGTGATGGAACGTCTGCTCGAAGACATCAGCTTCGAGGCTGAAGAACACAAGGGCGAGACAATCACCATCGATGCCGCCTATGTCCGCGAACGGCTCGACGACCTCGCCGGTGATACGGATCTGAGCAAGTAC
Source organism: Qipengyuania sp. B-5 (assembly GCF_056857815.1). Taxonomy (NCBI): domain Bacteria; kingdom Pseudomonadati; phylum Pseudomonadota; class Alphaproteobacteria; order Sphingomonadales; family Erythrobacteraceae; genus Qipengyuania; species Qipengyuania sp. B-5. Next base: position 15,331 of record NZ_JBSXNU010000032.1, on the reverse strand, counting down.
ATCCTGTAGCATGGTGGATTATGCGCGCCTTGGTCCGTCGGACGGGGAACAGCTCGACGAACTGAACCGCTTCTTCGCGCGGGTCTTCCCCGATCCGGACATCCTGGACTGTTCCGGTGCGTCAGTTCGGCAACGTGCAGACTGGCTCGGGGACGAGAGGAATGTCGCACTCGTGGCCTTGCACGAGGAAGCGGTGGTTGGCGGTCTGGTCGCCTATCGTCTCGACAAGATCGAAGGCCGCCGGGAATTCTATATCTACGATCTGGCGGTCGACGAGCTGCATCGTCGCCAAGGCGTGGCCACGAAACTGATCGAAGTGCTTGACGACATTGCGCGTCATGCCGGCGCCTGGGCGGTCTATGTTCAGGCCGATCCTGTCGATGGTCCAGCGGTCGCGCTTTATACGAAGCTCGGCAAGCGAGAGGATGTTTACCACTTCGACATCTTGCCATAGGTCCTGTGGTTCCTGGCGTGACGCCGAGTCCTTCCTTCGGAGCCGCTAGGCAAGAGCAGCCGCGCTCTCGCTTTCTTCCGCCTGCTGGCGAGCCCACATCTCGGCATACAGCTCGCCTTTACTCAACAACTCGCGATGCGTTCCGGTCTCGGCCAGGCGCCCGTGATCGAGCACGAGGATGCGATCCGCATCTGCGATAGTCGACAGCCGGTGCGCAATGGCGAGGGTGGTGCGGTGTTCGCTCACCTTGTTCAGCGTGCGTAGGATGTCTTGCTCGGTTCGGCTGTCGAGTGCGCTGGTTGCCTCATCGAGCAGGAGAATCGGCGGATCTTTCACCAGGGTGCGTGCAATGGCGACCCGCTGCTTCTCGCCGCCGGAAAGTTTCAGGCCGCGTTCGCCCACTTCGGTTTCGAACCCTTCGGGCAAGCGCTCGATAAACGGCATGATCGCCGCGGCGCGAGACGCATGCTCGATCTCTTCGATGCTCGCATTCTCGCGACCATAGGCGATGTTGTAGCCGATGGTGTCGTTGAACAGCACGCTATCCTGGGGGACGATACCGATGTGGGATCGCAGGCTGTCCTGCGCGACCCGGGAGATATCCTGCCCGTCGATCAGGATGCGGCCTTTCTGCGGATCGTAGAAACGGAACAGCAACCGGGCGATCGTGCTCTTGCCCGCGCCGGACGGACCGACAATAGCCACGTGACTACCCGCCGGGACCTCGAAGGTAAGGCCGTGAAGGATAGTACGCTCGGGTTCGTATCCGAAAACGACATGGTCGAAAGTGATCGAAGGACGTTTCACGATCAGGGCGGGAGCCCCCGGTATGTCCTGCACCTCTACGGGCGTATCTATCAACTTGTACATCTCGGCCATGTCGACCAAACCCTGGCGGATCGTCCGATATACGAACCCGAGCAGATCGAGCGGGCGGAAGAGCTGGACGAGATAGGTGTTCACGAAAACGAGGTCGCCCACCGTCAACTCTCCGCGGCTCCAGCCCCATACGGTATAGGCCATGGCTCCGGCCATGAGGCCGTTGGTGATGAAAGCCTGCGCGATATTGAGCATGCCGAGCGAGGCATCGGATTTGATCGCCGCCTCGCTGTAGGCGCGGGCCGCTTTTGCATAGCGCGCCTCCTCGCGCCGCTCGGCCCCGAAATATTTCACCGTTTCGTAGTTGAGAAGGGAATCCACTGCGCGCGAAAGCGCCTGGCCGTCGAGATCGTTCATATCGCGCCTGAGCTTGGTGCGCCATTCGGTGATCTGCCGGGTAACGACTATATACGTGACCACGGTAAAAGCGGTGGCCGTGACCAGCCCCAGACCGAAGTTGATATAGAAGATCACGCCTACTGCGATCAGTTCGATGATGGTGGGGGCGATGTTGAACAGCAGGAAATAGAGCATCGAATCTATGCTCTTGGTTCCACGTTCGATAATCTTGGTCACCTCGCCCGTGCGGCGCGAGAGATGGAAGCGCAGAGAGAGACGGTGGAGTCGGTGGAAAACATCTTCGGCTAGATGCCTCGTTGCTTCCTGCCCGACGCGTTCGAAAACGATGTTGCGCACGTTGTCGAAAGCGGTGCCCGCAAACCTGCCAAGCGCATACGCGAGCACGAGTGCCATGGCGACCATGGCAGCCTGATTGTCCGGGCTCGACATGGAATCGACCGCGTCCTTGTAGGCAAAGGGTACGGCCAGAACGATGCCCTTGGCCAGCAGGACCAGCACAAGCGCGATTACGATCCGCCAGCGCAGGGCATGGTTGTCGCGCGGCCAGAGATAGGGGAGAAAACGCTTGAGCATCGACCAGCTCTCGGCGTCCTGCCGCTGGTCGGAAGTGATCGTATCGGGCGGCATCGCCAGCTATCTGGGGGCCAGAGGCCCGATGGGCAAGATTACGACTTCACCCGTGAGGCCATGAACTGGTCGCGCAGCAGGTCCCGGCGATAGGTGCCGCCCGGCAGGTCGAACAGCACGCGGCGGGTGGCGAAGTCGATGGCAACCCGTTCGAACAGACGGAGATTGCCCATGCCGAGGATGAGAGCGGGCTTGTCCGCAAATCCCAATGCTTCCATGGCGGGGCTGTCGGCAAACCCTATTGGAACATCCTGCAGTTCCATTTCGCCGATGACCAGTCTCTCGGCGACGGCAAGATTGCTCTTTACCTTAATGCCGTGGACATCGGTGCTCTCCATTTCCTTTTCGGCCCGTTTGCGCAGTTTTTTCAGCAGGGCAAGATTGCCCATCGAATTCTGCGCTCCGGTGTCGATGATTACTGCGGTGCGGACACCGTTGAGCCTGGCATCGGTAATAATCATCTGGCCGAGTTTCGCACGCGCACGCACGACTATTTCGTATCCTGTATTTC
>NZ_JBSXNU010000032.1:0-7500 GCF_056857815.1 Qipengyuania sp. B-5 | reverse complement strand
GCCAGGGGGTAGCGACTGTTTAGCAAAAACACAGCACTCTGCTAAGTCGGCTTCAAGACGACGTATAGGGTGTGACGCCTGCCCGGTGCTCGAAGGTTAAGAGGAGGAGTGCAAGCTCCGAATTGAAGCCCGAGTAAACGGCGGCCGTAACTATAACGGTCCTAAGGTAGCGAAATTCCTTGTCGGGTAAGTTCCGACCTGCACGAATGGCGTAACGACTTCCCCACTGTCTCCAGGATATGCTCAGCGAAATTGAATTCTCCGTGAAGATGCGGAGTACCCGCGGTTAGACGGAAAGACCCCGTGCACCTTTACTGCAGCTTTAGAGTGGCATTAGGAAAGAATTGTGTAGAATAGGTGGGAGGCTTTGAAGCTTGGGCGCCAGTCCGAGTGGAGCCAACCTGTGAAATACCACCCTGTTGTTTTCTGATGTCTAACCTAGATCCGTTATCCGGATCAGGGACCCTCTATGGCGGGTAGTTTGACTGGGGCGGTCGCCTCCTAAAGAGTAACGGAGGCGCGCGATGGTATGCTCAGGACGGTTGGAAACCGTCTGCAAGAGTGCAATGGCATAAGCATGCCTGACTGCGAGACCGACAGGTCGAGCAGAGACGAAAGTCGGTCATAGTGATCCGGTGGTCCCTCGTGGAAGGGCCATCGCTCAACGGATAAAAGGTACGCCGGGGATAACAGGCTGATGATTCCCAAGAGCTCATATCGACGGAATCGTTTGGCACCTCGATGTCGGCTCATCACATCCTGGGGCTGGAGCAGGTCCCAAGGGTTTGGCTGTTCGCCAATTAAAGTGGTACGTGAGCTGGGTTCAGAACGTCGCGAGACAGTTTGGTCCCTATCTGCCGTGGGCGTCGATACTTGAAAGGAGTTGCCCCTAGTACGAGAGGACCGGGGTGAACATACCTCTGGTGTACCTGTCATCCTGCCAAGGGTGCCGCAGGGTAGCTATGTATGGACGGGATAACCGCTGAAAGCATCTAAGCGGGAAGCCTCCCTTAAGATAAGGTATCTTCGAACCGTCGTAGACCACGACGTTGATAGGCCGGGTGTGGAAGCGCAGTAATGCGTGTAGCTAACCGGTCCTAATAGTTCTTTTCGCGCTTGTAGGATCCATACCATCAACGACAGCCCTGCTGGTTGTCTTTGAGGTGGAGGAAACTCTAGCCGGATAAACGCCCAGTATCGTGCATCGATTTAAAACCCATGTCCGCCAGCTTTATTGCTTGGTGACCTTAGCGTCTGTGACCCACCCGATCCCATCTCGAACTCGGCCGTGAAACCGGACAGCGCCGATGGTACTAGTGCTCAAGCATTGGAAGAGTAGGTCGTCGCCAGGCATTATAGCCGGCGGGCATGTGGAATAACCCATTCACAGTTTCAAAAGCCGCTGCCGGTGCGAACCGAGCGGCGGCTTTTTCGTCTCTGGATCACAGGTCCGGGCGAAACATATGGTACCGCGGGGTGGAGCAGTCCGGTAGCTCGTCAGGCTCATAACCTGAAGGTCGTTGGTTCAAATCCAACCCCCGCAACCACCGAAACATACAAAAACCAGTGCTTTGCGGCTCGGATCTATTGCTCCAATCGGGCAGTATCCGGACGGTTTTCTAATCGGGATTCCGATTTTCACCTTAGGCGCGACGCGTCTAGGGTGTTTTTGCGTGCGCAATCGAGAGGTGGAATTCATGCCCTCTATATTCCCCGATCAACAGTTCGAAATGGGTTTCGACGGCCGCGACCGATTAGAGGTCGGGCAAACGCTGATCCGCGAAGCCCCATCCATTCAATGGTTTGGATTGGGCACGCTCGAGCAGGGTCTGGGCGTCGTCGATAGAAAAGGGATGGGCGTTCTTCATGGCTTTGAGTTCGTTCCACGCCAGCGGTACCGCCACCGGAGCTCCGGATCGCGCACGCGCCGAGTAAGGAAGTATGGCGGTGGCACCGCGCTGATTGCGTAGCCAGTCGATAAAGATCCGGCCCTTGCGCTTCGCCTTGCTCATGTTCGCCGTGAAGCGATCGGGTTCCGCTACGCTGAGGGCTTCCGCAAATCGCCGGGCGAAGTCCTTGTGCCGGTCCCAATCGTGACCAGTCGCGAGCGGGACGACGATGTGCACGCCCTTGCCGCCGGACAGCATGGCGAAGCTGGTGAGGCCCAGGTCGGCAAGCTGATCGCGAATGTCGCGCGCAGCACTTTTTACATCGCCGAAATCCAACCCCTCGTCCGGATCGAGATCGAAGATCATCCGGTCGGGGGCCTCGACATCATCCGACCGCGCGCCCCAGCCGTGAAACTCGATCGTACCCATCTGTACGCATTGGAGCAGTCCGCGCTGATCGTCGACATACAGGTAGTCTTCGTGCCCGCCGTCCTTTTCGCGGATGGGTACGTGGTGAACCGCGTCGCCAAAGCTCCCGCTGTCATGCTTCTGGAAAAAGCACTTCTTCGCCCGGCCTTGCGGGCAGCGAACGAGGCTTATCGGGCGCCTTGTAGCGAAGGGCAGCATCAGCGGGGAGATGGTTTCGTAATAGTCTGCCAGATCGCCCTTGGTCTGGCCGCTGTCGGGGAAGATTACCCGGTCCCGGCTGGAAATCTCGACGGCCTTTCCTTCGGTCGGACCGGGCTTAGCCTTCTCCGGTTTGACGCTGGCCGCATCCTTGTCTTCGCGCAGGCCGAGGAAGCTTGCGTGGCGCACGTTTCCATCGGCAGTGAATTCCGCAAAGGCGATTTCCGCGACCAGTTTGGGGGTAATCCAGGTCACTCCGCGGGACGAGGCACGGTCCACATGCGCTGCAGGGGTCTTGCGGATCAAGCGCTTCATCGAGGCTGAAACACTGTCGAGATCGTCCGATGCAAAGCCTGTTCCGACATTGCCCTTGTAGACGAGTTCGCCGCCCTCATGCTGGGCTAGAAGGAGCGATGCGAACGGGCGGCCCTTCGCGCTCGATTTCTTCCAGCCGATGATGACGAATTCCTGCCGCCGGGTGCATTTGACCTTCACCCACGACTTGCTGCGGCGAGAGGAATACCTGCCATCGACGGTTTTCGAGATGATCCCTTCCTGCCCGGCATCGCACATGGCCCGGTAGAGCTTTTCGCCGGCACCCAGGATGTGCTCGGCGACATGGATCGGTGCTTCGGCCTTGCCAAGCAGCGCTTCGAGCCGTTCCTTGCGCTCGACATTGGGCAGGTCCTTGAGGTCCTCGCCGTCCAGCTCGAGGAGGTCGAAGGCATAGAGAGCAAGGCGGTCGGACCCGGTCTGGGAGCCGTGGCCTCTCTTCAGGACCTTCTGCAGGCTGGAGAAATCGGGATTGCCCTTGGCATCATAGGCGACGATCTCGCCGTCGATCAGGCAGGCCGGGAGATCGAGACCGGCGATGGCTTCGACCAGCGGGCCGAACTTGTCGGTCCAGTCCTTGCCGTTGCGCGTATAGATGCGGACCTTGTCGCCCTTCGCGGCGACCAGCGTGCGGTAACCGTCGAACTTGATTTCGTGCATCCACCTATTGCCTGCGGGCACCGCGTCCACCAGCGTAGCGAGCTGGGGTTTGCGGTATTTCGGCAGCGGAGCGGGTTTGCGTCGCTTCGAGGTGCCCTTTTTCGCGTTTCGCTGCGGTGCCTTCTCCATCTGGGCGAGAAAGGCGCCATCCTTCTTGCCCGCGAGCGAATATTCGCCCTCCTTGTCCGCCGCAATTTCGGCCATGGATCGGCCGGTGAGCACGCTGGTCAGTTCGCGCTCCACCAAGGCATCGCCCTCTTCGGCGCATTCGTCCTGCAATTTGCGCAGCAGCCAGTTTTCCCGCTTTTCCTTGGCCTTCTTCTTCAGGCGGATGAGCAGCCATTCCCCCTTCATCCGTTCGCCATCGAGGCGGAAATGGAGATGCCCCTTGTCGAGGTCCTTCGCGCTCTTGCCTTCGACCGGCTGCCAGCTTCCCCGGTCCCAGAGCATGACCGTGCCGCCGCCATATTCGCCTCTCGGGATCACTCCCTCGAATTCGGCATAGGAAATCGGATGGTCTTCGGTGCGAACCGCAAGGCGCTTGATATCGGGATCGGGCGAGGGGCCCTTCGTCACTGCCCAGCTTTTCAGCACGCCATCGACCTCCAGCCTCAGGTCCCAGTGCAGGCGAGTCGCGTCGTGCTTCTGGACGATGAAGAGGTTTCCGTGCTTGCTGCCCTTGCTTTCGCCCGCAGGTTCCGGAGTGCGCTTGAAATCGCGCTTGGCATTGTATTCGCCGAGGGCATCCTTCGCACCCGCCATGGCTAGGCCGACTTCTTGCTCTTGGCTGCCTTCGTGTTGGCCGCCTTCTTGGGCTTGTCCTCACCGACGGACTTCTTGAGCGCCGCCATCAGGTCGATCACATTCGAACCGCCGGACGTATCCTTCTCGTCCACATCCTCGATGATCGCCTTTTTGCTCTTGGATTTCGCCTTCTTGTCGATCAGCTTGCGCAGGGCATCGACGTAGCGGTCTTCATATTCGCCCGCATCGAACGGCGCGCTTTTCTGTTCGATCAGCGTATTGGCGAGATCCAGCAGTTCCTTCTTGGGCTTAGCATCGTCAATCTCGTCAAAGAATGCCTGCCCCTGACGGACCTCGTCGGCATAGCGGAGGGTTTCGAGCAGTAGGCCCTTGCCGCAGGGCTTGATCGCGACGAGTTTCTCGCTCCCCCGGACAGAAAGCTGGCCGAGCGCGACCTTTTTCGCCTTTCGCAACGCTTCGCGCAGCACGATGAAGGCTTCTTCCGCCAGCTCGTCCTGCGGGGCGACATAATAGGGCTTCTCGAAATACAGCGGATCGATCTCGCAGGCGTCCACGAACTGGACCAGTTCGAGCGTGCGCTTGCTCTCGATCTTGACCGCTTCGATCTCGTCTTCCTCGAGCAGCACGTAATTGCCCTTGGAGATCTCGTAACCCTTGATGATCTCGTCGCGGTCCACCGGGCCGATCCCGGGGACCACCTTCTCATAGGAAATCCGCTTGCCGCTCGGTTCGTGGATCTGGTTGAAGCGGATCTTTGCGCCCGATTTCGTGGCGGAGTAGATCTCCACCGGTATCGAGACTAGCGCCAGCCTGATCTGCCCCTGCCAATATGCGCGTGCCGCCATAATTTTTCCCTTCGCCATACAAGCGAGCAAGAAGGAAAATCGTTTCAATCCCTGCATGGATCCCGGTGCCGGTCGTGCTTCGGACCTTCTCCATATGGCATTCGGCAGCCTCCCGGCCTTGACCATACCGCCCCTCCTTCGCTCTAGGACACAAGACCAATTCGAGGATTTTGCGAAGTGACCCAAGCAGCACGCCTTCCCGCCCGCCACCGATCATGGCTCTTTGCGCCCGGCGACAGCGAGAAAAAGATGACCAAGGCCGCCGAGGGCGACGCGGATATCGTGATCTTCGATCTCGAGGACGCGGTAGCGGAGGATGCCAAGGGGGGCGCACGCGAAGCGATCCGCACGTTCCTGACCGGGCGCAGCGACGCCGAGCGGGAGCGGCTATGGGTGCGCGTCAATCCACTGGACGGCCCGCACACCGCGGATGATCTCGATGCGATCATGCCCGTGGGGCCGGGCGGTATCATGCTTCCCAAATCGCGGGGACGGCATGACGTCGAAGAGCTGGACCGGATGCTGACTGCGCTGGAGCTGGAAAACGGCATTCCCGCCGGGACCACGCCGGTGATCGCGCTGGTTACCGAAGTCGCCGCCGCGATGTTCACGACCGGCGACTATGCAGGCGCACCCCGCCTGGTGGCCATGACGTGGGGGGCGGAGGACCTTGCCGATTCCATCGGGGCGCTTTCGAACCGCGGGCCGGACGGGCAATACACGTTCACCTATGAACTGGCGCGCAGCCTGACCCTGCTGGGCGCTGCAGCCGCGGGTGTACCCGCCATCGAGACGATCGACGGCGATTTCCGCAATCTGGAAGGCCTGAACGCCCGCGCCGAGCGCGTGAGACGCGATGGCTACCGCGGAATGCTGGCGATCCATCCCGCACAGGTTCCGGTGATCAACGCCGCCTTCACCCCGGGAGAGGACGAAATCGCAGAGGCCCGCGAAATCGTGGCGCTGTTCGAAGCCCACCCGGGCGCCGGCGCCATCGGGCACAAAGGCAGGATGCTTGACCGGCCCCATCTCAGCCGTGCGAGACAATTGCTGGCGCAGGTCGAGACCTAGCCGGGGATCTTCGCGACCTCGGCAAGCACCCGCTCGGCCCATTCGGGTCGGCAGATGAGCAGGTCGGGCATATATGTATCGGCCTGATTGTAGGTGAGCGGGCTGCCGTCGATGCGGCTGGCGTGCAGGCCGTGGGCCAAAACAACCGCGGCAGGGGCGGCGCTGTCCCATTCGTATTGCCCGCCGGTGTGCAGATAGATTTCGGCTTCACCGCGCACGACGGCCATGGCCTTGGCACCTGCCGAGCCCATGCCCACCAATTCGGCGCCGATCGCCTCGGCGACCGCAAGGGCCTCCCTGGCGGGCCGCGTGCGGCTCACGACCATGCGCGGTGTAGCCGCAGCAGGAGGCACTTCGATGGGCCTGTCGGTGCGCAGGACCATGTCGAGGCCGGGCAGGGCGACTGCGCCGATCTCCGGCTTGCCGCCGAGGCACAGAGCGACATGAACGGCCCAGTCGCTGCGAGCCTCGCCATATTCGCGGGTCCCGTCGACAGGATCGACGATCCAGACCCGCTCTTTTGCCAGGCGTTCGTCGGTGTCCTGGCTTTCTTCGGAGAGCAGGCCGTCATCCGGACGTTGCTGCGCGATCGCGTGGCACAGGAACTGGTTGGCCGTCTGGTCGCCGGCCTTGCCGAGGCTCTTGCCTTCGAACATGCCGCTCTCGCGCACCTGGATGAGGATCTTGCCCGCCACTTCGGCAAGATGGGCGGCGAGTTCGGCGTCGGTCATGGGCGTCCCTGTGGCTCAAAAGAATTCGGGGGCCGCATGGCAGAGCGAAGCTACCTTGCGAACCCCCGAAGTGTCGTCGCGAATGCGAATTCTTATGCGACTGCAGGCCTTCTTGCGAAGATGCCGAAGCCGGCGATGATGGCGTAGCATGCGATGGGGAGGATCATGGCGAAGGCGAGGCTGCCGCTGGTATCGGCGAGGACGCCGTAGAGCAGCGGGACCACTGCGCCGCCGAAGATGGCGACGTTGATGATGCCCGATCCGTCGGCCGCACGCGGTCCCAGCTTCTCGCAGGCGAGCGAGAAGATGGTGGGGAACATGATCGAGTTCATCAGGCCCACCGCCAGCAGACTGTAGGCCGATACCTCGCCCGTGGTCAGCGTGCTGATGAGGATGAGCGCGATCGAACCGGCCGCGTTGAACGCGAGGATTTTGCCCGGCGAGAAGATGCGCAGGAAGTAGGAGCCGATGAAGCGGCCCACCATCGCGCCGCCCCAGTAAAGGCCGATCATCCAGCCGATCACGCTTTCCGGCTGGCCCAGCACGCGGTCCTGCGCAAGGTAGTTGATGATGATCGAG
>NZ_JBSXNU010000031.1:0-103422 GCF_056857815.1 Qipengyuania sp. B-5 | reverse complement strand
AGCGGATCGCCATCCCGGCTCAGCCGCTCCAGGTGCTCCGACAGCGAAAACAGGCTCGATGGCTGCATCAGCATTATCTCCTCGCGGAGCTTGAATCACATCATTGGCCAAAACGCGAGGGGTTATTGCGGGTGTCCAGCTGAGAAGTGGGTGGATGGAAGTAAGTCATAGACGTCGGGTCATCTATTGTAGCCCTAGCGGACAACTTAAAATTATTTATCAGATAAAATTGAAATTGAGTAAGTCGCCGGCTTTGCAAATGTTCCGACACCAAGCGAATCTCAAAGACCTACGTTGTCGAGAACTGCTAGACTGTGAAAGTGAAGGCATTCACATGGGGTTATTTACTACAAGAATATCTTAACGTCTGAGAGACCGGCGCAGGTATTCCAATTTGCTCTGCGATCAAACCGAGCCATTGAGCGACTTTCTCGATCTCTCCCATGCTCGTATTATCCATGTCATCGTCGCGAATCTCACCCCCCAATTTAGAATGTGAAGCAAAAACAGAGGTCGATAGCAGGGTGTCGACAGGAAGCGTTGCGTCGGCAGCATCGGAGAATCTCAGGATCGCTTCAATGGTCTCACCTCGGTTTTCATTGAAATAATCTCCGTCGAGCGTCCGGATTCTTTCCTTGAAAGGACTTGCGGCAAGCCGGGTGAAATAGTTCTGGTTCAACAGCCAAGCCAGCCCGGCTGCCTGGAGGTCGGTCATCGAGAACTGTTCTTCCGGCGACATTCCGAGATCTATGCCCGCATAGCTCTGCATTTCGAGATACAGGCGGCGGCCCCAGCGATGACCCATGAGGCCACGCTTGCGGACGCTCTGCAGGAATGGGGAGACCGGATTGGTCATCAGCACTGTGCGCGCATCGGGTTGTGCTCTCAGGAGAGCCGGAATCAGGCGATTGGCATGATTTGTCGGCTTAACGAAGACTGCATTGATGCCGGGCCTCTTCCTGCCCAGCAACTGCAGCAATGGCGCTATAAGCGGCTCGGCCTTGGCCCCACCGGATGCAAGGCTTGCAATAATACCGGGTTCGCTCATCCCTAGCGAAACGCCTGGAATGTTCAACGCCCGGGCCAGCAGTGTCGAACGACAGAACGCCGTGTGGAAAATGAAGTGAAGGGGCCCAGCCTCAACTTTCATTTCGATCACCTGATCGAACGATACCGACCTTCGGTCGGCGGGGTCTGTCGGTGCGTATTCAAAGAGGAACCCGGGTGCGGAATACCTTTCCTCGGGAACCCGGAGGAACTCTACGCTTCGAGTCTCCATATTGAGAGCGTGCGGTATCCATTCAGGATTGGACTCGATGTCTGAGGTCATAACTCGAGTGGGAGACCGTCCGTCGGAGCCATGAATTCAGAAGTCTGTTCGCGTGCAGGCCATAATCATCGTATGCGACTTGCCTTGACGCCGAGCGCCCCGTCCACACGCAGCCAATAAGAAGTCATTGCCGCCTTTTCCAGCTCGACTTCGTCCCCGACTTCCGGTCTGAATCGGCGCGGAGTATTTGTTGCTCTCCAGACACTGCCTTCCGCAATCTCGATTTCCCAGTGATCGCTGCGCAGGCGCCGCAAGCCAGTTATCCGCGACTGGAGAATCGTGTTCTCGTCCTCATCGTCCGAAGAGAAAATTCCGATTTTCGGAAGGCTGAATCCGAACAGGCCTCGGCGGGTCTTTTCAACGTCCTCACGATCGAGGACCTGCAGATCACCGCTGTCCTGACGGGCTATCACATTGTCAACTGCGGCATCGAAGCAGGCAAGGCGTTCTTCATCCTGTGCGATTGACCGGCAATCCCGCAGAGCCTGCAGGCGGTTTGCTCCCTCTCCATTATCTTGCGCATGCGCCGGGACGCTGAAGAAAGATCCCGCGGTCAAAAGGACAAGCCCCATCCGGGCCGCATGTGCGCTGATATATGTCACTGGGAAGCCTCTCCATCCTTTGTCGACAAGCGTATTGACCGGGAATTACGCCACAAAGTCAACTGTGACTCCATTGTCACACTCGCAAAATTCCATGTCGCTTGCTCGCATCGGAGATTGCAGTGGAACGTGTCGTTGAAGTACGCCCCGCATATTCAGAGTAGTTTCTGGATCAACTTTCTTATGGGACGTCGGTATGGCGTCCTCCTCAGAGGGGATAGAAATGTCTTACAAGTTTAACAAAGCCGCGTTGCTGACGGGCACCATCATGGCTGGTGCCATGATTGTCTCGCCGGCTTATGCGCAGGTCGATGAACAGGTAAACGAGCCTGCTACAGAGCCGGGTGCTGCCGATGTTGAAACCGCACCGATCGTCGTTACCGGTTCGCGTATTGCGCGCCGCAACGTCGAAACGGCTGCTCCGGTCGCAGTCGTCCAGGACGAAGAATTCGAACTGTCGGGTACGGTCAACGTTGAAAACGTCGTCAACACCCTGCCGCAGGTTGTTCCGGGCACGACCTCCTTCTCGAACAATCCGGGTGACGGCGCTGCAACGCTGAACCTTCGTGGCCTTGGCGCAGCACGTACGCTGGTTCTCGTCAACGGACGCCGCTGGATGTCCTACAACACGGCCCAGATCGTCGACCTCAACACCATCCCGTCCTTCCTGCTCGACAGCGTCGACGTGGTGACCGGCGGCGCTTCGGCAGTTTACGGATCGGACGCTATGGCCGGTGTTGTCAACTTCCGCCTCAAGAACGTCGAAGGCATCGAGATGGGCGGCCAGTACTCGATCACCGAGCGTGGTGATGGCGCTCGTTACGAAGTGCACGGTGCAATAGGTACCTCGTTTGACGATGGTCGCGGTAACGCAACCGTGTACGCCGAGTACTACAACCGTTCGTCGATCTTCCAGGGTGATCGCGAGTTCTCGAACTTCGCTCTGGGTGGCGAGAGCTTTGGTGCACCGTTGCAGCAGTTCGGTTCCTCGACCCTTCCGGAAGGCGTTATCCGTTATTTCGGTGATAGCGACACCACCGGCACCGATTTTGATGCCAATGGCGCGGTCGTATTCGATGAACCGGGTAACTTCCGTACGCGAGCTGGCGATCTCTACAACTATGCCCCGGCAAATTACCTGCAACTTCCGCAGGAGCGTTATCTGATCGGCGGTTATGCGGACTACGATATCGGCGGTGGTCACACGGCTTACACCGAAGTCGCTTTCGTCAACAACCGTGTCGCCCAGGAACTCGCCGCGACGCCGGTTACCGGTGATTTCGATGTATCGCTCGGCGCAATCGGTGATTTCCTAGATCCGGCCGATCTTGCCCAACTCCAGCAGTTGGAAGAGCAGGAAGGCGATGAAGATGATATCATCAACCTGTTCCTGCAGCGCCGTACTGTTGAAACCGGATCGCGTAACAGCCTTGACGAACGGAACGCATTCCGTGTCCTCGCCGGCCTTCGCGGCCCGATCAACGATTATCTGAGCTACGATGCCTATTACACGTATTCGCGTACGCGTAATGCCAACGTCCAGGCCGGTAACATCTCTCGCAGTGCTTTCCAGCGCGGACTTGATGGCACCGACTCGGCAATCAACATCTTCGGTCCGAACACGCTGACGCCGGAAATGGTCGATCAAATCTCGATCCTTGCCCAGAACGGTGACGTGTCGACCCAGGAAGTGGCCAACGCAGCCATCTCCGGGACTTTTGGCGATTTCGCCATCGGTGAGAATTCAGAGCCGGTCGCATTTGCGCTCGGTGGTGAGTATCGTAAGGTTGGTTCGGAATTCATCCCAGATACCGCCCTTTCCTCGGGTGACGTTATCGGCTTCAACGCCGGTAATCCGACCGCTGGTTCGTACAACGTCAAGGAGGTATTCGCCGAACTTAACGTTCCGATCGAATTCGGCAGTGCACGTCTCGAATTGACCGGCGCGGCTCGTTACTCCGACTACTCGCTTGAAGCAGTAGGCGGCGTGTGGACCTATGCCGGCGGCGTCGAATTCTCGCCGATCCCGGATATCACACTTCGCGGTCAGTACCAGCGCGCCGTTCGTGCACCCAACGTCGGCGAACTCTTCGGAGGTCAGTCCATCGGCTTCCCGGGTGCAACCGATCCTTGCGGCACTGCTGCTGCAACTTCGGGCGGACTGCGGGATATTTGTCTTGCCAATGGCGTTCCGGCCGGTTCGCTCGGAGATCCGTCGATCCAGCTGAACACGCAGATTCCTGCGACCTTCGGCGGCAATCCGGGTCTGCAGGAAGAAACCTCGACTAGCTGGACCGCAGGTGTAGTCTTCCAACCGACGTTCTTCCCGGGTTTCACGCTGACGGCTGACTATTTCGATATCGAAATCGAAGACGCCATCAGCACGATTTCGTTGCAGCAGTCGTTCGATCTCTGCTTCAACCAAGTCCAGGATCAGACCGCGAGCGTTTGTGCGCCGTTCTTCCCGAGCGATGGATCCTCGATCCGTAACCCTTCCGGTGTTATCACCACGGCTAACCCGCCGGCCCTTGGCGGTCAGAACATCGCAACGCTTAACGTGTCCGGTGTCGACCTTCAGGTGGCCTACAGCACGGTGCTTCCGTTCTCTCTGCTGACCGACACAGGCGAGCAGGATTTCAACATCTCGTTCCTCGGAACGTGGACGGAAGAAGCTAGCTTCCTCGCCTTCCCGGGGGCCGAACTTCTCGAGTGTGCCGGTGTCTTTGGCTTCAACTGCGGTGAACCGACGCCTTCGTTCAAATGGACGACGCGTGCTTCGTTCATTGACGGTCCGCTGACGACCTCAATCCGCTGGCGTCACCTTTCGGGTGTCGACGATGACGAGGATTCAGTCGATTTCGCTGAGTTCAATGGTGCGGAACGTATTCCTGCCTATGATCTCTTCGACCTTACCTTCTCCTATATGGCCAGCGAAGCGATGACTCTCACCTTCGGTGTTAACAACATCCTCGACAAACTGCCCATGACGCCGCGCTTCGATGGCATCATCGTTTCCAATCAGAACGATGGTACACTGCTCGGCGACAACCAGGAGCAGGCAAACACCTATCCGAGCACCTACGACGTACTCGGCCGCGACTTCTTCGTTTCGGTGAACTTCAAGTTCTAAGAAACGGCGAGTTACGAATGATTGAGGGCGGTGGACTTCGGTCCGCCGCCCTTTTTCTCTGCTTCAACGCAGCCGCTTCAAGGCGAGATCCGTCAAAGGGCCAGTGAGTTGATTCCGGTTAAAGGATAATCAGCTCGGCGAAGGCCGGTTCACCAGCTAGCCGTAGCGGGGCGATTTCGATCGGTTTACGGCCCCGCCTTTCAAAGCCTGCCAAGAGCCGCTCTCGATTGTCGGCTGTCGCACATGCTTCTGCAAGCGACGCTATCCGTCCCAGCTCGGCTTCTGCCTGCTCTGCGATCAATTCGAGAGTGGCCTTCAACTTCTCGAAGGTTCCGCCAGGTGCCAAGACCAGCGTACGCCGCACGGCTTCGGGCAGCTCCCACGCTACCGAGCCCTTGCCGAAACGCGTCGCTCCCTCATCCGCCAGATTCTGCGCGAAAGCTATTGCCTCCAGGAAAATCGCATTCTCTTGGCGAAGCATGCCCCTTATCTCGTCGAAAAAGGCCTTTTCGTCCTTAACCCAGAGAATCTGCTCTTGGCGCTTGAGATTATGAGCGAGAATAGGTCCATCGCCGAGGTGGACCATAAGGCCTATAGAGCCACCGGCTTTCACGACGCGGAGTATTTCCTCGGATATGACGGCCGTATTGCCATACTCGAAGCCGAACTGACTCACTGCCGCATCGAAATGGCCGTCGATGAAGGGTAGTTCTTCCATCGAGACACCGCCGATGAGTTCAATTCCTTCAGGCGAAGGAGGAAGGGGGGCAGCTCTATCAATCCCTACGATCGACAAGTCAGGGCGCGCCTGACGCAAGATCACTGGAAGTTTTCCGCCGCCCGTCCCGAGGTCGAGGACTCGCGAACCTTGTTCGAGTCGAGAGCAAAAGTCAGCCCAGGCATCGAATTGCGCCCGGGTGATCGGATCCGGTCCGGACGAGACCACCGATCCGCCTGGCGAGGTTTGCTGACGCTCCCAGAACGCTTTCCACGCCTTTTCCTTCTGATCCCTATCCATGGAGCTCAGGCCCAACGGGTATTACGTCGAAGGCCACTGTCATGCGCAGGCCGCTCCCGAAACTGGTGGTGCCGTGGTAAAGCGTGCTTGGAAACAGCGCGAGGTAGCCTTCCTGCGGGCGGATGGTGATGAGCGGTCCGAGGTCCAGCCCGAGGTCCGGCGGTGGGCGGCCGATTTCCAGCCATCCTCGCTGGTCCGCGGACTTCGCCTCGTCGGGAACGATAAGGTAGAGCGCGGAGCTCAACATGCCCTGGGGGTGGATATGCGAGGTATGGTAATCGCCTCCGCCATGCATCCTTACCGACCAGGAACCGGCCAGAGACCATGGCACCGCACGGTGGCGCAAAAGCGGATGCGTTTCGTCGAGGGCGGGTAAACCCGCACGATAATCCTCCAGCGTCGCCACGATGGCTTCACGCAGGCGGGCGAATTCCTCTTCATGACGATGAAACAGGATATGCCGCGTCTGCGTGCCTCCACGCAGGGATTGGCCGAGCGGCAACGGAGAGGTATCGTGCAGCCCGTGCAATGTCTCGATGGCAGGCGGAAGGACGTTGTCGCCGTTGCGCAGGGGCAACAACCGCACCAGCCCTTCCTGCCCATGTAACCAGGTTGCACGGGGATCGTCCTTTAGCCGCCAGACAAGGCCCAGTAGCGCATAGGCCGAATGCATCACTGCCTCCTCAGCGATGGCTGTATCGAGCAATGTCTCCGCACGGTCCAGCTCACCAAGCCTGATCCGGTGGCGGGCCTCGTGAATGGCGCGCTCACTGGTGTCGAGATCGAGATTGGCGAAGATTTCCTCGGCCCTTTCGTGCTGCCCGGCTGCGCCTGCATGAACAGCTTCGAGGAGAGCGAAATATGGGAGCGAACTGAATCGCTTGCGCGCTTCCGCTGCCACTTCGGCAGCCTCTTCGGCATAGTCCAGCCCTGCCAACACCGCCGCATGGGCGGAAGGGATGCCGGGGTCTGACGGAACGCGCTCTGCCGCTTCGCGATAGTGCCCGGCAAAATCCTGTTCTCCGGCCCCCAATCGCAGTTGAGAAAGGAATTTCAGTCCTTCCAGCCACTGTGGTGCCTGTGCGACGAGTTGCTGCGCAATATCCCGCGCGGCTGTGTGTTGTCCGGCTACATCAAGCGCCTGAGCCTTGCCCAGCCAAAGATCGGCCTCCGAACTGTTGACTGCCAACGCCGCATCAAAACGGGCAACGGCATCCGCTTCGCCCCGATCAAGTGCAGTGCGCGCTCGACCGTGCAAGCCCTTTGCGTGACGCGGTTCGATGGCAAGGCAGCGATCATATGCCGCCGCCGCTTCGGCGGGCTGGGCGGCGGATCGTGCAGTAGCTGCCCGGACCGACCAATAGCGGGCCTGCCTGGACCCTACTGCCTCATGTCGAACCAGCAGCGACAAAGCTTCGTCGTGCAGTCCCAACCGTCCGAGTGCTATGGCCCGGTTCACGACGAACTCGAGATTGTCCGGATCGCGTTCGAGTGCTCGGGAAAAAGCCGCTTCGGCACCTTCGGCATCTCCGTTGCGCATCGACATCGATCCCAGGGAATTGTGCAGTTGGGCATGGTTCGGATGCTCGGCCAATCCCTGCTCAAGCAGGCGGAGTCCCTTAGGCCGGTTACCCGACTGCTCGGCCGCTATTGCGTGAGCATGCCAGTCTTCCGGGGGCGTACTCACTTGTCGCGCAGCCATCCGACGATTGCGGTGCGGCCCATGGGGGCGAACGGCGGGACGTAGGAGACCATGTGACTGGTCGGCACAGCGAAGAGATTGAGCGCGTTGAACCGCGGGCGGAAGCCTTCGACTATATCGCCCTCTTCGTCGAGGAACAGCAGGTATCCGCCCCAGTCGGGATGCCAGTCCTCGGGCGCGAAGTTGAGCGTATAGGCAAAACGCCAGCCTTCGGCGACATGGCTGTCGATATGCCGTCCTAGATAATGGTTCGGTGCGTATAGCGATGCCTGTCCATCGGCCTTGGTCAGCGTAGGCGTTGCGGTGATATCGCGAACCAGATCGAGGAAGTCAGGGGCGTTGATATATTCGAGAATCAGCTCGTGAGGACCGCCAGGATCCCAGCCTTCCTGCACTGCTGTCAGGATCGGGTAATGCGCGAAGCGAAAGGCATAATCGCCTCTTGCAGACGCCTGATGCGCGGCCATTGCCGCAGCATTGACCCGTTCGGCGCCTCCGGGAGCCTGTACTTCCTCCTGTCGGAAACTTTGCGGTTTAATTCCCGGTCCGTCGCCCGCCTGTATCGCCATGCCCCATTTGGTTGCGCGCGCGAGGATCATCTGGATCTCGCGTGCAGTTTCTTCGGTAAGGACATCGCGCACCTGGACACGTCCGGTTTTCGCAAAGCGTTCGGCGAGCGCCTTGCGATCGAGGTCTGGGTTGAGTTCGAAAAGCTTCTTCTCGGCCATGCGCGCAGCCTTACGATGCGCTCTGCCTGCCCGCAAGCACGCCGGCCCGCTTGCGTTACCAAGCTCCACTTGACGTAAACGGAAAGCGGCCATAGTCCCGTATCAAATTGCAACGCAACTGGAGAGACCGATGCCCGAAGCCTATATCGTCGAAGCCGTACGCACTGCGGGTGGACGCCGGGGAGGGCGGCTTGCCGGGGTGCATCCGGTCGATCTGGCAGCGCGATCGTTGGATGCGGTTATGGAACGCTCGGGGCTTGAGGCAAAGGCGGTCGACGATGTCGTCATGGGTTGTGTCAGCCAGGGCGGCGAGCAGGCGATGCAGGTGGGACGGAATGCCGTTCTGGCCAGCAAGCGTCTTGGTGAGGGCGTGCCAGCCGTGACCATCGATCGTCAGTGCGGCTCCAGCCAGCAGGCGATCCAGTTTGCGGCGCAGGCGGTGATGAGCGGAACGCAGGATGTCGTCATCGCCAGCGGCGTGGAGAGCATGACGCGCGTGCCTATGGGTTCGACCGCGATGTTCCATATGAAAGAGGGGCTGGGAAACTACAAATCGCCTGGTCTCGAAGAGAAATATCCCGGTATCCAGTGGTCCCAGTTCATGGGCGCGGAGATGATCGTGAAGAAGCATGGCTTCACCAAGGACGATCTCGACCGCTTCGCCCTGTCGAGCCATGAGAAGGCAATCGAAGCAACCCGGTCCGGCGCATTCGAAGAGGAAATCGTGCCGATGGAGATCGAGACCGCCGAAGGTGCCGAGATGCACACGGTCGACGAAGGTATTCGCTTCGACGCCACGCTGGAAAGCATCGCGGGTGTGAAGCTGCTCAGCCCGGAAGGCACGATCACTGCCGCTTCCAGCAGCCAGATCTGCGACGGGTCGAGTGCGGTGCTGGTGGTTAGCGAAAAGGCACTGAAGGAATATGGCCTCACGCCGCTGGCGCGCATCCACAACCTCACCGTCACGGCGGGCGATCCGGTCATCATGCTGGAAGAGCCGCTCTTCGCGACGGACCGCGCACTGGAACGGGCAGGTATGAAGATTTCCGACATCGATCTGTTCGAAGTCAACGAAGCTTTCGCGCCGGTGCCGCTGGCATGGCTGAAGCACACCGGTGCGGATCCGGAAAAGCTGAACGTCAATGGCGGTGCTATTGCGCTGGGCCATCCGCTCGGTGCATCGGGAACCAAGCTCATGGCTACTCTGGTTCACGCCCTGAAAGCGCGCGGCAAGAAATACGGCCTGCAGACGATGTGCGAAGGCGGCGGTGTCGCCAATGTGACGATCGTTGAGGCGCTGTAAACGAACGCGACACGTAAATTATCCGTTCGTACTGAGCTTGTCGAAGCACCGCACTTTCTATTAGCGCTTCGTCACAAGTGAAATACGGCCCTTCGACAGGCTCAGGGCGAACGGGTTTCTGATCTTAGGAGAGAATGATGGAAGTTAGCAGCAATACACCTGCAGTCGTTACCGGCGGTGCATCGGGTCTCGGCGAAGCAACCGCGCGGGCGATCGCCGCCAAGGGCGCAAAGGTCGCAATTTTCGACATGAACGAGGAAAAGGGCGAAGCCGTTGCCAAGGATATCGGCGGCATCTTCTGCAAGGTGAACGTCACCAGTGACGACGATGTCGACGCCGGTTTCGCCAAGGCGCGAGAGGCGCACGGACAGGAACGTATCCTCGTCAACTGCGCAGGTATCGGGAATGCTATCAAGACTGCCAAGCGCGACAAGCAGACGGGCGAGATCAGCCACTTCCCGCTGCAGGCCTTCGATTTCGTGATCCAGGTGAACCTTGTCGGAACCTTCCGCTGCATTGCCAAATCGGCCGCCGGAATGATGACGCTCGATCCGCTGAGCGATGACGGCGACCGTGGCGCGATCGTCAATACCGCCTCGGTTGCAGGCGAAGACGGCCAGATGGGCCAGGCTGCCTATTCGGCATCCAAGGGCGGCGTGATCGGCATGACTCTGCCCATCGCGCGCGATCTGATGAGTGAGGGCATCCGGGTGAACACTATCCTGCCGGGTATCTTCAACACTCCGCTCATGAATGCAGCTCCGCCGCAGGTGAAGGATGCGCTGGCCGCCAGCGTCCCGTTCCCCAAACGCCTAGGCAATCCGGAAGAATACGCCATGCTTGCCATGACCATGATCGAGTGTGGCTATTTCAACGGCGAGGACGTCCGCCTCGACGGTGCGATCCGCATGGCTCCCCGTTGATGCAGCCTTTCGAATTTTCCTACTTGGCTGGCCTGTGATTGGTTTTGCCCGATGATGCTCCGCCGTGCCTCTCCGCACGCTTTTGCAGCTGCAATGGGAACGGCGGATTTTTTTCGCTTAGACTGTGTAACAAGCGGTCCAAGTGTTCTTTGATAGCGACGAATGGAGTGCCGAATCGATGACTGAATTCACCCAGATCAAGCTCGATATCGCCGATGGGATCGCCACCGTGACACTCCATCGCCCCGAGAAGATGAACGCGTTCACGCGGATCATGATGCAGGAATTTATCGACGCGCTCGACGTTACGGATGGCGACGACAGCGTGCGTGCGGTAATCGTTACGGGACACGGTGAGCGGGCATTCTGTGCCGGCGCGGACCTGACACCCGAGGGCGGCGGCCATGTATTCTCGGATCCCAACACTGTCGACGACCTCTCCGATGAGCGGGTGCGCGATGGGGGTGGGCGGCTGACCTTGCGGCTGTTCAATTCGAAAAAGCCGCTGATCGGTGCCTGCAACGGGGTTGCAGTGGGTGTGGGCGCGACGATGCAGCTGCCGTTCGACATCCGTCTTTGTAGCGAAAATGCGCGCTTCGGCTTCGTTTTCGCGCGGCGTGGGATTACGCCGGAGGCCGCCTCAAGCTGGTTCCTTCCCCGGCTCGTCGGGATGCAGACCGCACTCGAGTGGTGTATGACCGGACGCATTTTCGATGCGAATGAAGCGCTTGATCGGGGCCTGGTTCGTTCAATCCATCCGTCCGATGTTCTGATGGATGCCGCCGTGGGGCTTGCGCGCGAAATCGCCGACAACACCTCTGCAGTGTCGGTGGCAATGACGAGGGCGATGCTGTGGCGGCTTGGAGCGAGCGGGCACCCGATGGATGCGCACCGTATCGACAGCCGTTCGATCTATCGCCTAAGCCGCAGCGCCGATGCGAAAGAGGGTATTGCCAGCTTTCTCGAAAAACGCCCGCCCGCCTATCCGGATACCGTCGGCAAGAATATGCCCGATTTCTATCCCTGGTGGGATGAGCCGGAATATAGATAGTTGCACCTGTGATAGTCACGCCTGCAACCTTGTAAAACGGGGCGAGGGGACTAGACCTGTGGGCCATGTCCACTCGTAAACCAGCCAGACGTCTCGCCGAATTCCTGCCCTACCAGTTGTCGGTCGCCTCTAACGCTGTGTCGACCCGGATTGCCGAACAATATCGCAAGCGCTTTGCGCTGAAGACCACCGAATGGCGGGTCATGGCGGTACTGGGAGATAGCGGTCCCACCACCCAGCGCGAACTCACCCAGGCGACGCTGATGGACAAGGTGCCGGTGAATCGCGCGTGCAAGACGCTCGAGCAGCGCGGTCTCGCGACGCGCAAGCCTAATGCGAAAGATGGCCGATCGCATCTGCTCGAACTGACGGCGGAGGGCAGGGCGGTCCATGCCGGGATCATGCCGCTGGCGCTCAAGATCGAGGCGGAATTGTTCTCTGTCCTGAGCGAGGAAGAGCAGTCTGCTTTGCGCGATATGCTTTCCCGCTTGCGCGAAAATGCCGGAGATTTCGATGCGGAAAGCCTCGCCGACTAGCAAAGCCGGCGAGGCTTCGAGCTTTTCCGGTTTTCCCGGATCCTGTCAGTTCAAGAAGGAGTCCGAGATGTCGCAGGCTGCCGGGCCCAGAATCACGATGAAGAGGACCGGCAGGATGAACATAATGAGCGGCACGGTCATGATGGCCGGAAGACGGGCTGCCTTTTCTTCGGCACGCATCATGCGTTCGTTGCGGAATTCAGCGGAGAGAACCCGGAGCGCCGACGCGAGCGGAGTACCGTAGCGTTCGGTCTGAACCATCGTGGTGACTACGCCCTTCACCGCTTCCAGATTTACGCGATACGCAAGATTGTCGAAGGCTTTCTTGCGCTCGTTGAGGAACGACAGCTCGATGGCGGTCAGGGCGAATTCGTCGCCCAGTTCCGGGTATGCCCGGCCAAGTTCTCTTGCCACGCGATTGAAGGCGGCATCGACCGTCAGGCCTGCTTCGGCACAAATCACGAGCAGGTCCAGCGCATCGGGAAGGCCCTTGCGGATCGCATCGGTGCGCTTGCTGGCGATGTTGCTGAGATAGAGTTCGGGACCCTTGTAACTGAGGTACAAGGCGGCGCCGAGAGCGGCGACGCGCTTGAACTGCCAGTCGGGAAATATCTCGATGCCGTAGAGCAGGATCGCGGCGATCGTTCCGAACACCAGCGGCAGGACCATTCTCAGGCCGATCAGGATGACCGCGACTTCCTTGTTGCGAAAACCTGCCCAGGCAAGCTTCTGCTGCATTTCCTCGACCTGACTCTGCTGCAGAACCTTCATGTTCCCGAGGGTATCGCGGACCTTGTCGGTGGTGTTGGTCTTGCGGACCAAGCTTTGGCGCTTCTTAGCACTCGCCGCGACGAGGCCGAGTTTCAACTCCTCGCGGCGCCCTTCCAGTGCTTTCACCCGCTTGGTCATCGGGTCCTTGATCGTGATCGCAGTATAGATTGCGAACAGGACTGCCATGGCCGCCACACCCGCGAGGATCGAGCCGACGAGTATGACGTCGAAGCCTAGTAGAGTAGGGCCGGTTCCGGTTTCCATTGTATCTGTCCCTAGTCGCTTAGATTTCGAAGCTGACCATCTTGGCCATGATGAATCCGCCTATGCTCATCCAGACCAGGCCGCCCAGACCCGTGACGATGAGGCGCTCATCCACGAAGAACGCACCGACGTATTCGGGATTGATCCACCAGATCATGGTGAAGACGATGAACGGCAGAGCGCCCACGATATAGGCGGAAGCCTTCGATTCCGAGCTCATCGCCCTGATTTTGAGCTTCATCTGCGCACGCTTGCGAAGAACATCCGAAAGATTGGACAGCGTTTCGGCAAGATTGCCGCCGGTTTCGCGCTGGATCGCGAGGGTGATGCAGAAGAAGTTGAATTCCGGGATGTCCAGACGATCGGCCGTCTCCTGGAGCGCTTCCTCCATCGTGCGACCGATCTTTGTACGCTCCACGATAGCCTTAAACTCTTCCCCCACAGGACCGGGAACTTCCTGCGCGACTACGGCAAGCGTTTCGGTGACGGGTAGGCCCGAACGGAGGCCACGGACGAGCAATTCGATAGCATCGGGGAATTTCACATTGAACTGGGCCGTGCGGCGTTTGATCGCCTGGCCTACGATAAAGTGAGGTATTCCGGCGCCTGCGAAGAGACCTATGGCGAATGACAGCGGCAGAGAACCCGTGCGAATGAACAGAATGATCGCGATGAACAGCGTGATGCCGATCGATACGTAGGCATATTGGGAAAGCGTCCAGTTCTTGCCGCTACGGTCGAGACGCATGGCGAGCGCTTCGACACGCGAATTGGAACCGGCCCGCTTGAATTGCTTGGGCTTGCGAGCGGCAATCGCCTTCTTGAGTTGCGATTCCACTTTCGCATCGGTGCTTTCCGAGTGGCGGAAACGCACCTGCTGCAAACGGCGCTGACTGGCCTTGGCGGCATTCGAGCCGGATACGGCGACAAAACCAAGGATCAGGAGGGCGAAAACACCGCCGATCATTAGCACGAGCTGGATCGTGTTCATCTATCTACTCCGTCCCGTACGTTGATCGAGAGCAGGTGAGAGCGGGATGATTTTGCAACATCTCTTCGCTCGCTGCTGCCCGCCCCATCAGGCGTTCTCGCCTGCCTTGTCCTTCTTTGACATCAGCGACTTGAGGTCGAAATTGCCCAGTAGCGACTTCTTGCCGTCCGCAACGGCGGCCTCGTCGCCATCCTCTTCGGTTATACCGATGATCTTGCTTGCCACCTGCTTGATACCGGCGCTGACCTTGCTCGAAGCGTTTGCATCGATGAAGGTCTTTCCGAGTTTGGCTGCAACGCTGGAGCCTTTCTGATCGAAAGGAATGGTCACGTCGATCTTGCGCTCGATCGAGGCTTCGAAGTCGGCCTTGCTGATTTCAGCAGTGCCCGGCTGGACCTTGTTGGCGACGATCAGCGGAGTAACATGACCGGCGTTGGCCTTGAGCCAGGACAGCACGCGGATCGTGTCGCGCGCCGAAGCGAGCGTCATTTCGCACACGATCGTGGCGACGTTCACGTCGTTGAGGACATGCGGGAAATTGATCAGCATGTTGCGGGGCAGGTCGACCAGCGTCATCTCGAAAGCGTGACGGAATTCCTCCTGCAATTGCAGGAAGGCCGCACCGTCGGTCATGAGCGGCGTATTGATCGGG
Organism: Qipengyuania sp. B-5; assembly: GCF_056857815.1. Classification (NCBI taxonomy): domain Bacteria; kingdom Pseudomonadati; phylum Pseudomonadota; class Alphaproteobacteria; order Sphingomonadales; family Erythrobacteraceae; genus Qipengyuania; species Qipengyuania sp. B-5. The sequence goes on along the minus strand of NZ_JBSXNU010000031.1, from coordinate 88,421 downwards.
GCCTCGGCCGAAAGAATGGCGAGATTGTCGTTCGCACGGATCATGGCGCGTTCGATGAACAGGCCGTCGATACGGCTGGGATTGTCGATCGCGTCTGTCAGGCCGCGGCCAGGCTCGAGATCGAGGGTGAGGGCACCGGTGCCGAAATGCACGTCGAGGTCGAGCAATGCGGTCGGCATTCTCCTGTCGGCACTGTAATGCCAGGCCAGCGAAGTCGCGATTGTGGAGGCGCCAACTCCGCCGCGGGTTCCAATGACTGCGGTCGAGATGTGCCGGGTGATCTGCTCACCCTCGCCGGCGCGCGGAGCGGCGAAGACCGCCTGTGCTGAGTTGAGGGAATCCCGCAGCACCGGAGCGGACAGAGGCTTGAGTAGATAATCGTGGATCCCGCTTGCGAGCAGGTCGCGATAGAGCCTAACGTCGTTGACCTGGCCGATGGCGATAACCACAGTGCCCGGCTCGCAGACTTCGGCGAGACCATTGATGTCGTTGAGCGGATCGCCGCTTTCCGACAGGTCGACCATCAGTATGTTCGGGCTGGCCGATACCGAAAGCGACTGGACCGCATTGCGCAGGCCACCCTTGTTGCACTTTTCCGGCTGCCAGCCGAGCTCGATCACGACCGGACGCAGGACATCCAGCGCAGTCTCGTCGCAAATATAAGCCGCAAAGGGATCGCGATTACCGGGCATACCGCCGGATTTCGGAAAAGCGCTCATGGCTCAGTTGCCTCCTTCAGTGCTGCTTACTTCGGGCAGGCCGCCGGCACCCGACGGAGCCATGTCCCGATAGGCCTGAATGGCCTTGGTCGAAGTGGTTACGATGGTTTCGCCTGTTCCCTGCTGACCCTGGACCAGGTCTTCCGGATTGGCGATCATGGCTGCAAGATTTCCGTTGATGGCGCAGCCGTAGTTCGGATTGGTGGAGTTGAGCTCGTTGGATTCGTCGGTATGCGACCAGTCCGGACACCCGGGCACGGAAGCGCTGGTGCGCGTGATCACGATGCGCGCCTGTCCCGGACCGGCGGGACCGGCAGTGACCGGTGCGCCTTCGGCGACCAGCAGGCCATAGCGACCGGCAATTTCCGCGACATCGTCGCGCAAGGCAAGGCTGTTGCTGCCATCGTCGATCGACACGCGATCACCGTAGCGCAGGTCCATACTGTCGAACCAGCCGGCCAGACGTTGCTGTTCGGAAACCGGCAGGCCTTCGGAGGTCGTGTTGAGGTCGAACACATAATTCGAGCGTTCCACCACCGGTTGCTTCACGCTGTAAAGCGTCCGGTTGGACATATTGGATGGACCGCAGGCGCCAAGGGCGAGGGCCAGCGAGGCCACCATCGGAGCTGCTAGAGCGCGAGTGCTGAATTTGCTCATGGTTCTCGTGTCCCTTATTCGAAGCTGAAGCCGGGCGTGGCCGCCGCGGTTTTCTCGTTACGGCGTGCCTCGGTGGGCATCGCCACCTGCTCGGCCGGCTCGGCCGGGCCTTGCGACACTTGCGGAGCCGCATCGGTGGCCCTCGCGCCCGGAGTGGGGCGCGTGCCGCCTGACACACCGTCTGCCTCGCGCAGTTCCAGCAGGCGCTGGTACTCGGTCGGCTTGAGGAAGCCGTCCGTCGGCAGTCGGATGTCATTGGCGTTGGTCGGCTTCACCAGATACGGCGTAACCACGATCACCAGTTCGGTTTCGCCCTTGCGATAGGTGGTCGACCGGAACAGATTGCCGATGATCGGGATGTCACCGAGACCCGGCGCCTTTTCGAGCGCATTCTGTGCATTGTTCTGCAGCAGACCTGCGATCATGAAGCTCTGGCCCGAGCCGAGTTCCACCGTCGTTTCTGCGCGGCGCGTGGTCAAAGCGGGGACCTGGAAGCCATCAATCTCGATAGCTCCCTGACTGGACAATTCCGAAACTTCCGGACGCACCCGGATCGAAATGCGGCCGTTGGCCAGAACGGTCGGCGTATAGGCGAGGCTGACACCGTAGTTTTTGTACTCGATGCTGGTTGTCCCGAGACCGCCACTGGCCGGGATTGGGAATTCCCCGCCGGCAAGAAACTCGGCTGTCTCACCCGAGAGCGCGGTCAGGTTCGGCTGCGACAGCGTCGTTACCAAGCCCTGCGTTTCGGCAAGATCGAGCGCCGACAGGATATCGAGGCCCAGGAGCTTTCCAGCAAAGCCGAGCGTCGAGCCCTGTCCGCTGCTGGGAACATTGGTACCGCCTTCGACGGCGTTCGTGAATCCGACGCCCAGACCGCCCGGGCCGCCAGGCGTATAGCTGGGAATGCCCCTGGAAAAACCCTGGCCGATACCGAAGCGGAAACCGCCGGTTGCATCGACCGTAGCGAGGTTTACACCGATTGTCTTGACGACGGAGCGGCTGACTTCGGCGATACGGACCTGCAGATTGACCTGCAGGGGGGTCGCCATGCGCAACCGGCTAATGACATTGGTGCCTTCGCCGACATAGGCTTCGACCAGTGCCTGTGCATCGGCCGCATCTTCCGGTGCCGCAACGGTTCCGGTCAGGAGTACCGTGTTGTTGCCCATTGTCGCCACGTTCACCTTCGCCTCCGGCATCGCGAGGGCAAGCATCTGGTCGATGCTGGAGATGTTCGATCCGACGCGGACGTTCGCCGCCCAGACGATATCGCCTGCAGCATTGCTGGCATAGACGGTGGTTTCCCCGCCCGACTTGCCGAACAGGTATAGCTGGCGCTGGGACTTGACCTGCACGTCGGCGACATTGTCGTCCGAGATGAAGACGTCGGACATGGTGCCGGGCACATTGACCAGTTCACCACGACCGATCGAGAGGACGATCTCCTGGCTCGGGCGGACGACCGACTGGGCCGTGGCCGTGGTCGTCGGTGCAGCGGCCAGCGGTGCGAGCGCAATACTGGCAAGCAGCAATTTTGTAGTAAGACGACGTTTCATGGAATTGCCCCCTGAATGGCTTCCTGTCTGTTCTTTTCTCAACGAAGTGTGCTCAGTGCGGACGGCACGGTTTGCGCGGCCCTGCCGGTACCTTCCGCGACCGAGGCTGCAATGCCGCCGGTACGGCCGACGGGTACGGCCTGGGTATTCTTGCCCCGGGTCACGGTCACAGTCGGGCCGGTGCGTACCGGAGCAGTCGCTCCGCCAACATTGGCTGAAGCAGCGGTGTTACGAGGCGCACCTTGTGCCGGCATCGAGCTACGCTGGAAGCGCGAGACGTCGCCGCCGGTGACATAGGTGCTCTTGCTGTCGTCCGGACGACCGGCGACTTCACGAAGAAGGCGTTCTTCCTCTTCGGGGCTGGCGCCTTCGGGAATTACCAGATCGCCAGCTGCGATAGCTTTTTCCAGCTCGCCTTGGCTGTCGGCCAGCGGACGCAGTGCGAGGCTGAGTGTGCCGAGCGTCTGCGCGACTGCTACCTTTTCGGCAATGGTCGGCGTGACTTCGAGCGTCACTGTGCGGAATGCTCGAACCTGGGTCTTTCCGTCGACCGTGTTCTGTGTGGTCGTCTGGTCGGTTGCCAGTACGCGAAGGTTACGAAGGATGGTTTCCGAGGCTTTCAGCGCCTGGCCCTCGTTGCCGTTCACGGCCTGGGTCAGGACCATGTCCACGCGATCACCCGGGAAGACGAAGCCGGCAACGCCGCTTTTCGCGTCCACGGGGACGGTGATGGCCCGCATGCCAGGCGTCAGGGCGGCTGCCAGAAATCCGCGATCTCCCGGACTTACCAGCGAACCCTGCGTCACGGGCTCCCCGGCAGTGACCGGATGGCGAACCACCGTGCCGATCAGCTTGGCTACATCTGCCTCTCCATCGAGGAAGTAGGCATCCTGTACCAGTTCTTCGGGCCACAGCTGATATCCAATGGCATCCGCCGTGATGATGGTGCCGACGGGCAGAGCGCGCTGCGCGACAAGAACCTTCGGCCCCTGCGGTTCGACCGCCGCGGCCTCTGCCTGCGGAGCCGAAGCTCCCGCGAACATGCTGCGGGCAACGAGTGCGGTACCGATCGCAACGATCAGCGCGCCTACCAGCAGAACCAGCTTCTTCCTATCCATGGCCTTTAAGCCCCCTCGTATGGCCCGCGCAGATTCGGATGCGGGCAGCTATGGTTTCCATCACTAAGCGCTGAGTGGTTAAAATCGGGTTTCAGCCGCCTACTAGCGAAGGCATGCCTGAAATCAGTCCGCCGCCGACTATCCACAATCCCGCCATGGAGATGGCGAGACCGTAGGGCACACGCGGTTGGTGTTCGTGGCGGCGAATGATGCGAATCGACGCAATCGTGACGATGGCCAAAACCGCTATCGGAAGCATTGCGACAGCGATGGCAGTATTGGGGTTCGAGCCGAGCGCGTCGACAAGGTCCGGAGGAATCATCAGCTTCGGTCCACCCAGCACGGCGCTGGCGAAATTGGCCGCGATCAGCGTACAAGCTATGAGAAGTGCGGTATCGCGCACGGGCTTGGCACCCACAATTCGCGAATGCGCCACGCCCCAGATGCCCATGACCAGAGTCAGAACCCAACCGAGCATGGCCATGATCAGTATCAGTCCAAGGAAATTGGTCGGCGGAAACCACAGTGCCAGTGCGGTGAGCAGTTTGACATCGCCGCCGCCCATCTGCCGAATGGCGAAGAACAGGCAGCACACCGCGAAAGTTGCAGCGGCGATACCCAACTGGATCGCCACGCCGGGCCACAGGTCGAGACCGCTGGCCCACCAGAACAACGGTGCACCGGCGGCAATCGCCAGATTGAGCTTGTTTCCGATGGTACGGCTCTTGAGGTCGGTAAAGGCCGCAACCAGCAGCGCCATTGCCAAGGCGCCGAGCAGAACATAGGTGAAAATCTGTTGGTCCATTACCCGCCCCGAAAATGCTTCGGGCGGAGAGTTACAGAAACATGCTTACCAAACAGTAACCATGGCCGAGACGGCAACGGAGGAACCCATTTCCGATATCCATCAATCCGGGGCCGCCGCACCCATCGATCGCCGGTCCATCCCGGCGCATGCGGTGGAAAGCCTGTGGCAGGCTGCCGACGGCCATGAACTGCGCCGGATCGACTGGCCTGGTGCAATCGAGGGCAAGCGCGGATCTATCCTGTTCCTTCCGGGACGCGGCGATTTTTACGAAAAGTACCTCGAGAGCCTAGAGGAATGGCATCGCGCCGGATGGAAAGTTACAGCGGTCGATTGGCGGGGACAGGCAGGATCGGGTCGGCTGGGTGACGACAAACTCACGGGCCATGTCGAGGATTTTGACGACTGGGTGTCGGACCTGGAATACTTCTGGTCGGCATGGAAGTCGGACTCACCTGCCCCTCATGTCGTCATCGCTCACTCGATGGGCGGTCACATCGTTGCAAGGGCATTGGTCGACAGAGCGGTCGATCCGGATGCCGTAGTCCTTTCTGCTCCCATGCTGGGCATGGCTGGCCCCCCGCTGCCGCTTGCCGTGCTACATTCGGTTGCACGGGTCATGACGCGGATCGGTTCGCCGAAACGACCCGCGTGGAAGTGGAGCGAGAAGCCGGGCGAGATGCCGGCGCACCGCCGCGACTTGTTGACGCATGACGACGATCGCTATGCTGACGAACTCTGGTGGCGTGAAAACCGGCCTGAATTGGCGATGGGACCGGGTAGCTGGCGCTGGGTCGAGCGCGCCTATGCCTCGATCCGGAAGCTGGAGGCGCAGGGTGCGATGGAAAAGGTCGACATTCCTGTGCTGGTCGTCTCGACTTCCAACGACAGGCTGGTGAAGCACGAATCCGCCGTAAGGGCATCGGAGCGGTTTCCGAAGGGCGAACTGGTCGAATTCGGCGAGGAAGCACACCACGAAGTCCTGCGTGAAGTATCGGAAGTGCGTTCCCGTGCGATGCGCGCTATTGCCGAATTCCTCGACCGGGTGGCACCCCCGGGATCGTGACTATCTACGATTTCGCCATAGTCGGCGCCGGGATCGCCGGGGCCAGCCTTGCCGCCGAGCTGGGCGAGGGCGGTGCGCGCGTGCTGTTGCTGGAAGCCGAAGACCAGCCCGGCTATCACGCCACCGGACGCTCTGCAGCATTCTGGGAGGAATGCTATGGTGGGCCCGAACTGGTCCCGCTGACTCTCGCTTCGGGCGACTATCTGCGCGAGAACGGTTTCCTGACGCAGCGGGGAGCGCTCTACATCGGACGCGAAAGGGATGCTCCTGCACTTGATGCCTTCATGGAGAGATTCGGACCGACCGGCGCAACCATCCAGCGGATCGCAAGAGAACCCTTGCGCGAACTGATACCGGGATTGCGAGAAGGCTGGACGGGTGCGGTTTGGGAACCGGCTTGCGCAGATATCGACGTTGCTTCCCTCCATGCCCACTATCTTGCCCGTGCGAAGGCCGCGCAAGCAGTGCTCGAATGCCGGGCGCGTCTCGGCGAGGCTGTCCGGCGAGAGGGCATATGGTCCTTGGCATGCTCCGACGGGCGAGTTTTCGCTGCCAAGGTACTCATTAATTCGGCAGGGGCTTGGGCCGATGAGGTGGCAGGGATGGCGGGAGCGGGTCCGCTGGGGATCCAGCCGCTACGCCGTACTGTGGTCCAATTGCGCACCGATCCAGCACCGAGGCCGGACCAGCCGCTCGTGCTGGATATTTCCGGAAGGTTCTATTTCAAGCCGGAGGCAGGCCGCCTGTGGTTGAGCCCACATGACGAAGAACCGAGCGTTCCTTGCGATGCGGCACCCGAGGAACTGGCCGTGGCGGAAGCCATCGACCGGCTGGAGCAGGTGGTCGATTGGAAAATCGCGGCAGTGGAACGCCGCTGGGCCGGATTGCGCAGTTTCGCTCCCGATCGGCTACCCATCTATGGCTATGACCCACGCGTCGAGGGTTTCGCATGGTTTGCGGGGCAGGGCGGCTATGGAATCCAGACTTCGCCGGCCGCCGCACGCTTGGCTGCGCAACTACTGCTCGGGCGAACGCGCGATTGCATGACGCAAAATCTGGATGCCTCGCTGTATGATCCGGCACGATTCGGCTAGCCATGCGCTTATCATTTGTTAGGTTGCAGGCTCTTTAAGCAAGAATCGGAGAAGCTTTGCGATGGCGCACCACTTCAAGATCAAGAAGAATAAGGGCGGCGAGTTTGTGGCCTATTTCATGTATAATTCGGAGCCGATATTCTGGACCGAAGGCTACAGTTCGAAGGCCAGTGCGAAGAATGCCATAGAATCGATCAAGAAGAATGGTCCGGGCGCAGAAACCGTCGACGAGAGCTGATTGCTAGCTAGCCGCCAGCGACGACCGCTTCGGCGGCGTCGCTGGCAAGCTGATCCACACGTTCGTTTTCCGCGTGGCCCGAGTGGCCCCTGACCCAGTGCCACGTCACCTTATGCTTTCCTGCGATCGTATCGAGCTCACGCCATAAATCCTCGTTCACTACAGGCTTTTTGGCGGCGTTCTTCCAACCTTTCTTCTTCCACCCGTGTATCCACTTGGTGATACCGTCGATAAGATACTTGCTGTCGGTGTGCAGGCTGACTTCGCAAGGCTCCCTCAGTGCTTCCAGTGCACGGATGGCGGCGGTCATTTCCATACGATTGTTGGTAGTATGGGCTTCGCCTCCCGAAAGTTCCTTTTCGTTCACGCCCATGCGCAGCAATGCGCCCCAGCCGCCTGGCCCGGGATTTCCCTTGCACGCACCGTCGGTAAAGATTTCGACCTGTTTCATCGCGCCAGCCTCTAGCGAGTGATCGCTTTCAGGCAAATGCGGCAGCGCCCTTGTCGGCGTAGAAATCCCATCGCCGGACGAAATCCATGGGGTTCTTGCGCAGTACCTGGGCATCGGGAGGGGTGTCGAGCCAGTCCTCTGCCCGGCTGGCGATGAAACGGAGACACGCGCCTTGCGCCAGCACGGGCAGCGCAGCTTGCTCTTCGGGATCGAGCGGGCGTATCGATTCGTATCCCTCGATCAGCGCTTTTCCGACGGGTGCCTCGAAATTTGCGCCCAACCTGTCGAAACACCAGGCAGCATGCGTGACGGCCAGATCATAGGCCATCATGTCGTGCGCAGCGAAATAGAAGTCGATCATCCCGGAAACCCTGTCGCCCACCATCAGGACATTGTCGGGAAACAGGTCGGAGTGAATGATGGAACGCGCGAGGTGGCTCGGCCATCGTGCGACAAGTTCATGTGCCCTGTCGAGTATGGCGGGCAGGCGCTGATCGATCTCGTGCAGAGCGTCCCTGTCGCAGCTTTCGAGAATGGCCGCCGTTTGCTCAGGGGCGAGATCGTTCTCGCGCCGGGGCGTGAAATCCTTTGCTGCCAGATGCATCCGCGCAAGTTCTGCACCAACCGAACGGGCTTGGGCCGCCGTGGGCCGGGTAGGAGATACACCCGGTAAAAACTCGATCAGGGCGACCGCCTTGCCCTCGATCTGCCGGAATGCAGCGCCCGACCGATCATGGATCGTCGCCGGAACGGCGCAGCCATGGGCCGCCAAATGGTCGAGCAGGCCAAGAAAGAAAGGCAGTTGCCGGATATCTATCCGGCGTTCGTACATGGTAAGAATGAACCGGCCGGTCGTCGTTTCGATTAGCCAGTTCGAATTGGAGACGCCCTCGGCGATACCCTTTGCCGAAACCAGTTCGCCTACGTCGTACTCCGCGAGCAAACGCGCGAGATCTTCCGCACCGAGATGGGTGTAGACAGCCACTTATTCCGTCAGTTGGCGCGGCAGTTTGAAGATCATGTTCTCTTCGGCCGAGATCACCGGTTCTTCCTCTACCAGCCGCCATTCGGAAAGGCGGTCCACAACTTCGCGGACCAGTTTCTCCGGTGCAGACGCGCCTGCGGTAAGGCCGAGGGTTCCCACGCCTTCCAGCCATTCGGGCTCGATTTCATCCGCTCGTTGGATCAATTTCGCATCGGTGCCGAGCCGTTGGGCGACCTCGACCAGCCGCAACGAGTTCGAGGAATTGGGCGCACCGATCACCAGAACGAGGTCGCTGGCAGGAGCGATGATCTTCACCGCCGCCTGGCGGTTGCTCGTGGCATAGCAGATATCCTCCGCCTTGGGCGCGACGATCTGGGGATATCGTTCTTCCAGGGCAGCAGTAATCTGCGCCGTATCGTCGACGGAAAGCGTCGTCTGGGTGAGATATGACAGATTGTCGTCCTGGGTAAACGGCAACGAGGCTACATCCTCGACCGTCTCGACCAGAGTGATCTGCCCTTCGGGAACCTGTCCCATCGTACCGATCACTTCGGGATGCCCCGCGTGCCCGATGAACAGGATGTGCTGGCCCTTCTCGATCTGGCGTTCCGCCTGACGATGAACCTTGCTGACCAGAGGGCAGGTGGCATCGACATAAAGCAGCTTTCGCCGCTCGGCTTCGGCGGGGACGCTCTTGGGTACGCCGTGGGCGGAGAAAACCACCGGCGCGTCGTCGGGCACTTCATCCAGCCCTTCGACGAAAATCGCGCCCTTCGCCTTCAGCGAGTCGACAACATAACGATTATGGACGATTTCGTGCCGGACATAGATCGGCGCACCATATTTCTCGAGCGCGCGTTCGACGATCTCGATCGCCCGGTCCACGCCGGCGCAAAACCCGCGCGGAGCCGCGATCAGGAGCTTGAGCGGCAGCCGAGGATCGTGACCGCGCGAGCCTTCGCTCGGGGATTGAAAGGGAGCGTTCATGCGCGCCCCTCTAGCGCTTTGCATCGCGTCAAGCTAGGGGACGCAACGCCCGCACCGGGGTATGCATACGAACACACGAGGAATGCCGCCAAGATGACCACTCGCTATCGTCTCCTTACCGTGTTTGGACTTGGTCTTGCGCTGGCAGGATGCAGCTCTCCCGGTGAACTGGTAGTTGACGGCGGTGCTGCAGGTATCACGGCAGTGCGTACCGCGTGTCCCGCGGTCGGCATTCCCGATTACACCGGCGACGTAACCCTGTTCAGCAGCCCCACGTCGAAAACGCTGGCGGACCTCGATGTCACCGCCGCGATGACCGACCTCACTTCGACCTGCAACGAAGAGGGCGAACGGGTTTATTCGGAAGCGACCTTCAACGTGGTCGCCCGGCGCAGCGATGTAAGCGGCGCGCGGAGCGTGCAGCTGCCCTATTTCACGACCGTGCTGAGAGGCGGCAGTTCAGTCGTGACCAAGCGGGTCGGAACCGTCACTCTCAACTTCGCTGATGGCGAAGAGCGCGCCATGACGAGTGCCAGGGCCGGCGCTTATGTGAATCGTTCCGAAGCAACACTGCCTGCCGATATTCGCGAAAGGATCACTCGCAAGCGTGAAGCTGGCGACCCCGATGCCGCGCTCGATCCGCTGGCCGATCCCGAAGTGCGCGCCGCTGTTCAGCGGGCGACCTTCGAATTGCTCGTCGGCTTCCAGCTGACCGAGGATCAGCTGCGCTACAACGTCACGCGGTGATACGCTGACATCTTGCCATTTCGCGCCATTCGTCTAGGCGCGCGGGCATGTCGGACATCCAGACCCTGCACGCTGCTTTCGCGGCAAAAATCGACGCCGTTCTCAATGCTCTCGAGATGGAAGGCCACCTTCCGCCAGAGGCGAACCGATCGGGTGTCACAGTGGAGCCGCCCCGGGATCCCTCGCATGGCGATCTTGCGACCAATGCCGCCATGGTGCTGGCCAAGCAGGCGAAAACCAATCCGCGCGCCCTTGCCGAACTGATCGTGGAGCATCTGCAGCGCGAGCCCGAGATTACCGAGGCGAGCATTGCCGGTCCCGGATTTATCAACCTGCGCCTGTCGGAACAGGCATGGCTGCGCGAACTGAAGGCGATTGCAGCACTCGGTAATGATTACGGCCGTTCGCGGCTGGGTAACGGGCAGACGGTTAATATCGAATATGTCTCGGCCAACCCGACCGGTCCGATGCATATGGGCCATTGCCGGGGAGCGGTTGTCGGCGATGCGCTTGCCGGGCTGCTCGAATTTTCCGGCCACGAGGTCATTCGCGAATATTATGTCAACGACGCGGGGGGGCAGGTCGATGTGCTCGCGCGCTCGGCGCATCTGCGTTACCGCGAGGCGCTGGGAGAGGACATCGGAGCAATTCCAGAAGGTCTTTATCCGGGCGATTATCTGAAGCCCATCGGTGAGAAGCTCGCGCAGGAATTCGGCCCGGCCTATCGTGGCGCACCCGAAAGCGAATGGCTCGAGATGTTTCGCGAGCGTGCGGTTGCCGCAATGATGGATATGATCCGCGAGGATCTCGCGCTGCTGGGCATCCATCATGATCTGTTTTCCTCCGAAGCCAAATTGCAGGCCGCGAAGAAACCCGAAGAGGCAGAGGCATGGCTGCGCGAACACGGTTTCGTCTATGACGGCGTACTCGAAGCGCCGAAAGGCAAGGCGCCCCCAGAGGATTGGGAGCCGGTCGAACTGCCGCTATTTCGCTCGACCGAGTTCGGCGATGACCAGGACCGTCCGATCAAGAAGTCGAACGGAGCGTGGACCTATTTCGGGGCCGATCTCGCCTATCATTTCCAGAAAGCCGAAAACGCGGACGCACTGATTGATATCTGGGGTGCCGACCATGCCGGGACGGTCAAGCGCATCAAGGCCGCCGTCGCCGCGTTGACGAAGGGTGCAGGACGCGATGTGCCTTTCGACGTCAAGCTGGTGCAGATGGTCAATCTGGTGCGCAATGGCGAGCCGGTGAAGATGTCGAAGCGCGCCGGGACCTTCGTCACGCTGGCCGATGTGGTTGATGAAGTGGGCAAGGATGTGGTTCGCTTCACCATGCTGACCCGCAAGCCCGAAGCGCAGATGGAGTTCGATTTCGCCAAGGTGGTCGAGGCCTCCAAAGACAACCCGGTTTTCTATCTGCAGTATGCCCATGCGCGCATCCGTTCGACGCTGCGGAAGGCTAGGGTGGAACCGTCCGCGGAGCATCTCGATCGGCTCGGGGTCGATGAACTGGCGCTGGTGCGCGAGGCCGCGCAATTTCCGCGCATGGTCGAAGCCTCTGCCAAGGCGCGCGAACCGCACCGGATTGCCTTCTTCCTCGGCGATCTGGCGGCTGCGTTCCACAGTTTCTGGAACGCAGGTAACGACGATCCCGCAAAGCGGATCATCCAGGAAGCCGATGCCGAACTGACCGCCGCACGCCTATTCGTCGCAGCGCAAGTGGGGCAGGTGATTCGCAACGGTCTCGGCATATTGGGTGTCGAGGCAGTCGAGGAGATGTGAGCGATGGCGCGTTCGCCTTACGAACATGACGGAGACCGTGAAGACGCTCTCGAACTGATCAGCGATGACGAGCATCTGCCCTGGCTCGATGCCGATGATGCAGTGGATGAACGCGACGCGGGCTTTGCGACGTCGCGGCTGGTCATGCTGGGCGTGCTTTCGCTGCTGGTGGTAGGGGCGTTAGTGGGCATAGCCTGGTTTGCCATGGGCGCTGCGAGCGATGAGCCGCCCGCTGACGGCAGTCTCGTCGAAGCGCCCGAAGGACCGTACAAGACGAAGCCCGAGAACGCAGGCGGGAAGACCTATGCTGGTACCGGCGATACGAGCTTTGCCGTCGGCGAGGGGCAGACGCGCGAAGGCCGTCTTGCAGACAAGCCTGCTCCTGCCGTTCGAGAGCCTGTATCAGACGGGGAGATTGCACAGCCCTCGCTCGCCACGACTTTAAATGAAGGGCCTCGGACCTCACAATCGACGGGAACAGCCGTACAGGTCGGCGCCTTTCCGAAGCGCAGCGATGCGGAAGAGGCGTGGGGCAGGCTGATTAGGCAGACGGAAGCCCTCAATGGCGTTCGGCACCGCGTGGTGGAAGCGCAGGTAGATATCGGCACGGTCTACAGGCTTCAGGCCATGGCCGGCGATCGCGCCTCGGCAAACGCGCTATGCAACCGCCTCAAGTCCGATGGACTGGCCTGTTTCGTCAAATAGATACCCGGCAATGCTCGGCTGGGCTTGATTTCCACACCTCACGACTCCGCCGCGCTTGGCAAGTCGGACGAAAAGCAGCACTTTCAGACCCATGATACCTGCCATTTTCGGCATTTCCGGCCTCGAACTCACGGCCGACGAACGCGCATTCTTCAAGGATGCGGATCCCGCGGGCTACATCCTGTTCGCCCGCAATTGCGGAACCCGCGAACAGTTGCGTCGTCTCACCGATGATTTGCGGGAAATCCATGGTCGCGATCGCCTGATCGTGTCGATCGACCAGGAGGGTGGGCGAGTTGCACGGATGAAGCCGCCCGAATGGCCTGAATATCCTGCGGGTGAGGCATTCGCAAAGCTGTATGAAATCGCCCCGGCTTCGGCCATCGAGGCCGCGCGCGTCAATGCGGAAGCCATAGCGCGCGAGCTGGCGATGGTCGGCATCAGCGTCGATTATCATGCACCTTTCGATGTGCGCCGCCCCGAAACCGATGATGTGATTGGCGACCGTGCCTTGGGCAGCGAGCCTATGCAGGTCGCCGCGCTGGGCAGGGCGATTCTCGACGGAATGGCCCGCGCGGGTGTGGTCGGCTGTCTCAAGCATATGCCGGGCCATGGGCGCGCCACTTGTGATACGCACAAGGAGCTTCCTGTCGTGACCGCGAGCGATGAGGAGCTAGAGATCGATATCGAGCCTTTTCGCACGCTATCTGCGCATCCCCTCGGAATGAGCGCACATATCGTTTTCAGCGCCTGGGACCCGGACAATCCGGCGACGCTTTCCGAGACGGTCGTCAGGGATATTATCCGCGGCGAAATCGGCTTTGACGGGCTATTGTTGTCGGACGATATCGATATGCAGGCGCTTAAGGGCAGCATTCCCGACCGCGGCGCTGCGGCCTTGGCTGCAGGTTGCGATATCATCCTCAACTGCTGGGCCAAGATGGACGACCAGAGGGCGATCGCCGAACGCAGCCCGAGCATGTCCGAAAAGACAAAACTGCGGCTTGATCGAGTGCATGACGCCATGGGCGACGCGCCCGACGATATCGAAACGGGAGAGTTGCTCGCCAAGCGCGATGCGCTGCTCGCCATTCCGGAGCAGGCCGCGTGAGCGACGGCCTGCTGTTCGCCTCGCAGGAGGACACTGAAGACTGGGAGGGCATTGCCGCCGAAGGCGCGGTGGACAAGGACGCGCTTTACCTCGATCTCGACGGATGGGAAGGTCCGCTCGACCTTTTGCTCGATCTTGCGCGGCGCCAGAAAGTGGATTTGCGCGAAATCTCGATCCTCGCTCTGGTCGAGCAATACCTGACCTATATCGAGCAGGCCGAAGCATTGAAGCTCGAACTGGCGGCTGATTATCTCGTCATGGCCGCGTGGCTCGCCTATCTCAAATCAGCCATGCTCCTGCCGAAGGAAGAGCAGGAAGATCCGAGCCCCGAAGAACTGGCGCTGAAGCTGCAGCTCCGTCTCCAGCGTCTGGGAGCAATGCGCGAGGCGGCAGGGCGTCTCATGGGCGGTGACAGGATCGGACGGGACGTATTCCTGCGGGGGAGGCCGGAGGGCCTCGACATCGTCCGCAAGACTCAGTGGCAATGTGACCAGTTCTCCCTGATCGAGGCCTATGGCCGCGTGAAAGCGCGCACTGCGCCTGCAGTACACATGGTGCGCGAACGACCGGTCATGACACTGGAATCGGCGCTCGACCGCGTGTCGAACATGCTTGGCGTGACACTTGAATGGATGGAATTGCGCGATTTTCTCCCTCCGCATGCCGAACCGCGCTTGCGCCGGTCGGCTCTCGCCTCCAGCTTCGTCGCCGCGCTCGAACTTGCCCGGCTCGGCAAAGCGGAGATCGCACAGGAAGAAGTTTTTGGCCCTATGCGGTTGAGGCGGGTGGCGTGAACCAGCTTGGACGCGCTATCGAAGCGGCGCTGTTCGCGGCGGAAGAACCAATGAGCGTGGAGGCACTGGCCGGTTTCCTCGGCGATGCAGATAAATCGGAAGTCCGCGAAACGTTGAAAGAGCTCGCGCAGACATATGAGAAGCGCGGAATACACCTCGTGGAGCGCGGGAAGCGCTGGCATTTCGAGACTGCGCCCGACCTTGCTCACCTGTTGCGCAAGGAACGTGAGCAGGTCCGCCGCCTGAGCCGCGCGGCGACCGAGGTACTGGCCATCATCGCCTATCACGAGCCGGTCAGCCGGGCGGAGATCGAATCGATCCGCGGCGTGCAGACCAGCGGAGGCACTCTCGACGTGCTGATGGAAGCAGGCTGGGTGAAAATCGCCGGACGACGGGAGGTCCCCGGACGGCCGACCATCTATGCTACCACACCCGAATTCCTCGATCATTTCGGCTTGGCCAGTCGGCGTGACCTTCCAGGTATTGCGGAATTGCGTGCCACAGGCCTGCTGGACCCGGTAGACGACGTATATGAAGAACTGGTGGGCGAGGGCGAACAGCCTTCGGATGAGACCGACGAGCATGGCGGTTCGGTCTGACTCGCTATTGCGTACTCGAACGCCTATAATGAACCGAAGACCATACGCTTAGAAGGTATTCCCCATGTCGCTTGGCCCCTGGCAGCTCGTAATCATCGCCATCCTCATCCTCGTCCTGTTCGGGCGGGGCAGAATTTCCGAAATGATGGGCGATTTCGGAAAGGGTATCAAAAGCTTCAAGCAGGGCATGAACGAAGACGATACCAAGCCCGCGAAGCAGATTTCCCACGAGGCCAAGCCGGCCGAGGACGGGTTGAAGGACGAACAGGTCAAATCGACCTCCGACCCCAAGTAATCCGCTAAGGCGCGGAGACCGCTTTCATGTTCGATATCGGCGCTGCCGAATTGCTGGTGATCGTCGTCGTGGCGATCCTCGTGATCGGCCCGAAGGACATGCCGAAGGCCATGCGCACCGCGGGGCGATGGATCGGCAAGCTGCGCCGCATGTCCTCGCATTTCCGCTCCGGCCTCGACGAAATGGTCCGGCAGGCAGAGATCGAGGAGATGGAAGAAAAGTGGTCACAGCGAAACAAGGAAATCATGGCCAAATACCCGACCGGAAGCGAGCCGGAGGGTGGAGCGCCGGAGAACCTCTTGCCCTCCGATGAAGGGATGGAACCGCTTGCCTCTGCTGACGAGGTGGTCGATCCCGATGCCGCAGCCGAGGCTGCCATAAAGCGGGCGGCGCCTAAGAAAGCGCCCGAGCACGGTGGGGAAGTGCCAAGCGACGAGCCAGGCCTACCCTTCGGCGAGCGGGACAAGGACCGCTGAGATGGCATTCGAGGTCAAGGACATCGACGATTCGCAGGCGCCTCTGCTCGATCACCTGATCGAGCTTCGATCGCGCTTGGTGCGTTGCGTTGCCGCCCTGGTCGTGGCGTTCGGCGTGTGCCTCTATTTTGCCGATCAGATCCTTGGCTTCCTGATCCAGCCGTTGAAGAGAGCTTTTGCTGGGGGCGAAGGGCAATTGATCTTCACCAAGCTCTACGAAGTCTTTTTCGTCGAGTTGAAGGTGGCCCTCTTTGCAGGCTTCTGCATTTCCTTTCCCTACATCGCCAACCAGCTGTGGGCATTTGTAGCTCCGGGTCTGTACGCGAAGGAAAAGAAAGCCTTTTTGCCGTTCCTTATCGCGACGCCGTTCCTGTTCCTCGCCGGGGCCTCGCTGGCATATTATGTGGTAATGCCGACAGCGTTCGAATGGTTTCTCGGTTTCGAGGGTATGGCTGGCGGACTGGAGATACAGGCGCTGCCAACGGCGAACGAATATCTGGGCCTTGTGATGCAGTTCATCCTGGCCTTTGGGCTGAGTTTCCTGCTTCCCGTCCTGCTCCTGCTGTTGCACCGGGCAGGTATCGTGACCCGGGCCCAGCTCGTTGCTGCGCGGCGTTATGTAATCGTGCTGGTGGTGGCAGTGGCGGCGATCATCACGCCGCCCGATCCGGGATCGCAACTTCTGCTCGCAGTGCCGCTCCTGCTGCTGTTCGAAGGCTCGCTTATATTGATGCGTCTTTTCGACAGCCGGGATGCCAAAGCGGACGCCGCGTCCGCCGCCAAAGCCGAAGGTGATCAGTCCGCGTCATAAACCTTGCGGCCACCGACCCAGGTTTCGAGCACTTGAGTGGACCGAATTTCCTCCGGTGTGGCGATTAGCGGATCGGTATCGACAAGTACGAAGTCGGCGCGTTCGCCCGGCAATAGCCGTCCGAAGCGCCCCTCCGCAAACCCTGCATAGGCCGCTTCGGAAGTGAAGCCTGCCAACGCCTGTTCCCGCGTCACGCGCTCATTGGCCCGCCAGCCGCCGAAAGGTTCACCGGCTTCATTGCTGCGGGTGATCGCGACGGCAAAACCGGCGAAGGGATCGGGCGATTCTACCGGCGCGTCCGATCCGAAAACCAGCCGGCCGCCGAGGCCGAGAATTGTATTCCAGGCATAGGCTCCCTGCAAACGATCCTCACCCATGCGGGCCTCGGCCATGAACATGTCGCTCGTCTGGTGGACAGGCTGCATGCTGGCGATGATGCCATCCTGCGCAAATTTCGGCAGGTCGACAGGGTCGACGATCTGAGCGTGCTCGATGCGCCAGCGGAGATCCTGCGGGAAGCTGTCGGCGATTTCGGTGATCGCATTCAGCGCTTCGGCATTGGCGGCATCGCCGATGGCATGCACGGCGGGCTGGAAGCCGCCCTGCGCCGAGCGAACGAGGATATTGCGGAGTTGAGCGGGTGCCATCAGTGGCAGTCCGGTATTCCCGGGATCATCGGCATAGGGCGCCTTGAGCCAGGCTCCGCGGCTGCCGAGCGCACCGTCGAGATAGAGCTTCACGCCGTTCAGGCGCAGCTTGTCATCGTACAGCCAGGGTGAGGGATTGGCGCCCGCTATCAAGGTCGCCTCATCGATGCCTGCTGCATAGGACATAATGCGCAAAGTCAGAGAACCCTTGTCGCCAGCCCGGCGATAGGCCTGCCAGTCCTCGATGGTAGTGCCCATATCGGCCACCGCGGTAATGCCATGGCGGTGCAACACCTTCTGCGCTTCGGCAAAGGCAAGGTCTCGTTCATTCGGACGAGGGGCAGGGAGTGCGGTGTTCATCAGTTCTTCCGCTGCATCGATGAAGATGCCCGAAGGCGTCTTGCCGTCGGATAGCTTCTCGATGCGTCCGCCACTCGGGGCCTTGGTGCTGGCCGTAATGCCTGCTGCCTGCAAGGCGAGCGTGTTGGCCCAGCCGGCGTGACCATCGACTCGCTGGAGATAGACGGGCCGATCGCTAACCGCGCTATCGAGCTCTGCTGCGGTCGGGAAGCGGCCGAGCCCCCATTTCTCCTGATTCCAGCCGCGCCCGAGAATCCACGGGCGACTTTCGTTCTCAGCAGCAAAAGCGCGAATTTTCTGCAGCGCTTCGTCGAGCGAATTGGTGTCCGACAAATCGAGCGTCAGTGCGCCAAATCCTACGCCCATGACATGAGCATGTGCATCGATCATGCCGGGGATCATCACACGGCCTTCGCCGTCTTCGCGGTAATCGGTGCGCGGCCGTTCCTGACCGCGCGTGAGGATCTGCGCGATACGCCCGTCATCATCGATCACCAGCGCTTCGAAACGCTTCACCTGGCCTTCTTCGTCCATGGTGATGCCAATGACATTGTCGACCAGGACGTCGGCACTCGCCGGCATGGCAAGTGCGGTGGCGAGGAGGGCGGCAACAATCTTCAGTTTCATCAGGCGATCCCGTGTCTGCATTCGGGCTTTGCGATAAGGCATAGCTTGACGCAGGCAAACCCTTTCGGAGATTGCGTGCACACGCCCGGCGACGTAGGGGCACTCTCGATGACACAGGCTTCTTCCTTACGCGCCGATAAGAGCGCGACCGACCTTCTGACCCTTGCCGATGTGCGCGCTGCGGCGCAGCGTATCGACGGTGCGGTAGTCAAGACGCCTATGATGCGGTCGATTACCTTGTCGGAGATTACCGGCGCGGACATCTGGCTGAAGTTCGAAAATCACCAGTTCACTGCAGCTTACAAGGAACGCGGCGCGCTCAATGCGCTGCTTCAGCTGTCCGATGAACAGAAAACGAAGGGCGTAATTGCCGCTTCGGCTGGGAATCACTCTCAGGGTCTTTCCTATCACGGACGGCGGCTCGGCGTTCCGGTCACTATCGTCATGCCTTCGACAACGCCGAGCGTGAAGGTCATGCAGACCGAGAGCGTCGGTGGCAATGTGGTGCTGAAGGGCGAGACTTTCGACGAGGCGTATGCGCATGCGCGCGAACTGGAGAAGGAGCGCGGCCTCACTTTCGTCCATCCCTTCGACGATCCGAAAGTGGCTGCGGGTCAGGGCACGGTCGCTCTCGAAATGCTGGAAGATAAGCTGGATTTCGATTGTCTGGTTGTGCCGATTGGCGGTGGCGGCTTGATGAGCGGAATGGCCACCGTGGCCAAGGCTCTCAATCCCGATATCCATATGATCGGCGTCCAGGCAAAGCTCTATCCTTCGATGTACTCTGCGGTCACCGGAGACGAGCGTCCCTGCGGCGGCGACACGCTTGCGGAAGGGATTGCTGTCAAGGAACCGGGCGCATTTACGCGCCAGATTATCTCCGTACTCGTCGACGAAGTGCTGCTCGTTGACGAGCCCGAACTCGAACACGCTGTTTCTCTTTTACTGCAGATCGAGAAGACTGTGGTCGAAGGCGCTGGCGCTGCGGGCCTGGCTGCGGTGCTTTCAAATCCGGATAAGTTCGCTGGCAAGACTGTGGGCCTCGTACTTTGCGGCGGCAATATCGACACGCGCCTGCTTGCCAATGTGCTGGTGCGCGATCTGGCCCGATCGGGCAGACTGGCGCGGCTGCGCATCACGCTCCAGGATCGCCCCGGCGCACTTTACAAGGTGATGCGCGAATTCAACGAGCACAACGTCAACATCATCGAGATCTATCATCAGCGTATCTTTACGACGCTGCCTGCCAAGGGGCTGATAACCGAAATCGAATGCGAGGCGCGCGACGCGGCGCAGATCGATGGACTCGTGGAAGGCCTGAGGCAAGAAGGCTACACGGTCGAACTCGTCGAACTGGCTTAGTTGCAGTAGAAAATCCGCCTTTGCGGGCGGTTACAGCTCGCGAATTAACCCTCACTATCGAGCGACTCGCGGGGCGAGCCGATTTTTCATGGTTAAGAGTCTTTTAACGAAGGCGCTCGTCATGCATAAAGGAGTTGTTAACGAATAGAGCGTCGCATCAGAGAGGACTCGACCGCCGTGACGGCACCCATTCGCTTCCCCCGGTTTTTCGTGACCAGCCCTGCGCCGTGTCCGTACCTGCCCGGACGAAGCGAGCGGAAGGTGTTTACCGAGCTGCGCGGTGAATCGGCCGATGAATTGAACGAAGCTCTGGGGCGTATCGGGTTTCGCCGTAGTCAGACGGTTGCTTATCGTCCTTCCTGTCTCGATTGCCAGGCCTGCGTCTCGGTTCGAGTTGTCGCTAAAGAGTTCAAACCCTCGTCGAGCCAGAAGCGTACTCTGAAGGCAAATGACGATCTGATTACCTCTGAATGCCGACCTTGGGCAACCGAAGAGCAATACGAATTGCTACGCAGATATCTTGCTGCCCGCCACCCTGGTGGAGGCATGGCGGAGATGGACGAAAGCGATTTTGCGGATATGGTGGAACATACGCCCGTATCCAGCTATGTCATTGAATATCGGGAGCCGGGAGTGGGTGCCGAGCCGGGTCGTCTGGTCGGAGCTTGTCTTACGGACCTGCAGGGTGATGGGCTGTCGATGATATACAGCTTCTACGACCCCGAGATTGAGGATCGAGCCGGGCTTGGGAACTACATTATTCTCGATCATATCAGGCGCGCTGCCGGAAACGGCTTGCCGTATGTGTACCTCGGCTATTGGGTCGAAGGTTCGGATCGTATGCAGTACAAGGTCCGGTATCGCCCACTCGAACGCCTCACCCGGAGCGGATGGGAACGCATGCCCCAGGCCGAACAGAAGCGGCTCATCGCCACGGCAACTGCACCGCGGCGTAAATATGATGGCGGACCGCTGCCTGCGAAGGACGGTAGCCATCTCGAATACAAGCTCGCCGATTGAGCGGTTTCGTTTCGGTTTGAAGTTCTGTGCCAGCGCGCTTGCGTTGGTCTCGGCGCCACTTGCGGCGCAGGATGACGGGCCACCGCAAAGCCTTGAAGACCTGATTCCGGATTCGGCGGTCGAAAACCCGGAGGCCTGGGCACAGCAGGATTCCGCCGAAGACAGCTCTGCCCTCGATTCCACGACGCCCGATCCCGACACTCCCATAGTCGAACCAATGAGGCTCGATCTTCCCTGGCCGGACGATATCGCGATCGAGGGATTCGAGCCGCTCGAACCCGAGGAAGATATTGAGTTCGCCGATCTCGATCTCGGGCAAACAGAGGTGGTTTTCGAAGGAGCGGAGACCGAACGGGTCTCGGAAAACCTTGTCCTCGGTTTTCCCCAAACCGAACCGCCATTTACCGATCGCGGCGATTTCGTCGAACGCTATCGCGCCCTGTCGACGATCGAAGAGCTGGACGATGCGGATACGGATACTGCCCAGCTGGCGGCGCGAGCCCGCGAAGACGAAGAGCTGCTGGCAAACCTGCTGCGGGTCTATGGCTATTACGATGCACAGGTTATCCAGTCGGTTGGAGCGGTCGAAGCGGGTGAGGATACGGCTGATCAGTCTCCTACGGTCCGGTTCGACATCGTGCCGGGAGAACGTTACCGTTACGGTGCGGTAGAGCTCGGTGATCTGCAGGCAGCGCAGGATTACGAGGCGCTGCGCGAAGCTTTCGGCATCTACCCTGGAGATTATCTGCAGAGCGATACGATCGTGCAGGAGCAGTTCGATCTCGATAGGGCGCTTGGCGAAACCGGCTATCCTTTCGCCGAAATCGGCGAACCGCAATTGCTGATCGATCACGAGCGGGTCGAAGGCGACCTGACCCTGAATGTCGAACCGAACGGTAAATATGTATTCGGCGAAGTTGTCAGCAACGATCCCGGGTTCCTTTCAGGGAGGCATCTCGCCACCATCGCACGGTTCGAGCCGGGCGATACCTTCAAGCGCAGCCTTTCTATGGATCTTAGGCGTGCGGTAACCGCGACGGGCCTCGTTTCGACGGTCGAAGTAACGCCAAGGGAAGTCACTCCTCCGCAGGCCGGCGAACCCGGCGTAGTCGCGATGGATGTCGCACTGAGGCGCGCAAAACTTCGCACCATCGCGGGCGCAATCGGCTATGGATCGGAGGAAGGCGTCCGCGTCCAAGCCAGTTGGGAGCATCGCAACCTCTTCCCCCCCGAGGGTTCGCTACGCCTTCGCGGCATCGTTGGAACACAGGAACAGCTGGCAGGGGTTACCTTCCGCAAGAACAATTTCGGAGGGCGCGACCGTGTTCTCACGCTGGATGCCTATGCAAACACCATCGATAGTCCGGCGTTCGAGGCACGCACAGTCGCGCTGACGGGAATTTACGAACGCAAGTCGACGCTTCTGTTCCAGAAGGAAATCAGCTGGTCGGGCGGCATCGAACTGATCGCTACCCAGGAACGCCCGCCCAAGATCGACGGCATCACGCAGCCTCGACAGACATATTTCGTCGCGGCACTACCGGCCACGATACTGCTGGACGAAACCGACGATCTACTCGATCCCACGAGAGGTTTCCGCCTCGGTGCGCGTCTTTCGCCAGAAGCGTCCACCACGAACGGGGTCGAGAGTTTCTATCTGCGAAGCCAGATCGATGGAAGCTATTACCAGTCGATCAGAGACGATCTCGTTGTGGCCGGGCGCGCGACCTTTGGTTCCATTCCCGGTGCAGATCTGCTCGATATTGCACCTTCGCGCCGTTTCTATGCGGGCGGTGGCGGCTCGGTGCGCGGTTACGGCTTCCGCAAGATCGGTCCTAGCAACGAGCTGGATGAACCCACGGGTGGACGCAGCTTGGTGGAACTTGCAGTGGAAGCGCGCATTCGCACCGGCTTCATGGATGGCGCAGTTTCGATCGTACCGTTTGTCGATGCAGGCTCGGTAGGTACCGGCCCGACGCCTGATTTCGAAGAGATCAAGATCGGTGCAGGCGTCGGCCTTCGCTATCACACCGGCTTCGGTCCGATCCGGGTCGATGTTGGTGTGCCGCTTAATCCGGATGAGGATGATGCGCCCGTCGCGGTTTATGTATCGCTGGGGCAGGCCTTCTGATGACCGGACCCGAGATGCACGAGGTCGCCGATACCCAAGGGCAGAGCTGGAAGCGCCGGGCGGGCAAGTGGACACTTGTCCTGATCGGTGCACCGATCCTGTTGGTGATCGCTGCCCTTGTCCTGCTCAACACGCCACTGGGCGAGCGCTTCCTGGCCAGCCAGATAGCGAAACAGACCTTTCCCAACGGCCTCGTTATCGGCATCGGCAGAATCCAGGGCAATATCTATGGCGAGGCGGTGCTGCACGATGTCACCTTGTCCGACCCTCAAGGCGTGTTTCTCACGATCCCGCGCGCGGAAATCGACTGGAACCCCCGGGCCTGGCTGAACAATCGGCTGGATATCGATAGCTTTGCCGCCCGCCGGGCGAACATGGCCCGTTTGCCCGAATTCCTGCCGAGCGAGGAAGAAGGTCCTATCCTGCCGGGGTTCGACATTTCGATCGACGAATTGACGATCGACAATCTCACACTCGCGCCGGGAATTGCCGGAGATGATCCGCAGCGCGTGGATCTGGTCGCAGAGGTACAGGTCGAGGACCGCAGGCTGCTCGTGGATGGCGATGCACAGCTTGGCGAGCGGGATAGTCTGGCTCTGTTACTGAACGCGGAGCCGGATGGCGATGAGTTCGATATTGCCGCAGAGATGCAGGCTTTCGATGATGGGCCTTTGGCGGAAATGCTGGGTTTGCCCGATGGTTATACCGCGAGGGTCCAAGGTGCGGGCGATTGGTCCAACTGGCAGGGTGGGCTTCTGGTGCGATCGCAAGCCGAGCGCGTTGCAGCATTGCGGATCACCAACAGGTCCGGCACCTTCGGCTTGCTCGGGAAGGTTGACGCGAGCGATTTTCTGTCCGGCACCCTTGCCAGAGCATTGGGCGATGATGTTGCCATCCGCTCGCGAACGACCATCGACAACCGCACCTTCGATGGAGACATACACGTTGTCGGACGCGGCATAAGCCTTGCCGGACAAGGCCTGGTCGACCTGGCCGAGAATCGGGTCGAAGATTTCGAACTTGAAGCGTTTTTGCGAGATGCCGGGCTGTTCGGCCCTGATCTACGGTTGGAGAACGCGCGCGCTACTGCCACGATCGATGGCTCTTTTTCCGATCTTGCCATAGTGCATGATGTCGCAATCGGCCAGCTTGTGTCCGGTACCACAAGGGTATTTGCGCTCAATCAGGAAGGAACGGCCCGTTATGACGGGTCGGATTGGATCCTTCCGCTATCGCTGCGTGTCGCCCGCATAGAGACCGGCAACCCGCTGGTCGATCCGAGGTTGGTCAACGGGACCGGCAGGGGACGTATCCTATTGTCGGGCAACAATCTCGCAGGAGAAGATCTGCAGATTGCATTCCGCGGACTTGCTGCCGATCTGGCCCTGCGCGGCGACCTTGCGTCGGGTCGCTACCAGATCCGGGGGCCGGTACGCGCGGATCGTCTGGCGCTGGACAATGTCGGAACAGCAGGCGGCACCGCAATTATCGATTTCGACCTGCTGCCGTCGGGCTGGAGGCTCGGTGCCGATCTCGACGCACGCATCTCGCCGGTTACCAACGACACCTTGGCCAATCTTGCGGGCCCCGCCATTCGTGTAAGAGGTGGTATTGCCACGAGCAGCGGGGCAGGGATCGATTTTAATCGGCTGAGGGTCTCCTCTGCGAAACTTGCTCTCGCGATGGACGGTTCGATCAGCGGAAGCACGACCACGCTTGCAGGTAATGGCGAACATACCGACTACGGCCCGTTCACCGTGCAGGGGAGGATAGAGGACGGAGCGCCGACTGCGGAACTGGTGTTCGCTCGTCCCGTCACTGGGCTCGAGGACGTCCGACTGGCAATCGCCCCCACCGAAGAAGGCTTTTCGATCGATACCGAGGGCGGATCGATACTGGGGCCGTTTGCCGGTGTACTGGGTCTCCATGCGCCCGAATCCGGACCGACCAGGATCGAGATCGAGCGACTGACCGTTTCCGAAACAGATGTTTCGGGGGATTTGACGCTGGTCGATGGCGGTGTGCAGGGAGCCGTCGCCTTGGGAGGCGGCGGTCTCGATGGGGCCGTTGCGCTCGTACCGCGATCGGGCGGGCAGGGCGTGGACATCGACGTGACTGCGCGAAACGCCAGCTTTGGCGGTGCAACCCCGCTCACCATCGCCCGTGCCCAGATCGATGCGACGGGTGTGATCGGCGATGGTGCATACGACTTTTCGGGCTCTGCCACTGCTCAGGGCCTGCAATACGGAACCTTGTTTATCGGCAGGATGGCCGCGCGGGGCGAAGTAGAAAACGGTATCGGCTCGCTCGATGCCGCGATCTCCGGCAGACGCGGCAATCGCTTTGCGCTGGATCTTAATGCACAATTCCGTCCTGAACGCATTGCGGTGGCAGCGGATGGGCAATTTGCCGGGCGTGCCATCACCATGCCACGCCGGGCCGTGCTGACGGCACTGGACGGCGGTGGCTGGCGACTTGCACCTACGCAGGTAAACTATGGCGACGGTGGAGCCATTGCTTCCGGACTGTTCGCCACGGATGAAACCGCGCTGGAACTCAAGCTTGCGCGCATGCCGCTTTCACTGGTCGATGTCGCGGTCGCCGAGCTCGGCATGGGGGGAACTATTTCCGGCAATATCGACTTCCGCGCGCCGAAGGGTGGACTGCCGACCGGGACCGCGCGCGTGAAGGTCGACGATCTCACCAGGTCGGGGCTGGTCCTGTCGTCCAAACCGGTCGATCTTTCGCTGGTGGCGCGCTTGAGCGCGGACAGGCTCGAGGCGCGTGCCGTACTCGCCAATGAGGATATCCGGCGCGGGAGGGTTCAGGCGCTGATCGACAATTTGCCCGGCTCGGGTGACCTCACGCAGCGGTTGAGGGCCGGAAGTCTCGACGGTCAATTGCGGTACCAGGGCGCTGCGGAAAGCCTCTGGAGGCTCGCTGCGATCGATGCTTTCGACCTCACCGGACCCGTTGCGATTGCCGCCAATGCCACCGGTACGCTCGCCAATCCTCGCGTGCAGGGGCGCGTCGCGAGCGATAATCTGAGAGTGCGCAGTTCATTGTCGGGGACAGATATTCGCGACGTCACCGTGCGCGGCAATTTCGCCGGATCACGGCTCAATCTCACCCGTTTCGCAGGCAGAACTGCCAACGGGGGCACGGTAACGGGCAGCGGCATCGTTGATTTGGAAGGCCTGGGCGAGCGGGTGGAAGGTCGGTTCCTCGAGATTCGCGGACCCACGCTGGATCTGCGCGCTGCGGCAAGCAACGCCCGCTTGCTCGACGCAAACGGCCTGAGTGCGACGATCAGCGGACCGCTGCGTATCGTCTCGGATGGTCTGGGCGGCACGATCGCCGGACGTGTGCAGATCGACCGCGCAAGCTGGACACTTGGGACAGCCGCCGAGGACCTTCGTCTTCCAAGGATTTCGACCCGTGAGATAAACGCTCCTGCCGATCGTGCTGAGCAAGTAGCTCCCGGACGACCTTGGCGTTACCTCATCAACGCCCGCGGACCCAGCAGGATCGATGTCGATGGCATGGGTCTCGACAGCGAATGGGGTGCGGATATCATATTGCGCGGAACCACCGAAGACCCTCGAATCGGCGGGTCGGCCACCGTGGTTCGCGGTGACTATACCTTCGCGGGAACTCGTTTCGAACTTACCCGCGGAGAGATCGACTTCGACGCAGATGGGCCGATCGACCCGACGCTGGATATTCGTGCCGAGACCGAGCGTGACGGGATCGATGTCATCGTCACCGTGACCGGAACCGTCAGCCAGACCGAAATTGCCTTCACGTCCGATCCTGCCTTGCCCGAAGAAGAGATCCTGGCCCGGCTTTTGTTCGGAGGTTCGATTACCACGCTGTCCGCTACCGACGCCCTCCAGCTGGGTGCGGCTGTTGCCAGCCTTCGTGGCGGGGGCGGGCTGGACCCGATCAACCAGTTGCGGAGCGCGATCGGTCTCGACCGGCTGCGCATAGTTTCAGCCGATCCGGCCCTTGGCCGCGAAACGGGGGTCGCGTTGGGCAAGAATTTCGGCCGACGCTTTTACGTGGAGATCATAACCGACGGGCGCGGATACAGTGCGACCGAGGTCGAATTCCGCGTCACGAGCTGGCTTTCGCTCCTCGCAAGCGTATCGACCATCGGTCGCGAAAGCGTAGTCGCGGAAATCAGCCGCGACTACTGACCTCCTCGTGTATCAATCCTCGGGTGGTTGACCGGGTACGAGAACGGCGTCGAGCGGGATGATCACTCCATTCGTTGCCGCCGTGGCACCATTGATGAGCCGAGCGGTCGATCCGCCGTTGTTTGTTACCGTGATCGTTTCGTCCTCTCTCGAAAAAGTGACCTCGCCGCCTCCGAGCGTCGTCATGATGACTTCGCCATCCTGTTCATCCAGGGCCTGAGTGATACTTTCGGGCGTCAGATGTCCCGGCAGGATATGCTCGCGCAGAAGCCCGACGAGGACCGGCCGTTGCTCTTCGGTTAGGAGTGCTTCTCCTTCTTGGCCAAGTGCTTCGAAGGCTGCATCGTTCGGAGCCAGCAGCGTGTAGCTTGCGGGCCCATCGAAGATAGAGCCGAGCTGCGATTCCGAGATTGCTCTGTTGAAGCTGGTCGTTTCCGGCAGGCCGTTCAGTGCCGCTGCAACCGTCCGGTTCGCCTCTTGCTGGGTTGCGGCAGCATCTGCCTCTGCCGTATCTGAAGCGTCAGAGCAGGCAGAGAGCAGTGGCAAACCTGCAATAGCCCCGAGCAGCAGGAGGGGTTTCGTGAATTGTTTCATCGTGTCTCTCCGGATCAGGTCAGCAGGTCGATGGCGGCAGCTACCAGACGGGTCTCGGGATCGACCTGGTAGATATAACCATCCGAGTAGCGATACATGTATTCCGGCGTATCGTAATACCTGTCGCGATAAGCGTAAGGCACGTTGTAAACGTCATAGCCCATCGGCATCTGCTGGCCGACGGTGAACTCGTCGCCGGTAATCAGTGCCGCGATCGACGTAATTGCCGCATCTTCGGGACTGACCCGATAAATCACATTGTCGGCATAGCGATATCGATCCGGTCCGCCGAGGTCGTAGTAGTCGACATAATAGTCCGGCACGCGGTAGCTTTGATAACCGCTTGGCCAGGAATTGCCGATGCCCAGCGCCCCGCCGAGCAGGGGGAGCCAACTGGCGATGCCACCACTGTCGCCATAGCGGACCAGGTAGCCGTCGTTATAGTAATAATCACCGCGGCGCTCATAATTGTTCAATCCGAACAGGCTCGGACGGTAATTAAAGCCAAACAGGCTACGTTGATAACGATCGCGGACCTGTCCCGGCGGATTGCAACCGTTGCGCTTCTTCGCCAGCCCCGGAGGACACCCGGCGACAAGACCGCGGTTTCGATCCTGTGTGAGCCAGCGAGTGTCCCGTTGACTATGAATTATGCGGTCATCGACACGGTCTCGGCGATCATCGTAGCGAACACGTAATTCGCGACGATCATCGCGATTTATACCACGTTCCGCAGCCCGGCGCTCGTTGGTATTACCTCGATCATTGCCATTCCCGCGGTTGGGCTGCTGGGCCTGCATCGGACGTTCGTTGCCGCGATCGGGCTTGGCATTGCCATTGCCCTTACCCTGGCTGCCGTTGCCCTGGCCGCGCTGTCCCTGGGCCACGCGTTGAGGCCCCCGATCGGCTTTCTGACCGCCATTGTTCCCATTGCCCTTGTTCTGGGCAGCGGCGGGCTGGTTACCCCTACCGTCGCTATTACCGTTTCCGTTGCCCTTGCCTTGAGCATAGGCACCGCTGGCGGCTAGCGCGATGGCTGCCGCACCTGCCATGAAAACACGCATTTGTTATACTCCTTTGACCCAAGCAACGGGATCGAGTGGGACTCGGTTCCGGTTAATCGAGCGGCAAGGTTTACATCTGCTACCTGCCTGAACGGTACAACTCTGCTTCTTCGCGCCTCCGTCGGACCAGCCCTTCGAGTACCCGCCCGCCGGCGTACCGCCATTTGCCGAATTCTGCGGCGGCAAGATCGAATTCTCCACGACAATGCAGTTTCGTCAAAGTTGCACGGCCGATGGCTCCGGTGTTGAAGTGGAAGCTGACAAGAGCGTCGAATTGCTCCTGTGAAGTTTGACAGTCGCCCAAAGCACGTTTGACGTCCAATGCATGGCGGGCGATGTCTTCTTCCAGCCTTTGATCGCATTGCTGCCTGGTCCATACTGTGCCGGGACGGACATCGTTTCCCGTTGCGCCCCAGCCGATGGTCCATGGTTCGCCGCCCGTGCCGGGATCGGGATAGGCCTAGTAAAGCCCATCAGGCCGTCGCCGCGCGCAGCCCTCGAACCGCTTGATCAGTGCCATTGCTGCAGATGACACCCTGAGACATGGACCGCATGTTACACTGTCCTGGGCAGAAAAATCCGCCCCGTTTAAAGCGCGGTCAAGCGCCTCCACTTCGGACTGGCGAAAGCTGCGTCCCATCAGGCGACGGACAAGATCGAAAACGGCTTTGCGGTTCATCGGCGGGTACCTCGTGTGTGTTGAGAGGCACCCCGATTAGGTAGGATGGTAGGCTGTAGGAAATCCAGTTTTGCCTTCGGCAGCACGCAAAATAGGATTTCCCGGCTTAAATCCGGCAACCGTGTGGAGCGAAGTTTCGGTACGTCTGCAATCAGCGCCCGCGAGACGGTCGATCTCGTCCTGTCTCAGGCGCAGGAAGCGATCCGCGTTTTTCTAGAGAATGCCCCGTTTCTGCTGTTCGCTCGGAAATTGCGCGCCGGTTCTGCTGCTGATGGCGGCAGCAATATCAGTTTTCGCATTTCCCGCGAAAAAGGCGTCCGGATTTCTCCGGACGCCCACTTCGCGAATGCAATGTTCTGGCGGATAAGCTCGATCGTTGATTCAGCGCGCCCAATCAGGCGCTGTAATACATGTCGAATTCCGCCGGACATGGCGTAGTTTCGACACGCAGGACTTCGTCCCATTTCAGCTCGCAATAGGCGTCGATCTGGTCCTTGGTGAAGACCTCGCCCTTGAGCAAGAAGTCGTGATCGGCTTCCAGCGCTTCGAGAGCTTCGCGCAAACTGCCGCACACGGTCGGCACGTCGGCAAGCTCGGCCGGAGGCAGATCGTAGAGGTTCTTGTCCATCGCCTCGCCCGGATGGATCTTGTTCTGGATCCCGTCGAGACCTGCCATGAGCAGTGCTGCATAGGCGAGATAGGGGTTCGCCATCGCGTCGGGGAAGCGGAATTCCACGCGCTTCGCCTTGTCGCCCGCACCATAGGGAATGCGGCACGAAGCCGAACGGTTGCGCGCCGAATAGGCGAGCAACACCGGTGCCTCGAAGCCCGGCACCAGGCGCTTGTAGCTATTGGTGGTCGGATTGGTGAAAGCGTTCAGCGCCTTGGCGTGCTTGATGACGCCGCCGATGTAATAGAGGCAGTTTTCGCTGAGACCGCCATACTGGTTGCCTGCGAAGGTCGGCTTGCCGCTGTCCCAGATGGACATGTGGGTGTGCATGCCCGACCCATTATCGTCCTTGATCGGCTTGGGCATGAAGGTCGCTGTCTTGCCGTAAATATGGGCGACCTGGTGCACGACATACTTGTAGATCTGCATGTTGTCGGCGGTTTCGACCAGCGTGCCGAATGTCAGGCCGAGTTCGTGCTGCGCAGCGGCCACCTCGTGGTGGTGCTTGTCGCAGGGGAGCCCCATCTCGATCATGGTCGAGACCATCTCGCCGCGGATGTCGACGGCGCTGTCCACCGGGGCAACGGGGAAGTAGCCACCCTTGGCGCGAGGCCGGTGCGCGAGGTTGCCGCTTTCGTATTCCCTGCCGCTGTTGGTCGGCAATTCGATGTCGTCGAGGGCAAAGCCGGAACCGGAATAGCCATCTTCGAAACGGACATCGTCGAACATGAAGAATTCGGCTTCGGGGCCTACGTAAATCGTGTCACCGATACCCGTAGACTTGAGATAGGCTTCGGCACGCTTGGCGGTAGTGCGCGGGTCGCGGGCATACCATTCGCCGGTCGAGGGTTCGACGATGTCACAGAACATGATCAGCATCGGTTCGGCGCTGAACGGATCTATATAGACCCGCTCGAGATCCGGCTTCAGGATCATGTCGCTTTCGTTGATGACCTTCCAGCCAGCGATCGAGGATCCGTCGAACATCAGCCCGTCTTCGAGCTGGTCTTCGTCAAGCGTCTTGGCCACCATGGTCAGGTGCTGCCACTTGCCCTTGGGATCGGTGAACCGCAGGTCGACCCACTCGATCTCTTCGTCCTTGATACGTTTGAGGACGTCGCTTGCACTTGCCATGTCTATTGTCTCCGTAAGGGTGTTCGTATTGCGCCCGGCGATTGCCCGGGCAGGAAAATCAGATAGCGTCCTCGTCCTTTTCGCCCGTCCGGATGCGCAGCGCGCTCTCGATCGGACTCACAAAGATCTTGCCGTCGCCGATGCGGCCCGTCTGGGCGGCAGCGGCAATGGCTTCGACTGTTCGTTCGGCAATGCCGTCGGATACGACAACTTCGAGCTTAACCTTCGGCAGGAAGTCGACCACATATTCCGCGCCGCGATAGAGTTCGGTATGGCCTTTCTGCCGGCCAAATCCCTTGGCCTCTGTCACGGTGATACCGGACACGCCGATCTCATGCAGTGCCTCCTTCACCTCGTCGAGCTTGAAGGGTTTGATGATCGCTTCGATCTTTTTCACGTGTCCACCGGTCCCGTCTGTTGCGTGCGGAGAAATGGCCCGCACAGCAACCCAATACATCCTTGCGCGCGACGTTCCAAGAAACGTGCCAAGTGCAAAGATGGCGAAAATGCTGGGATGGCGAAACGGATGAGCGGGGCGAATGCCCAATGCGTGGACGGTATCTGCCTAATTATTGTGCAGATGCCAGGCGCAGCCCTGCGGTTTCAGGCAGGCCGCACAGAAGGTTGAGATTTTGCACTGCCGCGCCGCTGGCACCTTTACCGAGATTGTCGAGCCGGGCGACGAGTCGGGCGTTCCAGCCCCCCTCATTGCCGAATACGAATAATTCCATACCATCCCACGGTTCGGCCTCGGCGCTTATCACGAGTTCGGTCGGAGTATCGTCCCGGCACACCGAGACTATGGGCGAAGCTCCGTAGAATTGGGCCAAGGCTTCGCGTAGTTCGTCCGCATGAACGTCGCCATCCATGGCGCCCAGATGAAGCGGTACTTCCACGATCATCCCACGATAAGTAGGCACTACGGCAGGTGCGAATATCACCGGATGCTCAAGCCCGGCATGCGCCTTCATTTCCGGCAAGTGCTTGTGCGCAAGGTCGTATCCATAGGCGCGAAAGCCAGGAGCGCCGTCTGCCGAGTACCGTTCAATCAACGCCTTGCCGCCGCCGGAATAGCCGCTGACTGCATTCACGGTGTACGGCCAGTCGGCAGGCAGCAGGCCATCGCTTACGAGCGGTGCGATCAGGGCGAGAAAGCCGGTCGGGTAGCAGCCCGGATTGCTGACCCGGCGAGCATGTGAAACACGATCGCGCCCGACCAGTTCGGGAAAACCATAACACCAGCCTTCGGCTGTGCGGTGCGCGCTGGACGCGTCGATAACGCGGGTGCCGCTTGAGGGATCGATCATCTCGACCGCTTCGCGTGCAGCGTCGTCGGGAAGGCATAGAATGGCGACATCGGCCTCGTTCAGCGCTTCACGACGGGCACCTGCGTCCTTGCGCTGCGCGTCATCCAGCGTGATGAGCGAGAACTCGCTGCGACCTGCAAGCCGCTCGGCAATCTCCAGGCCGGTCGTCCCCGCAGCCCCGTCGATAAAGACCTTATGCGTCACTGTCGGGTGTCAGCGCAGAAGAATGTACGTATCCACTGGGTCCTTCCGGTCCGCAGGTGATCCACAACCAGTCACCTTCGCGATCCAGCAATTCCACCTCGGAACCTGCCGGGATTGCCACGCCATTTTCTGCATCATCGCGGGGATTCAATTTGAGGGTGACATCCTGATCGCCGATCTGGCGCAAACGCGGAATGACATAATGCGCGGCAAGGAAACGATCGGCCAGCGCAATATGCGCCAGATCGCCGCGCAGCGGGAGCGTGCCGGGCGCAGGTTTCTGGATCGGACCTTTCAGTCCGACAATTCCTTCGGGCAAAGAGTAGCTGGCCTTGGCGCTCACGGTCGTAGGGAACTTCAATAATTGTAGTTGCGGGCGCTTAACCGCAGCATAGCGCTGCGGCAAGGGCTGCGCACCGTCTATGCCGGTTTGAAACGCTTTTGCAGCATGTGCCACGCCGCCCGCAATCCATAGGCATCACCGCCCTTGGGGCGGCCGGGCTTGCCGGCAGGCCGCCATGCGAAGGTATCGAAATGGGCCCAGTCCATGCCTTCCCCGACGAACTTATCGAGAAACAGGCCCGCGACGCTGGCTCCGGCAAAGGCGTTGCCATGGGCGTTGTTCGTGTCTGCAATGTCCGAATTGAGCCATTCCGCATATGCATCGGGCAGGGGTAAGCGCCAGGGCTCGTCGTCGTTTGCCTTGCCAGCTTCGATCAGTGCGGCGGCCGTTTCGTCCCGTCGTGTCATGAGCGCGGGAAAGTCGGGGCCCAGCGCCACGCGTGCCGCGCCAGTGAGAGTGGCGAAATCGATGATCAGTTCAGGCTGTTCCTCACTTGCGCGGGTAAGTGCGTCGCCAAGGATCAGCCTGCCTTCGGCGTCGGTATTGCCTATTTCCACGGTCAGGCCCTTGCGCGATCTAAGTACATCGCCGGGCCGGAAGCTGTTGCCGGAAATGGCATTTTCCACGGCGGGCACGAGCAGATGCAGGCGGACGGGTAATTTCGCGCCCATCACCAACTCGGCCAGCGCGATGGCATGCGCCGCGCCGCCCATATCCTTCTTCATGAGGAGCATGCCGGAAGAACTCTTCACATCAAGTCCGCCGCTGTCGAAGCATACGCCTTTCCCGACGATGGCAAGAACGGGATCGGTTTCCTTGCCCCAGGTGAGATGCATCAAACGGGGGGAGTGGTGACGTGCCGCAGCGCGGCCAACCGCATGGATCATAGGATAACCTTGCTCGAGCTGGTCGCCGCGCGTGACCGACAACTGGCCGCCATGCGTTTTGGCCAGCTTCTCGCACTGTTCTTCCAAGGCTGCGGGGCCCATATCCTCGGCCGGTGTATTGACTAGGTCACGCACGAGGCAGGTCGCTTTTGCCTCGGCAATCGCGGCGTCGATCTTCTTTACTTCCTTGGTCAGCAACACTCGCGGACCCACCGGCTTGTCGGGCTTCTTGTAGCGGGTGAACTGATATTGCGCCGTTTGCCATCCGTGGAGGGCCGGCCCGGGCTCACCCTTTGCGCGGCGATATACACCTTCGGGTAGCGTCTCGGCCAGCTTGGCCATGCACCAACTCGAAAGCTTGTCGGGATCGGCCACTCCGCCGACTGCGAACCAGCTATCGCCATCGGGAACGATTCCCACCTGATACCCGCTGCCGTCGAATTTCTGGGCATTCAGGGCAGCGCGTTGACCACCGGATAATGTTTTGACCCAATCGGGGAACCCGTCCTTGTTCACCAGATGGATGAGGATAGCTTTTTGTCCACGGTCTGGCTGGATTAGATCGGCTTTGTCGGCCATGGTATTCCCCTCGGGTTAATCTGTTTCGTGCCAAGGTAATTCGATGCGAAAGTCCCTGTTCCTGATTTCCCTCGCTCTGTCGAGCGCTGCCTGCTCGCAATCCGAGGATGCGATTGCACCGTCTGGAGTTGTTGCTGAATCCAGGGCGAGCGTAACTGCGAAGGCTTCGGCAACCGCTGTAGACGGGCCCGGCGGAAGCAACTTCGAAGACGATTCAAGCCAGGGCGAGGCGAAGCGGGAATTTTCCTATAGCTGGCCTGCAGAGGTAAGCGCCGTGCCGCAATTGGTGCGCCGCTTCGAGGAAGAGCGCGACCGCGAACTGGCGGCGCAGAAGGCCGAGTGGCAGGAGTCGCTGGAATCTTCTCCGGAAGACTGCGTGAGCTGCAAGAGCCGCGGGTTCGAGAAAGAATGGAAGGTCGTGTCGGATCTGCCCGACTGGCTAAGCCTGTCAGCCGACTTGTATGTCTATACCGGTGGAGCGCATGGAAACCACGGCAGGACCTCGCTTGTCTGGGACAGGAGCGGCAAGCGGGCGCTGGAAGGCATCGAGCTTTTCAATTCTCCCGTCGAACTCGAAACCGCGCTCGGTGCAAGGCTTTGCGATACGCTTGATGAAGAGCGTGAGGAACGGCGTGGCACCGAAATCGATCGGAACGGCGAAGGCTATTTCAACGATTGTCCGGGCATAGACGAGGCCAGCGTGTTCGTCGGCTCTTCCAACGGCCAGACCTTTGATCGCATTGGGGTCTACTTCGGTCCTTATGTGGCGGGGCCTTATGCCGAAGGCGCCTATGAGCTGGATTTCCCGGTAACCGCCTCGGTGCTCGATGCCGTCAAACCCGAATATGCCAAAGCTTTCAGCGTTCAGCGCTGACTCCCTCGCAATTTGCGTGGGCAATCGCTACATGACCGCGCATGACCGAATATCAGGTAATCGACAGCGAGCAGACCGTCTATCGTGACGGCACCATCAAGCTCCATGGACCCGAAGGGTTCGAAGGCATGCGCAAGGCCGGACGCCTTGCGGCAGAAATCCTCGATGAACTGACCGATTTCGTGCAGCCGGGCGTGACCACCGGGCAGATAGACGACAAGGTTCGCGAGATGATACTCGATGGTGGCGCGGCCCCCGCGACCATGGGCTATCGCGGCTACGCACACAGTTGCTGCACCTCGGTCAATCACGTGATCTGCCACGGCATTCCGGGCGACAAGGCCCTGAAGGATGGTGACATTGTCAATATCGACGTGACCCCGCTTCTCGATGGTTGGCATGGCGACACGAGCCGTATGTACTTCGCCGGCGAGCCGGCGCTGAAGGCACGCAAGCTCGTCGATGTAACCTATGAATGCCTTATGCTGGGCATCGAGGCTGCCAGCCAGCCCGGCGCGCGGCTGGGCGATATCGGCGCAGTGATCGAGGCGCATGCACGCCAGCATCGTTACGGCGTGGTGCAGGAATTCTGCGGACACGGCCTTGGCCGACTGTTCCATGACGCGCCCGAGGTGATCCATACCGGTCGCAAGGGTACTGGACCGCTTTTGAAGCCGGGCATGTTCTTCACGATCGAGCCGATGATCAATCTCGGCCGTCCACATGCCAAGATGCTCAAGGACGGCTGGACTGCAGTGACGCGCGACAAGTCGCTATCCGCGCAGTTCGAGCATTCGATCGGCATTACCGAGGACGGTGTGGAAATCTTCACGACAAGTCCCAAAGGCCTCCACCAGCCACCCTATTGAGGGCCTGATTCAGACCTCTCGCGCCGCCTGTTCGAGGAGCAGCTTCTCCTTGGCCGCGCGGCTGTTCGAAATGACATGGTCGACGCCCTCGATCGTGATCGCCAGCTCACTCTGCTGCGTGATTTCGATGAAGCCTTTGGACTTCAGGTACCAGGTGTGAAACTCGAAGCTCTCGTCCGAACAGTCGAGTTCGCGCTGGACATAGTAGGGCATCACGCCCGGTTCGCGGGCATTCTCGCGGCGCTGCTTGTAAAGCGCGAGAAGGATTTGCTCATGCATCTCGGCGTCCTGCACCGCAGTTGCCCCATCGATGACGATATCTTCGCGGGGGGTGCCAGTGGGCTTTTCTCCCCGCTCCAGTATGTATCGCTTGTCGTACTCGGATCGCTTTGCCGGGTCCTTCAGGAT
This sequence comes from Qipengyuania sp. B-5, assembly GCF_056857815.1. Taxonomy (NCBI): domain Bacteria; kingdom Pseudomonadati; phylum Pseudomonadota; class Alphaproteobacteria; order Sphingomonadales; family Erythrobacteraceae; genus Qipengyuania; species Qipengyuania sp. B-5. Next base: position 51,459 of record NZ_JBSXNU010000031.1, on the reverse strand, counting down.
CCTGTAGGCTCGGGTCAGCTCTTGAAAGCGCTCCACATCGGCGGTTTCGGTATGGTCGGGATGATAGAGCTGGGCGAAATGGCGGTAAGCCTTTTCGATAATTGAACGCTCGCAGGACGGATCGACCTGCAGCAGTGCGTAAATGTCTACGAACTCCTCGTCTTCTTCCAACGCCCGGTCCCCCTTTGTGTGATCCGATCCGCGCCAGCTTAAAAACTTTGCAACTTGATGTCATCCATTCGGCTGCGCGTCTTGAAAACGGGCGTCGGATCCTAATTCTCTCGCGCTGCGCGAAGGGCCGCTCCCGCGGCGAAGGGCGCGACGGCGCACAAGCCGAGGCTGATCGCCGCAGTCAGCAATAAGGCAGAAGGGCCGGGCCGTGCCAGCGCTCCTGCGCCGAAGATCAGTATCGGCACCGCGAGGGGTATTACCATCAAGCCGGCGAGCGCGGCCCCCCCGCGCATAGTCGCGGAAAGGGCGGCGACCGCGAGACCGACTGCTGCCAGCCCCGGTGTTCCTGCCAGCAAACCAAGCAACAAGGCGCGCGTGGTTTCGCCCTGAAGGCCAAGCAGCGCAGCCGCAGGAAATGTAGCGAGAAGCAGAAGCGGCGCGAAAGCCATCCAGTGAGCGACGAGACGCATCACCATTGCCAGTTCTTCCGATATGCCACGCAGGGCGAACTGGTCGAAAACGCCCGCTTCCAGATCATCCTTCACCAGTTTTTCGAGCGGGAGTATCGCCGCGAGCAGCGCCGCGATCCAGATAATCGCGCCCCCCGTCCGAGCCAGCAATTGCGCGTCGGGGCCAACTGCAAAGGGATAGAGCATGGCGACGGCAAGGAAGAACAGCAGTGGAAGCACGCCGCTGCCGCCGCTTCCGCCAGGCATCAGCAGCCCAAGATCACGCCGCAAGATGGCCAAGGCCGCGCTCATGCTGCGAATTCCTCCAATGCGATGAGTTTTTCGCCGGGTAGGGCGAAAGGCTGATGCGATGCGACAACGGCAATGCCTCCGCCATCGCAATGCTGCGTCACCAGGCTTTCAACGCTTGCTTGCGCCTGAGCGTCTAGTCCGTTGAGCGGTTCATCGAGCAACCAAATCGGACAGTTTCCGGCCAGAAGGCGGGCGATAGCGGCGCGTTTCTTTTGCCCTGTCGACAGGTATCGGACTGGCACATCGAGCAAGGATTCAAGCTGCAGCAATTCCAGCGTTCGTCCATTGTCACGACATCTGTCGAGCTGCGCCCAGAAATCGAGCGCTTTGCCGAGAGGTCGGTTCTGATCGAGGGCGAGGCGCTCGTCGACCAGCCCCATTTCGCCGCTTGACCTGATTTCCCCCGAAAACGGGCGCAATAACCCCGCAAGAATGCGGATGAGGCTGGATTTCCCCACCCCGTTGGCGCCGGTTATCTGTACTGCATCGCCAGGTCCGCAGGTAAGCGAAAGCCCCCTGAATAGCAGCCTGTCTCCGCGTCGGCAGGCAATGTCGGTCGCGGTGAGCTGCGCTTGCATGGTCCGATGCGATAGGCAAAAGGCGCGGCTGCGACAAGCAACAGAGGATTCGCCGATATGGCCGTCGAGGAACTTACCCCCGAAGAACGTGACAGCTGGCTGCGCGCATTGCCGAAATGGTCGCTTACCCGCGAAGGCAAGGCGATCGGGCGTAGCTTCGAATTCGCCGATTTTGCCGAGGCTTTCGCTTTCATGACCCGTATCGCGATTATCGCGGAAAAGCGCGATCACCATCCCGAATGGTCGAATGTCTACAACAAGGTCGAGATCACCCTGACTACGCATGACGCAGGCGGGCTTTCGCTGCGCGACGTCAATATGGCCAAGAAAATCGACAAGATTGCCTGATCGCTACTTGCCCATCGGCCTGACGCTGGCGCGGGTCTGCTGGCGGACCCGTCCGGGCATCCAGCGCGTACCAAAGGCGAGCTTCTTGGCCGTCTGGCCCACGGTAGTGTGCAGTTTCTCGCCATGAACCGCGTTCCAGGCAGCCTCGGCCACGTCTTCGACCGGGGTGATTTCGAGGCCTGCCTCTTTCACCCGCGTCCGGATGTCCTCGTTGCTCCTGGCATTGGGGCTGTGATCGAGCAGCGGAGTTTCGATGAAGCCCGGCATGATCGAACGGACCTTGATGCCGTCTTCGGCCCATTCCCCATCGAGGCTTTCGGTGATCGCCCGAACACCGAATTTAGTGGCCGAATAGACGCTTGCGCCGGGCGTGCCGTAGATCCCAGCCGCGCTGGCCGTGTTGAGCAGGCATGATCCGGGCGCGGTTTTCTGCAAGTGCGGGTAGGCCGCTTGCGCGCCGAACAATACGCCTTTCAGATTGATATCGAGACAACGGGTAATCTCTTCCTCGCTGTTTTCGATCAGAGCGCCGCCGAGGGGGATACCGGCATTGTTCGCCACCACGTCGATCCGTCCGCCTGCCGCAGTGGCGAAGCTGTCGAGAGCGTTGTCCCATGCGGCGCGGTCACGCACGTCGAAAGTGTGCTGATAAACGAATCCGTGGCCGATCAGATCGCGTGTAACCCACATATTGTGTTCGTCGACATCGCCGAGGCCAACGAACCAGTCTCGTTTGCCGAAATGAAGCGCAATGGCCCTGCCGATGCCGGATGCGCCGCCGGTGATGAAGATCGCCTTGCGCGTGCTCATGAAACCTCTCCCAAGTTAGAGCGCAGGATCGGCATAGGCATGCCAGGTGAAGATAGCCATCGCCCCGCGGTGCGGCTTCCACTTTTCCGCCAGCGCGCGCGTTTCCTTTTCGCCGGGGCGTTCGGGCAGGTCGAGCATCTTGGCGCAGGCGGCCTGTACGGCAAGATCGCCCGCCGGCCAGATGTCCGGTCGCCCTTCGGCGAAAAGCAGATAGATTTCTGCCGACCAGCGACCGATGCCCTTGATCCGGGTGAGCTCCGCGATGGCATCCTCGTCGTCCTGCGGCAGGTTCTCGAGGTCCAGTTCCGCGCTCGTCACCAGTTCGCAGAGACTGCGCGCGTATCCCTGTTTCTGTCGCGACAACCCGCAGGCGCGCAATGTATCGAAGTCGCGTGACAGAAGCTCATGCGCGTGCATGTCTTCGCCGAGTTCGGCTTCAAGCTTGCGCCAGACCGATGCCGCCGCCGCCACGCTGACCTGCTGGCCCACTATCGTGCGCAACAGGGTGCGATAGCCCTTCTCGCGAATGCGTTCCTCGGGATAACCGACGCGCGCAATGGCACTGGCCACAACTGGATCATCTGCCGCCACGACATCCAGATGGTGCCGTATCGTTGTTGTCGTCAGCCCCATGGCTATAGCTTGCCTTCCCGCGCTGGTTTGAATAGCAGCGCCCCGCATACGGCTCGCTCAATGGCCATGGCAATACAGGACACGCATTCGATGCCCAAGCTGATCGTTACCACCCGTGAGGGAGAGACTTCCGAGATCGAGGTCGAGGACGGCCTGACAGTCATGGAAGCTATCCGGGACAACGGTTTCGACGAGCTTCTGGCGCTGTGCGGTGGCTGTTGTTCCTGCGCGACCTGCCATGTTCATGTCGATCCGGAATTCACCGGTAAGCTTCCCGAAATGAGCGAGGACGAGGACGATCTGCTTGAAAGCAGCGACCACAGGGTCGATACTTCGCGCCTTTCCTGCCAGATTCCCTTCACCGGCGATCTGGACGGACTGAAGGTTACTATTGCGCCTGAAGATTGATGTTGATTGCGCGGATGGCAGTGCGACACTACGTCCGGAACCATGACACAAGTTCCCGTTCGTGAGCAGACACTCGACCTGATCGGCAATACCCCGCTCGTCCGCCTTGCCGGACCGAGCGAGGAAGCCGGGTGCGACATCTATGGCAAGTGCGAGTTCGCCAACCCTGGTGCCTCTGTAAAGGACCGGGCTGCGCTTTACATCATTCGCGACGCCGAAGCGCGCGGTGAACTGAAGCCCGGCGGCTGCGTGGTCGAAGGTACCGCCGGAAATACCGGCATCGGCATCGCACTGGTCGCCAATGCGCTCGGCTATCGCACGATTATCGTCATGCCGGACAACCAGTCGGGCGAGAAGATGGCCACCCTCCGGGCCTTGGGTGCCGAACTGGTCACCGTTCCGCCGACCAAATATGCCGACCCCAATCATTTCCAGCATGTCTCGCGCCGTCTGGCCGAAGAAACCGAGGGCGCGATCTGGGCGGGGCAGTTCGACAACACGGCCAACCGCAAGGCGCATATCGAGGGTACGGCGAAAGAAATCTGGGAACAGATGGATGGCCGGATCGACGGTTTCACCTGCTCGGCAGGCACAGGCGGCACGATTGCCGGCGTCGGGATGGGGCTCAAGGAATTCGACGAGAATGTCGTCATCGCGCTGACCGATCCCCACGGCGCAGCGCTTTACAACTATTATGCCAATGGCGAACTGAAGGCCGAGGGTTCTTCCGTCGCCGAAGGCATCGGGCAGGGACGCATCACCGGCAATCTCGAAGGCGCACCGATCGATACGCAGTTTCGCGTCCCGGACGAAGAAGGCATCGAATGGGTTGCTCGCCTCCTGCGCGAAGAAGGTCTGTGCCTCGGCCTGTCCAGCGGGATCAATGTCGCGGGTGCGGTGGAGCTGGGGAAGAAGCTGGTTGCGGAGGGGCGCGAGAATGTGCGGGTCGTCACAATCCTCTGCGACACCGGATTCCGTTATCTCTCGACGCTCTACAACGCCGAATGGTTACGCTCGAAGGGCCTGCCGGTTTTCAACTGGCTAGCCGAGGGCGATTGACGGGAGCCTAGCGAGTGCCCAGAATCCCCGGCATGCCGCGCAGTTTCGATCTTACCCGCAGAGCTGCCCCGTCGGGTGAACCTGCCGATGTGCCGCTGGGGGGAACGCGTTCGGAATCGGTCAAGCGGTTGCAGATCGGCATTGGCGGTGTCGTGCTCATGGTGCTCCTGGTGGGTCTCGCAAGCCTGATTCAGGACCGTACACGGGAAGTCGATGCGGCGGCTGTGCCTGCAGCGGCTCCAACGACCGAACCCAGCGAGGCAATCAAGCAGAACGATCCGCTGGTAGAAGCAGGCGTGGTTCCCGACTTACCGGAAAAGCCGCTCCCCGCTTCGCCGCAGTCACCCGCGGTGATTCCCGAGCAAGGGACCTCGAATGACTCGGCGAACCAGCCGTAAGGTTTGTCTTGCCCTGTCCTTCGTCCTCCTTGCTGCTTGCAATGGAGGGTCGGCTCAGGATCAGACGGCTACTTCCGACGGGGGCGAGGGTTCTGTCGAGCGTCTCGGCCTTTTTTCGACCCTGCCCATCTATTGGGGAGAGGGCGGAGACATTGCCTCTATGCTGGAGGGTGCTGGCGAGCACGGCTGGGTTCGCGGTGCATTGGAAGAAGAAGGCGAACTCGTTCCGCTCGATACGCTGGAAGCGGACGCGCTGGACGGACTGAAACGAGTGGTGCTGGCCCAACCTCGTCCGCTGGCACCGTCGGAGAATGTCGCTTTCGACGCCTGGCTGCGTGATGGAGGGCAAGCCTTGATCTTTGCCGATCCGATGTTGACCCAACACAGCGACTTTCCTTTGGGCGATCCGCGCCGGCCTCACGACATGGTGGTGATCTCTCCGATCCTGAGTCACTGGGGGCTCAGATTGCTGTTCGATGAAGAACGGTCCGCCGGTGTCCGCGCGGTGACCGAAAGCGGGATTGAATTTCCAGTAGACCTCGCCGGGCGGTTCGAAGCGCGCGAGGGATCGGCAGATACCGAGTGTTCGATTTCCACCCGAGGGCTGATTGCAGATTGCCGGGTGGGCGAGGGCCGCGTGCTTCTCGTAGCGGATGCGGCATTGCTCGACGACCACTTCGAAGAACCGGCCAGAGGCAAAGCTCTTGGGGCCTTCCTGGATCGCGCTTTCGCTGATTGAGCACTCCTGCGGGAAATCGCGGGACTCGACAGGGGATATTGCGGGAAAAGCCCGCCTCAGCCTGTGCCATCCGAGTGATTCCTTAGCCTTATCCGTGGTCTATGGTGACAATTCAGTAAGGATATCAGAGATTTTCGAATTCATTTATTTATATAAAACAATAAGTTATATTCTTATCCCGTAAAATCCCGCAATTTTCCCTTCCATCCCCGCGTTACCCGCGATAAATCATCCAGACATCGGACATGCCAGTGTCTTTGCGCGAGCCGTAAGCGGTTCGGGCCGCGAGAGCGCCTGCTTTTGCGAAAGGGGGAGGTGTGTCCGGTGAAGAGGATGTCGAACGCCAGCTGGGGACAGGGCAGTGCAATTCGGAGGGTACAGCGGACAAGCCTATTCGCCTGCGGGCGATAAGGGCCGCTTCGTGCTTCCACCGCTGTTCCGAAAGGCCGTGAAGGAAAGTTCCGACGGCCGCGTTCTCTGCCTCATGAAGCATCCCACCTGGAATTGCCTTGTCGGCTTCGGCCTCAGCCGCAAGGCAGAGCTCGACCAGCAGCTCGACCGCGAAGAAGAGATGGCGATCCGTCTCGGCAAGGATTTCGACCGCGACACCCGCGCCAGCCAGCTGTTCGGCTTCGTTGAAATGCCCTTCGACGACAGCGGTCGTTTCGTCATGCCCGATCACCTGCGCACTCTCGGCCGGATCGAGGACGGACTCTATTTTCAGGGCGGTGGCCGTTTCTTTACCCTGTGGAACCCCGCGCAGCTTGCCGAAATGGGCGACGACTGGGCCAGCGCCAAGGCCGCCTGCGAAAGCTTGCTTGCCGATGCGAAGGCGAAGGGTAAATGACCGGCACGCCCCACATTCCGGTTCTTCTCGACGAAGTGATTGAAGCGCTCGATCCGCAGCCGGGCGATGTGCTCATCGACGCGACGTTCGGCGCGGGCGGTTACACGCGCGCACTGCTCGAACGGGGCGCTACCGTTCATGCATTCGATAGGGACCCCGACGCGATTGCTTCGGGTCGCACCTGGCGGGAGACGGAGCAAACTCCGCCCCGCCTCATTCTTCACCCGCACCGATTTTCCGAGATGCTGGATGTCATGCATGCTGCCGGCGTGATGCGCGTTGATGGTGTCGTGATGGACATCGGCGTATCGTCCATGCAGCTCGACCAGGCAGAGAGAGGCTTCGCCTTTTCCGCCGACGGCCCACTCGACATGCGGATGAGCCAGGATGGCGAAAGCGCAGCTGATTTCCTCAATACCGCCGAGGAAAGTCAGATCGCCGATGTTATCTACCAGTATGGCGAGGAGCGGCAGTCGCGCCGCGTGGCGCGCGCTATCGTCGCTGCGCGTCCGCTGGAGACGACTGGTGAGCTGGCCAGTGTGGTGCGCAAGGCCTTGGGTCATAAGCCGCACGACAAGAAGGATCCGGCCACACGGACCTTCCAGGCCATCAGGATTCATGTGAACGGCGAGCTCGACGAACTGTCCCAAGGGCTGTCGGCTGCCGAACATCTTTTGCGTGAAGGGGGCCGCCTTGCCGTGGTCAGCTTCCACAGCCTCGAAGACCGGATCGTCAAGCGCTTCCTGCGCGAGGCATCCTCAACCCCGAGCGCCTCGCGTCACGTCCCCATGGCGGCGCAGGTCGATCCGGTTTTCTTCCCCGTTTCCAAGGCGATCAAGCCCACCGAGGCCGAGATCGCCCGCAACCCGCGCGCGCGTTCTTCGGTGCTGCGCCACGCGGTGCGTACCTCCACACCAGCACGGGAGGCTGCATGATGGCCCAGACTTCGCGCATAAGGCAGATTGGCTGGTTGCTGGTCCTCGGCGCCTGTGTTGCCGCTTTCCTCGCGCTCACCTTCAAGGTGAATGCGGTGAAGAGCGACGTGCGGCTGGTCGAACGCCAGATCATCGCGGCGGAGCGTTCGAAACTGATGCTGGAAACGGAATTCCAGACCCGGGCGAGCCAGCACCAGCTTGCGGCATGGAACCAGGTCGAATTCGGCTATGCGGCGCCGCGCGCCGACCAGTATGTGGAGCACGAACGCCAATTGGCCGCGCTGGGAACACCGCGCGGGATGGATGCGCCGCAGCCGATACGCTTTGCCAAGGCGGACACCGGGCCGGTCGAAGATGACAATCTCTTCGGCGACTGGCTGACCGAAGATGATCGTGAAGGCTCGGCAGCCATGGCGCGCGCAGAACCGCCTACGCGGAGATTGGCGACCAGTCTGGCCCAGCGCCTCGCGCAGCCGACCGTGATTTCGGTAGCTGCGGCCGAGGTCGCCCGGTGAACGCATTCTCCGCTCTCCACGGAGGACCGGGGGCGGTAAGCATGGCAATGGCGAGCGGGCGGGTGCAACTCGTCAGCATTCGCCAGAGATCGCTCGACCTTGCCCGCTGGAGGGTTCTGTGGATTGCTTTGGCTTTTGCGCTTCTCGCAGTGATGGCGCTGAGCCGTATCGTCTATCTCGGCGCGGGCGGTGAAGGCGCACGCGCAACTTCGCTCGAAGCGGCGCTGCTCCCCGATCGCGGTGAGATCGTCGATCGCAACGGCGTACCGATGGCGCGCGCTTTCCCGGCCTATGCGTTGTGGTTCAATCCGGAAGCTCTGGGTGAGGATGAGGCCCCGCTCGTGGCCAAACCGGCAGAAGTCGCCGCGCAGTTGAAAGCCATTTTCCCTGACCTCGACGAGAAAGCTGTCGCGGCACAACTTACCAGCGGCAAGGCGGGATACATCCGCCGCCGTCTCCTACCCGAAGAGGCAAATCGGGTGCAGGACATCGGCGAACTCGCCCTTGAAATGCCGATGGAAGAGGACCGCCACTATCCGCAAGGGCAGATGGCGGCCCATGTCCTCGGCTATGTCGCTGCGGACGGCAGGGGCCGGGTGGGTATGGAGCAAGTCTTCGATGAGCATCTGTCGAACCCGTTGACTCGCGGCACGCCGGTCGCGCTTTCGGTCGATGTACGAGTGCAGGGCGCGCTCGAAGACGAACTGCGGCGCGGCATGAAGTTAACGCAGGCGCAGGGCGGTGCGGGTATCGTCCTCGATGTGGATACGGGCGAAGTGCTTGCACTTGCCTCTCTGCCCGAATTCGATCCCAACAAGATCGATGCCGAGGGGCAGAAGCTGATGTTCAACCGGGTGACGAACCAGGTCTACGAACTGGGCTCTACTTTCAAGCCATTGACGGTGGCGGCGGCTATCGACGCGGGGGTCATTCGCGATCTTGGGCGGCGGTTCGACGCCTCGCCGGTCAAAGCTGGCCGATTCACCATCCGTGACAGCCACGCAATGGGACCGACGCTCAATACAGTCGAGACGCTGATACACTCCTCGAATACCACCAGCGCGCGGATTGCCGACGAGTTGGGACCTGAACGGCTGCGCCAGTACATGATAGATCTCGGCATGAACAGGAGGCCCGAAATCGAATTACCCGCCAAAGGCTTCCCGTTGTGGCCGGGCGACAAATGGGCGCGTCTGACCAATATGACGGTCGGTTTCGGTCACGGCATCGCGGTTACCCCACTGCATCTCGCCAGCGCCTATGCCACCATGGTCAACGGGGGCGTTTACCGCCCTGCCACGCTGAAGAAGCTCGGTCCGGGCCAGGCTCCCAAGGGTCGCCGCGTGTTCAAGGCTTCGACCTCCAGCCGGATGCGCCAGATGATGCGGGCAATTGCAGTGTACGGTACGGGCCGCAATGCAGATGCCCCGGGTTACCGCGTCGGCGGCAAGACCGGCTCGGCCGAAAAGCCGGGCGGAAAAGGCGGATATCGCCGCACCGCGCTGGTTTCGACTTTTGCCGCCGCCTTCCCGATGGACCGCCCACGCTATGTCATTATCGCCATGCTCGATGAGCCCAAGGGGACGCTTGCCAGCTCCTACCAGCGGACTGCCGCCTGGAATGCCGCACCCATTGTCGGCCGTCTCGTTCCGCGTATCGGCCCTTTGATCGGCGTGCGCCCTGACGACACGCGTGATATCGATATCTCCGCCATCACCCCGCTGATCCCGGAGGCGCGGAATGAAGCTGAGTAAGATTTGCGCCAATGCCGGGATCGATTGCCGCAATGCCGGAGATATAACCGTTACCGGCTTCGCTATCGACAATCGCAAGGTCGCGCCCGGTACCGTGTTCGGCGCTTTTCAGGGCATGCAGGCAAATGGCGAGGATTTCATTCCCGCGGCAATCGGCGCAGGAGCCGTCGCCGTTGTAGCGCGGCCGGAAGCGGCCGTCGAAGGCGCCATCCACATCGTCAGCGACAACCCGCGCAAGTGCTTCGCCGAAATGGCGGCGCAGTATTTTACGCCCGTGCCCGAGCACATTGTTGCGGTTACCGGAACCAACGGCAAAACATCCTGCGTCGAGATGACCCGTCAGATATGGCGTATGTCGGGCGAACGCGCGGCGAGCATCGGCACGCTTGGCGTCACCACGCCCGACGAAAGCGTTTCGACCGGGCTGACGACGCCCGATATCGTCACTTTCCTTTCGAATATGAGCGGTCTGGCGCGCGAAGGCGTTACCCATGTCGCCTATGAGGCGTCTAGCCACGGCCTTTCGCAATTTCGCAATGAAGGCATTCCGGTCGAAGCCGCCGGATTCACCAATTTCAGCCGCGATCACCTCGATTACCATGCCGACATGGAAGACTATTTCGCGGCCAAGATGCGGCTTTTCGACGAGGTGGTCTCGGAAAATGCGACGGCGGTTGTGTGGATGGGCGCAGGCGACAGCGGTTGGAACAGGCGCGTTGTCGAGCATGCTGAGAAGCGCGGGCTCAGGATCATGACGGTGGGCGAGCAGGGCGAGGATATCCGGCTCACACGCCGCGAACCGACCCAGCTTGGGCAATCGCTAACGGTGCAGCACGAGGGCGCCGAAAGGACCATCAACCTACCTCTGATTGGTGCCTACCAGGTCTCGAATGCGTTGATTTCCGCGGGTTTGGCGCTTGCTAGCGGTATCGATACGAGCAAGGTCTGGGATGCAGTAGCGCGGCTCCAGCCGGTGCGCGGACGCCTCGAACGTGCGGTCATCGCGCCCAGCGGCGCGCCCGTTTACGTCGACTATGCCCATACATCGGACGCCTTGGAAGCTGCGATTCAAGCGCTTCATCCGCATGTTCAGGGCCGACTTATCACCGTATTCGGCGCAGGCGGCGACCGCGACCACGGCAAGCGCGCGCCAATGGGCGAAGCTGCGGCCAAGGCCAGCGATGTCGTTATCGTGACGGACGACAATCCGCGCGGCGAAGAACCTGCGGAAATCCGCCGCCAGGTGCTTGAAGGCGCGCCTCAAGCGCGCGAAGTGGCCGGGCGTCGCGAAGCCATCCATGCAGCCATTGCCGAAGCGGGCAAGGACGACATCGTTCTGATCGCGGGCAAGGGCCATGAAACGGGTCAGATCATCGGATCGGGAGAAAACATGCGGGTCCATCCCTTCGACGACGTGGAAGTCGCACGCGAATGCGCGGCGCTGATTGCCAAAGCCGGCAATGGCGGTACCGCATGAGCGCCGCCATCCTGCGCCACCCGGCCTATATGGAATGGCCTGCCGATCCGCGCGATCGCCTGCCCCTGACGCTGTGGGACGCAAAGTCCATCGCCGAGGCGGTGAACGGCACCGCCAGTTGCGATTTCCAGGTCGCCGGGGTCGAGATGGACAGCCGTGACGTGGTGGGTGGCGATCTCTTCGTTGCGCTGAAAGGCGAGGCGATGGACGGACACCGCTTCCTCGACAAGGCTTTCGCAAATGGCGCCACCGCGGCGATAGTCGACCGCCCGGTCGACTATCCGCATATCCTTGTAGAGAACACGACCGATGCGCTGAAGGCGCTTGCCCGCGCCGCCCGCGACCGGACCGAAGCGAAGATCATCGGCGTCACCGGTTCGGTCGGCAAGACCGGCGTCAAGGAAGCCATTTTCGCATCGCTCGAACGCGCCAGTCGCGGCGCTGCGCACCGTTCGACGCGGAGCTACAACAACCATGTCGGCGTGCCGCTCAGCCTCGCGCGCATGCCAGCGCGCAGCCGTTTCGGCATCTTCGAAATGGGCATGAACCACGCCGGCGAGATCGAGGGGTTGACCACACAGGTCCGCCCGCATGTCGCGGTCATCACTACCATCGCGCCCGCACATATCGAGAACCTCGGATCGATGGAGGCCATTGCCGAGGCCAAGGCGGAAATCTTCGCCGGTCTCGAGCCGGGCGGGATCGCGGTGATCCCTGCGGACAGCGAACATACCGAGCGTCTCCGTCTCGCCGCATTGCGAGTGGGGGCCAAGGTTGTCAGCTTCGGGCGTTCGCCCAATGCGGATATGCGCCTGCTCGATGCAATTCCGAGCGCGAACGGCGGAAGTCTCGTCACCTGCGAATTCGATACGGGCCGGCTGTGCTACACTGTGGCCGAGCCGGGCGATCACTGGGTGATCAACTCGCTTGCAGTCATGGCGGCGGTGCGCGCGGCGGGCGGCGACATGGCCGCTGCCGGACTCGCACTTGCCGAGATGGGCGGGCTCAAGGGGCGCGGGGCACGCCACGGCATCGATGTGCCCGGCGGCAAGGCGCTGCTGATCGACGAAAGCTACAATGCCAATCCCGCCAGCATGCGCGCCACCTTGGCGCAGCTCGGCCAGACACCTTCGGCTCGCCGGATCGTCGTGCTCGGATCGATGAAGGAACTCGGCGACTTTACCGATGGGTTCCACGGGGCCCTCTCCGAACCGCTGATCGCGGCCGATGTCGACTATGCGGTGCTGGTAGGCGACGAGATGCGCGCACTGGCCCGCGAACTGGGGAAACCCGCCTTCAACTCGCTTGGCAAGCCGCTCGAGTGGGAGCATTGCGATTCAGCCGAGGAGGCTATCGCGCGGCTGGAGGAATTCGGGTTGATTGCCGGAGACGCCGTGCTGGTCAAAGGCTCCAATTCGGTCGGGCTGGGCAAGCTCGTGGACCACTTTACCTAGGAGCCGACGAGGCCGATGCTGTATCTCCTCGCCGAGTATTTCAATTTCGAAGGGCTGTTCAACCTCGTGCGCTACCAGACGGCGCGCGCGGGGGCGACGTTGCTGACGGCGCTATTGATCGGCCTGGTTATCGGGCCGCGCTTCATTGCCATGCTGCGCGTGCGACAGGGCAAGGGCCAGCCCATCCGCGAGGACGGCCCCCAGACCCATCTCGCCAAGGTCGGCACGCCCACCATGGGCGGGCTCATGATCCTGGTGAGCCTGTTCATTTCGCTGATGCTGTGGATGGACCTCAGCAATCCTTTCATCTGGGCCTGTCTCGCGGTGACCGGCGGCTTCGGCCTGATCGGGTTCCTCGACGATTACGACAAGGTTTCGAAGGCCAGTCACCGGGGCGTTTCGGGCAAGGTCCGCCTACTGTTCGAATTCGGCGTGGCGGGGATCGCCAGCTATATCATCGTCAGCCAGATCAATACCTTCGTCTATGTTCCCTTCGTCAATGACTTCGGGATCGAACTGGGGCCGCTCTATTATGTGTTCGCCGCCACGGTGATCGTGGGCGCGGGCAATGCGGTCAATTTGACCGACGGGCTGGACGGGCTGGCGACCATGCCGGTCATCATCGCGGCGGGCACCTTTGCGGTGATCGCCTATCTGGTCGGCCGTGTGGACTATTCGAGCTATCTCGGCATCCCTTACGTCGAGGGCGCGGGCGAGCTGGCGATCTTCTGCGCGGCGATCATGGGTGCGGGGCTGGCCTTCCTTTGGTTCAACGCGCCGCCTGCCGCAGTCTTCATGGGCGATACCGGCAGTTTGGCGCTCGGCGGCGCGCTGGGCGCTATCGCCGTGGCAACGCATCACGAGATCGTTCTGGCGATCGTCGGCGGCCTGTTCGTCTTCGAGGCGCTGTCGGTGATCATTCAGGTCTTCTGGTTCAAGCGAACGGGGCGGCGGGTCTTCCGCATGGCTCCTATCCATCACCATTTCGAGCAGCTCGGCTGGTCGGAGAGCAAGATCGTGATCCGCTTCTGGATCGTCGCTATCGTGCTCGCACTCCTGGGGCTGGCAACGCTCAAGCTCAGATGATCACCTCGCCCGCCTGGAAGGACAAGAAATACGCGGTGCTCGGCCTCGCGCGGTCCGGCCGGGCGACGGTCGAGGCGCTGCTGGCTGCCGGAGCCGACGTGCTGGTGTGGGACGACCGCGCCGAAGCGCGTGAGCCCTTTGCCGGACGCTGCGCCGTAGCTGACCCGCTGGAGGCCGATCTTGCCGGCTATGCAGGCGTGGTCGTCAGCCCCGGCGTCCCACTCAATACCCACCCGATAAAGCGCCATGCCGACAATTTCGGCGTACCGGTGATCGGCGATATCGAACTCTTCGCGCAGGCGAGGGGCGACCTGCCGCCGCATAAGGTCGTCGGGATTACCGGCACCAATGGCAAGTCGACCACCACCGCGCTGGTTCACCACATCCTGAAAGAGGCGGGCGTGCCGACCACCATGGGCGGCAATATCGGCCTGCCGATTCTCGAGCAGGAGCCGCTTCCGGAGGGCGGGGTCTATGTGCTGGAGCTGTCGAGCTACCAGATCGATCTGACTTATTCGCTCGATTGCGACGTTGCGGTACTGCTCAACATCACGCCCGATCATCTCGACAGATATGATGGCGACTTCGCGAAATATGCTGCGAGCAAGTCGCGCCTACTGGCGATGCAGACGCGCGGTCATAATTCGATCGCCCGTGTCACAGATGCGCGCGCACTGGGCCAGTTTGCCGAAGGCACTATTGCCAGTATCCTCGAGGATGTCCTGGGTAACAGGGGCATCGCACCTAGCGAACAGTCGAAATGGCCGTCGCTGCAAGGGCCGCACAATCTAGAGAACGCGGCAGCGGCCATAGAGGTTGGCGACATTCTGGGCCTCTCGGGTAACGCCATACGCGCCGGGCTCGAAAGTTACCGAGGTCTCCCGTACCGCATGGAACGCGTCGCCGAAATTTCCGGCGTCGCCTACGTCAATGACAGCAAGGGAACCAACACCGCCGCCTCCGCCCCCGCGCTGGCAGCGTTCGACAACATTCACTGGATCCTCGGCGGGCTGGCCAAGGAACCCGGACTGGGCGAATGCGAGGCCGAACTGCCCCACGTCAAAGCTGCCTATACCATCGGCAAGGCGGGGCCGGACTTCGCTGCCCTGCTCGACGGTCGCGTTCCGGTGGAGCAATGCGGCACGCTCGATCGCGCGGTGGCTCGCGCCGCAAGTCGCGCGGCCAGCGGCGACACCGTGCTCCTCTCTCCCGCCTGCGCCAGCTTCGACCAGTATAGCGATTTCGAAGCGCGTGGTGACCATTTCCGCGAACTGGTTGAGGCCCAAAGGGAAAAAGCGCAATGACCGCCACGCAGCCCTTCGTTCCCGGCGCGAAACGCAAGCCTGCGCATATCCCGGGCGGCAAGCTTTCCCGCTGGAGCCAGCTGAAGATCTGGTGGCGTGAGATCGACCGCGTGCTGCTGGGCCTCGTGCTGCTGCTGATGACGCTGGGCACCATCGCCGTTGCCGCCGCCAGCCCGGCGAGCGCGGACCGGCTTTCTACCTCCAGCGAGATACTCGATCCGCTGTACTTCTTCTACCGCCACCTGGCGTGGCAGGTAATCGCGCTATGCGTGATGTTCGGCGCTTCCCTGCTCAGCCGCCAGAATGCGCGGCGTTTCGGCGTGATGCTTGGCGCGGGCATGCTCGGCCTCTTGTTTCTCGTCCCGTTCATCGGGGTGGAGATCAACGGTGCGCGGCGCTGGATTTCCATCGGCATGCAGTTCCAGCCATCGGAATTTCTGAAGCCCGCCTTCGCCATCGCACTCGCCTGGGTCCTTTCGTGGCGAATGCGCGATCCGAACCTGCCTGTGCTGTGGATCGTGACGGGGCTTACCGGCCTGATTGGCGCGCTGCTGATGATGCAGCCGAATTTCGGCGAATTCATGCTGTTTGCGGGCGTGTGGCTGGTCATGATCCTGCTGGCGGGCATGCCGATGAAGCGGCTGGGCATCGTCATTGGCGGCGGACTGTTCCTGCTCACCGCGACCTATTTCCTCTATGACAATGCGCGCCACCGCATCGATGCCTTCTTCGGCGGCGGCACGGCTTACGATCAGGTCGACCTTGCCAGCCGCACCTTGCTGGCGGGCGGCTGGACCGGCGCGGGATATGGCCTCGGCCTGCGGAAGATGAGCCTGCCCGAAGCGCATACCGACTATATCTTTTCGGTCATCGGCGAGGAGTTCGGCCTTATCGTCTGCGCCTTCATCGTGCTGGTCTATCTGGCGATCGTCGTGCGCGTACTGATGCGCCTGTTCGACGAGGAAGACCTGTTCGCGCTGCTGGCGGGTACTGGCCTCGTCGCGCTGCTGGGCGGGCAGGCATTCATCAACATCCTCGTCAACCTGCAGCTTTTCCCCTCCAAGGGTATGACGCTGCCACTTGTCAGCTATGGCGGTTCGTCCACCATCGCGGTTTGCCTTGGCGTCGGCCTGCTGATCGCGGTAACGCGCCGCAATCCCTATCTCAAAACCACGACGAGGGGACTTGGCGACCTGCTGGGCATCGGGCAGGGGGACGCGATGAATACGCAAGAGGCGCGCATGACGCGCGAAATCCACCAGTGATCACCTCCAATCGCCATTATGTGCTGGCTGCCGGAGGGACCGGAGGCCACCTGCTGCCCGCCTTCGCGCTGGCTGTAGAGCTGGAGCGCCGCGGCCATCATGTGGCGCTGATCACCGACGAGCGGGGCGCGCAGATACCCGGCAAGCCCGATTTCATGCCTGCCCATGTCCTGCCCGCAGGCCGTTTCGGCAAGAACCCCCTGCAATGGGTGAAGGGGCTGATGGCGGTCCTCGAAGGGCGCAAGATGGCGCTGCGGCTGTTCGACAGTTTCCAGCCCAGCGCGGTGGTCGGCTTCGGCGGCTATCCCTCGCTGCCCGCAATCCTCGCTTCGACCTCTGCCGATATTCCCACCGTGGTCCACGAACAGAACGCGGTACTTGGCCGGGTCAACCGCCTGCTGTCGAGCCGGGTGCAGGCCATCGCCACCGCCTATCCCGACGTGCAGCGACTGAAGCCCGCACATCGCGGTAAGGTGCATCTCGTCGGCAATCCCGTGCGCGCGCAGGTGCTCAGCCTGCGGGACGAACCCTTCCCGCCCTATGGCGAAGACGGGCTTCTGCGCGTGCTGGTGACCGGCGGCAGCCAGGGTGCCCGCGTGCTCTCCGAAGTGGTGCCCGACGGGCTCGCCATGCTTCCTCCCGCCATCCGGCAGCGGCTGCAAGTCACGCAGCAGTGCCGCCCCGAAGATCTCGATGCGGTGCGCGAGCGCTATCGCAATCACGGCATTCCCGCAGAACTCGCCACCTATTTCGAGGATATGGCGACGCGGCTGGCCGATGCGCATCTGTTCATCGGCCGGGCGGGTGCTTCGACGATTGCCGAACTGACTGCGGTAGGGCGTCCTGCGATCCTCATCCCGCTGCCCATCGCAACCGACGACCACCAGGCTGCCAATACAAGAGAGATGGTCAAGGCCGGTGGTGCACGGATGATCCGGCAGGACAAGTTCGAGGCCAAGGAGCTCGCCAAACAGATCCGCGTGCTGGCGGACGATCCGCAGGGTCTGTCCAACGCCGCCCATGCGGCATGGAACTGTGGCCGTCCGAAGGCCGTAGAAGACCTTGCCGACCTCGTCGAAAGTTTCGGCGGGGCGGACATGATGGATGTGATCCGCGTGGGCGGAAACAATGCCCGCGGTGCTACCCAGGGGCAGGTCGCAGGCCAGGGAGCAAAGAAACTGAGCGCGAAGCGGGAGAGCGCGGAATGAAGGGCGTACCAACCGATATCGGCACGATTCACTTTGTGGGGATCGGCGGCATCGGCATGTCGGGCATCGCCGAGGTGATGAACAATCTCGGCTACACCGTGCAAGGCTCGGACATCAGCGAAAGCGCGACCGTCGAGCGTCTGCGAGGGCAGGGCATCGCGGTGAAAATCGGTCACGATAAGGAAAACGTCGAAGGCGCGGCGGTGGTCGTCACCTCCACGGCCGTCAAGCGCACCAATCCCGAGGTCGCGCATGCGCTGGAAAACCGTATTCCCGTGGTACGCCGCGCAGAAATGCTCGCCGAACTGATGCGCCTTAAATCCACCATCGCAGTGGCGGGAACGCACGGCAAGACTACCACTACCAGCATGATCGCCAGCCTGCTCGACTGCGGCGGCATCGATCCCACCGTCATCAATGGCGGCATCATCGAACAATATGGTTCGAACGCCCGACTCGGCGATAGCGACTGGATGGTGGTCGAGGCCGACGAGAGCGACGGCAGCTTTCTGCGGCTCGACGGCACGATAGCGGTCGTCACCAATATCGATCCCGAACATCTTGACCATTACGGCGATTTCGACGGGGTGAAGGATGCCTTCGTCGAGTTCATCCACAACGTGCCCTTTTACGGAGCGGCGGTGCTGTGCATCGACCATCCCGAAGTGCAAGCGGTGATCGGCAAGGTTCGCGACCGCAGGGTGATTACCTATGGATTCAACCTCCAGGCGGATATCTGCGGCGTGAATGTCCAGCCCCACGAGGGCGGCAACCGCTTCGATGTGATCGTGCGCCAGCGCGGGGAGGAAGACCGGCGGATCGAGAATGTCTGCCTGCCCATGCCGGGTCGCCACAATGTCCAGAATGCGCTTGCCGCGATTGCCGTCTCTATCGAGATGGGCTGCCCGGACGAGGTGATCTGCAACGGCTTTTCCAGCTTCGGCGGAGTGCGTAGGCGCTTCACCAATGTCGGCAGCGTGGCCGGGGCGACGATCATCGACGATTACGGCCATCATCCGGTCGAAATCCGCGCGGTTCTGTCCGCAGCGCGCGAGGCGGCGCGCAATCGCGTGATCGCTGTCATGCAGCCGCACCGCTATACGCGCCTTCACGATCTGATGGACGACTTCCAGAGCGCGTTCAACGAGGCGGATCAGGTCTATGTCACGCCGGTCTATGCCGCGGGAGAAGAGCCGATCGAGGGTGCGAATGCAGCTGCTCTTGTCGAGGGCCTCAAATCGCGTGGCCACCGCTCCGCCATGACGGTAGAGGATCGCGAAGATCTTGCGAGAAAGCTCGCCGCCGATATCGAGGAAGGCGACCTTATCGTCTGCCTCGGCGCGGGCGACATTACCAAATGGGCTGCCGGTCTTGCCGATGCGATCGCCGCGGAGCGCGGGGTGTAATGGATCAGGAGAACGACGTCTGGAACTGGGATGACGGCATGGCTCCGGATTGCGCCGTCGACGGCGGGATCGAAGCGCCCATCGATACCGACGGCTTGCGGGGCAAGCTGACACCGGATGCGCCGCTGGCCAAGCTGGTCTGGTTCAAGAGCGGGGGGAAGGCCGACTGGCTGTTCGAACCGGCCGACATGGACGATCTCAGGGAATTCCTCCGCCGTCTGGGCGGTGATTTGCCGATCATGGCACTGGGCCTCGGCTCGAACATGATCGTGCGCGATGGCGGCGTGCCGGGCGTGGTTATCAAGCTCGGCAAACAGTTCGCGGATGTCAGCATCGATGATGAAAGCTGCATTGTCGAATGCGGCGGCGGCGCACATGGCATCCTCGTTGCCAGCGCCGCGCGTGATTGCGGTGTGGCGGGCCTCGAATTCATGCGCGGCATTCCCGGCACGGTCGGCGGCTTCGTGAGAATGAACGGTGGCGCCTATGGCCGTGAGGTGAGCGATGTGCTGATCGATTGCACCGTGGTCATGCCCGGCGGGCAATGCCTCACGCTGCCCGCCGCCGACCTGCAATATTCCTATCGCCATTCTGCCCTGCCCAAGGGTGCAGTCGTCGTCTCCGCGCGTTTTCAGGGCGTGCCGGGCGACCCCGAAGCGATCGGGGCGAAGATGGACGAAATCGCCGAAGCACGCGAGAATTCGCAGCCTCTGCGGACGAAGACTGGCGGTTCGACCTTCAAAAATCCTCCCGGCAAGAAGGCCTGGGAGCTGGTTGACGCGGCCGGGTGCCGGGGTCTGAAGATGGGCGGTGCACAGGTAAGCGAAAAGCACGCCAACTTTCTGATCAATACAGGGGATGCGACCAGCGCCGACATCGAAGGCCTGGGCGAGGAAGTTAAGCGCCGCGTCTATGCGAATTCGGGCACCGAACTCGAATGGGAAATCCAGCGTGTGGGGCGACCGTAAGGAACAATAATGACCGATCTCCCCAAACTCCATGTCGCCGTCCTGATGGGTGGCTGGGCCAATGAGCGGCCCGTCAGCCTGATGTCCGGCGAAGGTGTCGCAAAGGCACTGGAAGAGCGCGGCCATAAGGTTACGCGGATCGACATGGACCGGCAGGTCGCGGCGCGGATTGCAGAGGCTTCGCCCGATGTCGTGTTCAACGCACTTCACGGTGTGCCGGGCGAGGATGGCAGCGTGCAGGGAATGATGGACCTGATGGGCGTGCCCTATACCCATTCGGGTCTCGCGACTTCGGTGATCGCTATCGACAAGCAGCTGACCAAGCAGGCGCTGGTGCCGCATGGCATTCCCATGCCCGGCGGACGGATCGTGAAGAGCGCGGACCTGTTCGAACGCGATCCGATCGCGCGGCCATATGTGCTGAAGCCGGTCAACGAGGGCAGCTCCGTCGGCGTAGCCATCGTCACTGACGAGGGGAATTACGGCAACCCGATCGCGCGCGATGCCAAGGGCCCCTGGCAGGATTTTGCCGAACTGCTGGCCGAACCCTATATCAAGGGCCGTGAGATGACCGCTGCGGTAGTCGATTTCCCCGAAGGTTCACGCGCGCTCGCAGTCACCGAACTCAAGCCCAAGAGCGGCTTCTACGATTTCGATGCCAAATATACCGACGGCATGACCGATCATATCTGCCCGGCGGACATTCCCGACCATATCCGCGATCTGTGTCTCGAAATCGCTCTCAAGGCGCATAAGGTGCTCGGCTGCCGCGGCACCAGCCGCACCGATTTCCGCTGGGACGAAGAGCAGGGCGAGGACGGGCTCTTCGTGCTGGAAACCAACACCCAGCCGGGTATGACCCCGCTCAGCCTCGTGCCCGAACAGGCGCGGCACATCGGCATCGAATACGGCGAACTGGTCGAAACGATCATTGCGGCGGCATTGCGCCATCATGAAGGCAGGGGAAGCGATGGCTAAGGTCAACCGCAAGCCCACCGGCGTCCGCCGGTCTGCCGCGGCGCGCAGCCGCAACCAGAAGGCGCGGGCCGCCAAGCGCCACACCTCGGGTCTGCTCGACCGGGCCATGACGGCGCTGCCCTTTACCGAGGAGCAGTGGCACAAGTTCTTTCTCGTCATCCTCCTGGCGATCGGTATGATCTTCGCCTGGAGCGTGGCGAGCTACGCCGGCGTGCCCGAAATGATGAAGATGGAGCTGGCCAAATCCGCCAGCCGCGCAGGTTTCGAAGTGAAGCGAGTGCGCGTGACCGGCGTCGAGCGGCTTAACAAGCAGATTATTTACGAACGCGTACTGGGCGAGCAGGACCGGCCTATGCCGCTGGTGGAGGTCGAGGAAATTCGCGAGCGGCTGCTCGACCTGTCGTGGGTGAAGGATGCGCGAGTGTCACGGCAGCTTCCCGACTTGCTTCGGATTGATATCGTTGAGCGAGAGCCGCACGCCGTCGTCGAGAAGCCCGACCGGCTGATCCTCGTCGATGAGACCGGGCATGAACTTGAACCGGTTTCCCGCGAAATGGCCAAGGACATGCTCCTGATTTCCGGTCCGGGCGCGCAGAAACA
The DNA here is from genome assembly GCF_056857815.1 of Qipengyuania sp. B-5. NCBI lineage: Bacteria > Pseudomonadati > Pseudomonadota > Alphaproteobacteria > Sphingomonadales > Erythrobacteraceae > Qipengyuania > Qipengyuania sp. B-5. The sequence goes on along the minus strand of NZ_JBSXNU010000031.1, from coordinate 29,757 downwards.
AGTCGCCGAACTGGGCCGCCTCCTAGATGCAGCGCCTGCGCTCAAGCCGCAGATCGCGGCAGCCGAATGGATCGGCAATCGCCGCTGGAACCTGACCTTCAAGACCGACCAGATGCTTGCCTTACCGGAAGGCGACAAGGGTCCGGCCGCGCTGGTCAAATTCGCCGAGATGGATGGGCGAAACAGGTTGATCGGCGGCAAGGCCATAGCCATCGACATGCGTGTGCCCGACCGTGCCTATCTGCGCTGCGCCGATGGCCCCTGTCCGCGCGGTATGTCTGCCGGGGTGAGCGCGGAATAATGGCAACCTCTCCCCATTTGCCGCTGCCGCGCATCACCCGCGTCCAGGCCGCGGTGAATATCGGTTCGTTCCGCATTTCCGCCATGGTCATGGGGCAGGGCGAGGATGGCGAGATGATCGTGCTGGGTTCCTCGCACCGCAAGAGCGAGGGCATCAAGCGTGGTTATGTCACCGACATGGAGGCAGCGACCCATGCTATCCGGGCCGCCGTCGAGACGGCCGAGGCCAATGCCAACACCAGCGTTTCCGGCGTATGGATCGGCTGCGCGGGGGCGGGGCTTTCCAGCAAGATCGTCAGCGTCGAAATCGCCATCGGCGGGCGGCGGATCGACGAGGATGACGTCGAGCACCTCCTTTTCGCGGCGCGCGACCACATTCAGCCCGACGGGCGAATGGTGCTGCATGCCCAGCCTGCCCATTACACGCTCGACGGGGCGCATGGCGTCGCCAATCCCATTGGCTTGCATGCAGAATCGCTGGGTGTCGATATCCATGTGACGCTGGCCGAGGGTGCGCCGGTACGAAACCTGATCGAGGCGGTGCAGAGCGCCCATCTGGACGTCGAAGGCGTCGTCGCCAGTCCACTTGCCGCCGCCTATGCCTGCCTGTCGAACGAAGAACGCGATCTTGGCGTGGCGCTGGTCGAGATCGGGGCGCAGGTCACCAACGTTTCTGTCCACGCAGGCGGCATGTTGCTCGGCCTTCGCTCCATCCCGGTCGGCTCGAACGACATCACGGATGCGATTGCCAGCTCGCTCGGCATCCGGCGCGGTCAGGCGGAGCGACTGAAGTGCGTTTCGGGTTCGGCCATAGCCACGCCCAGCGATCACCGCGAGATGATCCCTGTCAACGGCCCGGGAGAAGATACGGGCGGACGACCGGCGCGGGGAGCGGATGAACAGAACAGAGTTGCGCGCGCGGAACTCGTCTCGGTCGTCACCGACCGGTTGGGGACCATGACTACAGAAATAGGCAAGGGATTGAAGGGGCTCGGGTTTTCCGGTGCGAACGCCGGCCAGGTGGTACTTACCGGGGGCGGTGCCGAATTGCATGGCATTGCGGAATTCATGCAGGGAGCGCTGGGCCTTCCCGTGCGCCGCGGCAAGCCGCCAGCGCTGCGCGGACTACCTGAAGCACATGCCACGCCCGGTTTCGCCACGCTGGCGGGACTATGCCTCTATGCATCCGAAGATCCGGTCGACATTCGCTCGATCGGACCGAGCTATCAGCCGACCAGGCGATACTCCGGACTGGGGCTCGTGAACCGTGTCGTCCAGGCTGTCCGGGAATATTTCTGATATGTCTGCAAAACCAGCCGAAATTCGGCGCGTCTTGCAGTGGATAACGCCATTTAACCTTTGCATGCGTGATTCGCTTTGTGCCAAAAGCGAGGGCGATACGGCTTCGGCCCAATTTTTCTCCCGAGGGAACACCTGATGAGCATCAATATCGGACCCGCCTCCAGCGACGACATGCGCCCCAAGATCATGGTGGTCGGTGTCGGCGGGGCGGGCGGCAACGCCATTGCCAACATGATCGATTCCGAAATCGAAGGCGTCGATTTCATCGTCGCCAATACCGATGCGCAGGCCCTCACAACTTCTCCCGCTGAAAAGCGTATCCAGCTCGGTCCCGACATTACCGGCGGCCTCGGCGCTGGCGCCCGTCCCGAAGTGGGCAAGGCTGCCGCCGAAGAAACGGTCGAGGACATCGAGGATGCGCTCGAAGGCGTGAACATGTGTTTCATCGCGGCCGGCATGGGCGGCGGCACGGGCACGGGCGCTGCGCCGGTCATCGCGGAAGCCGCGCGCCGCAAGGGCGTATTGACGGTAGGTGTCGTCACCAAGCCCTTCCTGTTCGAGGGCACGCGCCGTATGCGTGCTGCCGAAGCGGGAATCGACGAGCTGCAGAAGCATGTCGATACGCTGATCGTCATTCCCAACCAGAACCTGTTCCTGGTCGCCAAGGCGGACACTACCTTCAAAGAAGCCTTCGCGCTGGCCGACGAGGTGCTGCAGCAGGGCGTTCGCTCGATCACCGATCTCATGGTCATGCCGGGCCTCATCAACCTCGACTTCGCCGACGTGCGCAGCGTGATGAGCGAAATGGGCAAGGCGATGATGGGTACCGGAACGGGCGAGGGCGATAATCGCGCTCTCGAAGCAGCCGAGCGTGCGATCGCCAATCCGCTCCTCGACGGTGTGTCCATGGCGGGTGCCAAGGGCGTGATTATCTCGATCATCGGCGGCGAGGACATGAAGCTCCTCGAAGTCGACGAGGCGGCCAATCACATCCGCGAACTGGTCGATGACGATGCCAACATCATCTGGGGCAGCGCTTTCAATCCGGATCTCGATGGGAAGATCCGCGTATCCGTAGTCGCCACGGGTATCGAGAATGATGGGTCGGTTGCGCCCACGCAGCAACGTAGCTTCAGCATGTCGCCGCAGCGCGCTCCTCAGCGTCCGGTGCTCGACCTGCAGGAAAGCACCCCCGAAGAAGAGCCTTTCGAACTGAACGAGGGGCTGTCGGCCGACCCCGAACCTACACCGGAACCGGCCTCCACCTATCAGCAGCCAGCCGCCGAGCCGGTCGAGGCGAAATACGATGATAGCCACGACGATGAAGGACCACTGGTGAAACCGGCAGGTCTTTCTCCTGCCGAGGGCGGCGATTATGGTTATGATGCGGATGAGGACGACTATGACGATGTCGATGGCATCGTCGATCCTCTGGCCGGTATGCGCAATGACGACACTGAGCGCTTCGATGACGAGGGCGATGCCGGTGTGCCCCCGCCTGCTGACGACAAGGGCTATGCCCACGGTGTCGGCGAAGACGAGGGCTGGAGCGACGAGGGCGAGCGCCATGCTTCGCCCCCACTCGACCTGTCGGATGAAGCCGACGACGATGCGCTTGAACTGGGAAGCGATCAATATGCCGACCGGGGAAGCCCGCTTTCGCAGAAGCCGGCGCGCAGGCCCCTGTTTTCCGGCCAGAACGAAACCGGCGGCGAAGGCACAGGTGGCGTAAGTGGCGCTTCCGGTGGCGGGGCTTCCGGGGATGGAACTGCCGGGGGCGGCACCGGCGGTGGCGGTCCGCCTGCAGGCGGAGGCTCGACCCAGGGCAGTACGCTGTTCGAACGCATGGCCAATCTCTCGCGCGGATCGAGCTCCAGCCAGGACGAGGATGAAGACGACGACGAGGATGAAGGCGGTAGCGGCCTTAACATTCCGCGTTTCCTCGGTCGCCAGAACAATCAGTAACCTAGAACCAATGCGTTATACTGCGCGTTGGTGAATAGAAATGGCTAGATACGAAGCCAAAAAATGGGCCGCCGGGGCCGCTATCGTAGCGCTTGCTGCGAGCGGTCAGGGGCTGCGCTCACAAGAAGTGGTGCAGCCGCTTCCGCCACCGGGTTCGCAGGAATTGAGCGCCGCCCTCCAGCGGCTTGCCGATAATGGTAACGACGTCTCGGCGCTGCTCGATGCCGGTGATGCGGCTATCAAGCTCGGCGATGTAACCGCAGCGATCGGGTTTTTCGGGCGGGCGCAGGCCCTGACGCCTTCCAACCCACGGATATCGCTCGGACTTGCGCGTGCCTACACGCTGTCGCGCCGCCCGGTAGAGGCGCTGCGCTTATTCGCAGAGGCGGAAAAGGGCGGAATCTCGCAGCAGGTCATGGCTGCAGAACGGGGACTTGCCTTCGATTTGGTAGGGGATTCGCGCAGTGCGCAGGAACTCTACCGCATCGCCCTCGCGGCGGGTGCGGGCGACGATGTCCGGCGCAACCTCGCCTTGAGCCTGGCGATTTCCGGCGACAAGGCAGGGTTCGAAGAGACGTTGCTGCCGCTCCTCGAACAGGGCGATTTCGCAGCGTTCAGGACCCGCTCCTTTGGCCTCGCCATTCTCGACGAAACCGATGCCGCCATCAAGATCGCGCGCGACATGATGTCCGCCCAGATGGCTTCACGTATCGAACCCTACCTGCGCTACATGACCCGGCTTACACCGGCCCAGCAGGCCGCTGCGGGGGCATTGGGCGTTTTTCCGGGTTCGGCCGCGATCGGCCAGGACGATGCCCAGATTGCAGCCTATTCGCCAACTCGAGGGCGACAGGCGGGCAATGCCGATAACCGCCTCCAACCGACAGGACGACCGCTCGGCCCGCAAGACTCCGCGTCTTCGGCAAACCGCTCGACCGGCCAGCAGCAAAGAGATCGGAGCCAACCCGAAGCTGCAACCGCTGCTTCACGGACTGTCGAAGCTTCGCCGGTCGAACGTGCTGCCGAACTCCCCTCAGTAAACAGGGAGCCCGCAACGCAGCCGATCGACCTGGGCCCGCAGCCTGCGCGACAGGCGCCTCCACCCCCGCCACCAGCGCCAGCGCGCCAGAATCTCGAGCAGGCCTTTGCCGCCTTCGATCTCGACAAAACCATTTCGACGGCCCCGCGCACAGGTGCAGTGGATATCCGGACAATCGATGCACCGCGCGAAACGGACGAGCCTGCTGCCCCTGTTCATCCACCGCGGCATTGGGTGCAGGTGGCAACGGGTCGGGACATTTCCGCGCTGGGTTTCGACTGGCGTCGGATCAGCCGCAATGCAGAGGGTCATCTGGCTGGAAAATCCGCCTTTACCGCTCCCTGGGGCGAGGCGAACCGTCTCCTTGCCGGACCATACGACACACTCCGCGAGGCGCGCGAAGTCGTCGACAGGCTCAAAGCGATCGGGCTCGACAGTTTCCCGTTTAGCAGCGCGAGAGGGGAAGAAATCTTTCCGCTTGGCGGAGCAAGGCCTGCCCCGGCCGCTGCAAAGCCCAGTCATCCCTCGCGTCACTGGGTGCAGGTGGCGACGGGCAGGGACCGGGACGCATTGGGCTTCGACTGGCGGCGAATTTCGCGCGGCGCCGAAGGCTCGCTGGAAGCGAAGGGTCCCTTCGTTGCGAAATGGGGTGAAGCCAACCGCCTGCTGGCTGGTCCCTATCCTTCCGCCAGCGAGGCGCGTGATGCGGTCAACCGTCTGAAGCAACTCGGCATCGACAGCTTTCCTTTTACCAGCGAAGAGGGCGAGGTCGTCGAGGCGCTCGACTGACCAGGCGGATCTATCCGTATCCACGGCTTGTTCACAGGCTTTGCACAAGCCGATTGGGTTCTCCCCAGCACCGACCAGTCGGCAGATTGCCAAGTACCCGCACCATTCTGCACATGAACCACATGAATTGGACCGGACCCTATTGATGCACGCCGTTGAACCGCGATTCGAGGTCGAGGACGACGCGGCGCCGCTCGACATGCTGATGGCGTTGTTCGAAGCGCGCGGTTGGCCTTGTGAAGCCAATGCTGAAGAGATTTGCGGCGAAATCCAGGGCAGTTGGGCGAAATACCAGTTGCGCGGCGTGTGGCGCGGGGAAGATCGCGTCCTCCAGATACTGTGCCTTCCGGATGTTCGCATAGCGTCGGAAAAACTCGGCGCCGCCCACGAACTCGTCGCTCTGGCCAACGAACAGATGTGGCTCGGCCATTTCGACATCTGGTCCAACGGCGGCGTGCTACTCTATCGCAACGGAACCTTGCTCGGTAACGACGGGATGTTGAGCCTCGCCCAGGCACAATCGCTGGTGGAGATTGCGGTCGAGGAGTGCGACCGGTTCTATCCCGCCTTCCAGTTCGTGCTGTGGGGAGACAAAAGTCCGCAGGAAGCCCTCAAGTCGGCGATGGTCGATGCGGCCGGTGAAGCCTGAGCCAGGTCATGCTTGTACGTTAAGCGTGTAGCTACCGGTTTCGCTTGAAATCCGGTGTCAATAACCCGATATTGCCAACAGAAGCGGGGCCTTGGGTTCGCCCCTGCACATGGGAGTTTATTGCAAATGGCCAACTGGAACGAAACCGACCGCAGACCGGACGTGACGTCCGTTCCGCGCGCTGGCGATGCGGTTGCCCGCGGAACCACGTTCGACGCGGGCCTGCGCCAGCACATGCTGTCGATCTACAATATGATGGCGTCGGGTGTGTTGCTGACCGGCATCGTCGCCCTGCTGTTCGTGAACACCGCGCTGTTCGAAGCTGCCTATCAGGTCACTCAGACGCCTTATGGCCGTTCCGTGCAGCCGACCATGCTGGGATGGATCATCTCGCTGTCGCCACTGGCCTTCATCCTGGTGCTGAGCTTTGGCGGAATCCAGCGTTTTTCCAAGACAACGCTGCAAGCCTTCTTCTGGAGCTTCGCGGTACTGTTCGGCATGTCGATGTCGACGATCTTCGCCACCTATACCGGTGAATCGATCGCTTCGGCCTTCTTCGCGGCGGCTGCTGCATTCGCTGGCCTCAGCCTTTTCGGTTATACGACCAAGAAGAACCTGTCCGGCTGGGGAAGCTTCCTGCTGATGGGTCTGATCGGCATCATCGTTGCGATGCTGCTCAATGCCTTCTTCTTCCAGTCGGGGGCGATGGGCCTCGTAATCAACATCCTCGGCGTGCTGATCTTCGCGGGCTTCACGGCTTACGACACGCAGCGCCTTAAGAATGAATACGCCTATGTTCGCGGCACCGAATATGCGGGCAAGGCAATCGTGATGGGCGCTCTCAGCCTCTATCTCGACTTCATCAACCTGTTCATGTTCCTGCTTCAGTTCCTCGGTAGCCGCGAGTAATCGCGCACTACCGACCGCAGCAGCGGAGCAAGTGATCGTGCCCGGGGCGAAACTCTCGCTCCGGGCATTTTCTTTGCCTCCTCAAGACGCTAGGATGTCACTGCTTCAGCTTCCGTCAATGATGGACGGGCGAAAATGACAGCCAGAATCTTGAGGAGGGACGGCGCATCGTGAGCCGCATTTCAGTACAATCCATTCGTCTCGCCGCGCTGGTTGCGGGTCTTAGCGCAATCGCCGCTTGCACCACCCCGCCGCCGCCACCCCCACCTCCGCCACCTCCGCCACCGCCGCCGCCGGTTGTTATTCCGCCCAAACCGACGCCGCCGATGAATGCGACGGCGGGCATGACCATACCTATGGTTGCGGCAACGGGTGTGCGTCAGACGGTCAATGCGAACATCAGTACAGCGCAGACCACCTGGAACCTGCGTTCGGCCCTGAACGTGGCTGCGCTCAATTGCCTCGACCCCGAATACACCGGGCTGGTCGACAATTACGGGGCATTCCTGAAACGCAACGCCAAGGTACTTTCGTCCACGAACCGCGCTTTGCGGGGCGAATTTCGCGAGCGGTACGGGCAATCCTATCTCGACGATCAGGATGCCTATATGACGAAAGTCTACAACTACTTCGCGCTGCCGCCGGCAAAGAACGAATTCTGCGAGGTCTCCTTCGCGATCAGCAAGGAAGCGCTGCAGGTAGTACCGGATGATCTCGATACATTCGCAGCGACGGCTCTTCCGCGGATAGAAGGCGTGTTTGAAGATTTCTTCCGTGCATACGAACAATATCGCGTCGACTTGCAGGCATGGAATTCGCAGTACGGCCCATCCCCGGTGACCACCACAGTGCTAGGCTACGCGACTGCGATGGAGCCTGCTGCGGGTGTCACGACGGACGCGATGGGCAATTCCGTGCCAATCGGGACGCTGGGCTCAACGTTGACCGATGTTCAGGGACCGGTCGACGAGGAACCTGCGACCGGTCAGGCGCCAATCGTTATAGCCACCGGCGATACTGCGCCCGATGGCGAACCGGTCTTAACCTTGCCCACAGAAGGACCGATCTTCCGGTCGGGCGAAGTGGTGCAGGGGGAGCAGGAAGAGCAGTCGGGGCAGACGGTTGACGATACGCCAGACCCGCAAAACTGATCGCGAAGGATAGTGACCGGATCGAAGGGCGGTCGGAGCGATCCGGCCGCCCTTCTTGCGTCGGATCAGCCCTGCGGCACGAATTCGATGGCGAAACCGCCTGCCGGTGCAATCCGCAGGTCGAGTGTCTGGTCCGCCGATACCGTTATTGTTTCCACATCCATCGCGTGGCGATCTTCTCCCAGCCCGTCGGCCTTCGCACCGTCGCGCCAGATGGTGGCTTCATAGGTCTTGCCCGGATCGAGGAAGGACAAGGGCACCTCTACTTCGCGCTCCGTTTCATCGGTAACCGCACCGACATACCAGTTAAGTGTATTCCGGTCGCGCCGCGCGATCACGGCATATTCGCCCACTTTACCATCGACGAGCATGCTCTCCGCCCAGTCGGCAGGGACACGTTTCACAAAGTCCAGCGCGCGCGGATATTTCACGAGATTTTCCGGAAGATCGGCGACCATCTGGATAGGCGAGTAGATCGTCACGTAGAAGGCCAGCTGGCGGGCAAGCGTGCTCGGCAAATCGGGCGCGGTAGCCCCGCGGCCCTCGAGCGAGAAGACGCCCGGGGTATAATCCATCGGGCCAGCCAGCAGGCGAGTGAAGATCAGTTCGGGTACATGGCCCGGATCGTTCTTTGGTTCCGCCCAGGCATCGTATTCCGCCCCGCGCGCGCCTTCGCGACTGACCCAGTTGGGATAGGTGCGCCTTAGCCCGGTATCCTTGATCGGTTCATGCGGATTGACGGCAATCTGGTGCTCGGCAGCTTCCTCGACCACCTTGAGATGGTGGCGGACCATTTCCTGCCCGTCGTGCCACACGAACGTCTCGTCTGAACCCCCTTCGCCAGCAGGCGCAATCACTCCGCCCGCATCGGCGACATAGCCGCTCTTCACGGCATCTATCCCGAGGTTCTCGTAGAATGCCATCGCGTCTTCGAGTTGCTCCTCATAGACCTTGATATTGCCGCCGGTTTCGTGATGGCCGATGATACGGACGCCTTTTTCCTCGGCATAGCGGGCAACTTCGGCGATATCGAAATCGGGATAGGCCTCGGTGAACTCGAACTCGCGGCCGTTACCGAACCAGTTACCGTCCCAGCCCTTGTTCCAGCCTTCGATCAGCACGCCGCGGAAGCCGTGTTCAGCTGCGAAATCGATGTATTTCTTCGCGTTCTCGGTTGTCGCACCATGCTTCTCGCCGCTGGCCCAGCTCTCGATGTCGAGATGCATGCCCCACCAGATGCCGATGTATTTGTGCGGAGTGAACCAGCTCACATCGCCAAGCTTGTTGGGCTCGTTGAGATTGAGCGTGATATCGCTTTCGAAGAGGCCCTTGGCGTCGGAAGAGATCAGGATCGTACGCCAGGGAGTGTTGAATGCACCTTCGCGAACCACCTTGGGGCCTCGCGGCGATGGAGCAAGCAGGGCGCGGAAACGCGTAGCATCCACGCGCTTGAGCCACATGCCGGAGTAATCGACCAGCGAAGCCTCGTGAAAAGAGAGATGCGTGCCGTTGTCCATGACCATGGTCACCGGCGTATGAACGGTCGACAGCGCGCTTACTGGGCTCTTGGCATAGAGATATTCATAACGATTCCAGTCGCCTGCGGGAATGGACCATGCGGTTCCATCGCCTGCTATATTGAACTCGGTAAGCTCTTCGGCAATGCGATAGACCGGCTGGGCCTCACTATCGGGAAACTCGATACGCAAGCCGATGCCGTCATCGAAGACACGCAGGCGGGCGATGAATTCGCGCGGGCTCTCGTCCCGCTCGCGGAATGTCACGGCCAGCTCGTTATGATGATCCTTCACCCACTGCCGTTCGCCCCAGGGTTGCTCCCAGCTCGAATTGTGCGTCTGCTCGCGAAATCCAGCGACTTCGAAATTGCGGCGCATCGGATCTGCATCGGTGAAGGTGAAACCGAGATTAGACTTAGCAATGATCGGCACACCGTCGCGACTGATCTCGTAATAGGGAATGCCTTCGCCATCGGCATCGAGTGTAACTTCGATGCGCCCATCGGGCGAGGTGACCGTCTCTGCATGGGCGGCAGACATGGGAAGCAATGCTGCGGAAAGGAGCAGGGCAAGGCGGGTCATATGGTAATCTCCGTGATGAGCGCGGCGTAAGGTGGCAATTGGTCCTTGCTCGCGCCGTTGATGGCGATCAGGGGCGAGCCTTCGCAATCGCGGATGTGGACCGGTGAACTGCCAAGGTTGAAGCGGAATTCGAGCCTTTGACCATCGGCCTCGCGCGATATCTCCAGCAAGTTGCCGCTGTGCCGACAAGTCAGGATCTCGCCATGACGCATGGCGGGATTGGTGGTGCGGAGTTTGATGGCCCTGCGGGTAAACGCGAGCAGGGAATTTTCGTCAGCTTCCTGTGCTTCCACCGAATTGGCCCGGTTTTCCTCGCCAATCGGAAGCCAGGGGTCGGTGCTGCCGAAACCCACGCTTTCGCTCTTGTCCCAAGGCATCGGTGTACGCGCCCCGTCCCGGCTCAGGGTCAGCGGCCAGTTGGCGATAGCCTCGGGGTCATGGAGCTGGTCGAAAGGAATATCGACCTGCATCAATCCCAGTTCCTCGCCATAGTAGATGATGGCATTGCCCCGCAGGCTCATCAGCAGAAGGGTCTTGAGCCGCACGAAGGCTTCCCGTTCATGTGGCTCGCACCAGCGACCGAGAGCACGAGGTGCATCGTGGTTTTCGAACGCCCAGCTCGGCCAGCCAAGACCCTCTTCTTCGGGCCAGTCGGCAAGCGATCGGCAGACCAGTTCAGGTGTCAGCTTGTCGGCATAGAGAAAATTGAAGCTGTAGGCGGAATTGAGATGGTCCTCGCCTGCCGTGAACAGGCGCATCTCGCGGAAAGCGTCGTCGCCGCCGACTTCTGCGACGGTGAAGATACCCTCGAACTCGTCGGTCAGCGAGCGGATGCGCTGGATGAAGCCTGGAATATCCGCATGGCTCTGGTTGTACTTCTTGACCTGGAAATCGAACGGGCGCGTGCGCGGTTTGCCATTGTCCGGTGCCGGGGGATTATCGCGCAGCTCCGGATCATGCATCGCGAAATTGAGCGCATCGATGCGGAATCCGTCGACTCCGCGTTCCAGCCAGAACCGCATGACCCCCAAAATCGCGTCCTGCACCTTGCGGTTGTGCAGGTTAAGCTGAGGCTGCGAGTTGAGGAAGTTGTGCAGGTAATATTGTCCGCGCCGCGCGTCCCAGGTCCATGCAGGGCCGCCGAAGACCGATTGCCAATTCGATGGCGGTGAGCCGTCGGGCTTCGCGTCGGCCCAGACATACCAATCGCTTTTGGGATTTTCCCTGCTCGACCTGCTTTCCACGAACCAGGCATGTTCGTCCGAAGTGTGCGAATAGACTTGGTCGATCAGCACCCGCAGCCCCAGATCGTGGGCCTTGGCGACGAGGGCGTCGAAGTCCGCCAGATCCCCGAAAATCGGATCGACATCGCGATAGTCGGAAACATCGTAGCCGAAATCCTTCATGGGGGACTTGAAGAAAGGCGAGACCCAGATCGCATCCACGCCCAGCTTGGCGACATATGGCAGGCGCTGGGTGATCCCCGGCAAGTCGCCGATTCCGTCGCCATTCGAATCCATGAAGCTGCGCGGATAGATCTGGTAGATCGTCGCGCCTTTCCACCAGGGCAATGCCACGTCCGGCGAAAGTTCGGCCGTCATGTCGGTGCTAACATTCACTCTGCAACCTCCGATACGCGGCAGACGGCCCAGCCAAAGGCCGGAAGTGTGAAAGCGGCGCTGCCTGGTGCCGTCACCGTTGTCGGACAATCGCCCGCGAGTGTTTCGAAACTGCGCGCATCATAGCCGAGCGTGACATTGGCCCCGCGCGGCGTTTCGGTCGTGTTGAAGACCGCGAGGTATTCGCTCCCGTCTTCCGGGTCGAAGCGGCTGACCGCGAAGATTCCCGGTTCCTGTTCGTAATGGCGTACAACCTGCCGACCTCGGGTAAAGGCGGGATGTGCACGGCGGATAGCGGAAAATTCGGCGATCAAGCGGTATAGCGGATGCGTTCGGTCGAAATTGCTCTGTGCAGTGGTCGCATCGGTGCCGATTAGATCGTTATCGTTGTAAACTGCGGTTCGCGAGGGGAACATGTCTTCACGGGCAAGCTGGTCGTTACCGTCGCCCACGAAACCCTGCTCGTCGCCGTAATAGATAACCGGAGACCCGCGCAGGCTCAGCATCATTGCATGGCCGAGCATCACACGGTCGAGGAGTTCCTCCTGCCCGATTTCGGGTTTGTCCCATTTGATGAGTGTCGAAAAGCGGCCCATGTCATGGTTGCCGAGGAAGGTCGGCAGGTTGCGCGCGGTTTCCTCGCCGCCCTCATAAAGCACGTCACCATCGAACATATGCGCGAGCACGACCGTACCCTTATCGCGACCCAGCACCTCTCGCATCGCCGCCTGGAACGCGAAATCCAGCACGGCGGGCAGTTTGTCGCGGCGCGTATATTCGGCAATATAGCCGTTCTCGGGCACGTCCTTGTAAACCTCCCCGAACATGTGAAAGTTCGGGATGCCGTTCTCATGTGCGACCGATTCCAGTGCAGGGACGAATTCCTGCCAGAAGCCCGGATCAACATGACGCGCGGTATCGATGCGGAACCCGTCGACACCCGTCTCGCGGACCCAATCGGAGAAGATTTCGATCATCCCAGCGCGCACGCGCGGATGCTCGGTGAAAAGGTCGTCGAGACCTGAGAAATCGCCGAAACGACTGTCCTCGCCAGTGAACGAGCTATTGCCTCGGTTGTGGTAATAGATCGGATCGTTCAGCCAGGACGGGACCTTCACGTCCTTCTCGGCTTCTGGAACGAACGGAACATATGCATAATTCGGATCGGTCAGCTTGGCGAAATTGGACGCGCTGCTGTCGCCATCGCCCATGAAGCCTTCGTTGATGCGCTCTCCATCCGGCCCACCGCGAGTCGAGTAGGGAAAATCGCCTTTGCTGCGATATTCGTAATTTGTGGCATCACCATCGGCATAGCGAATAACATCCGCCGTATGGTTGGTGATTATGTCCATATAGACCTTCATCCCGCGAGCATGGGCTGCATCCACGAAAGCCTTGAATTCTTCAGGCGTGCCGAAATGGCTGTCGGGACGGGTGAAGTCGGTGACCCAATATCCGTGGTAACCCGCGCTCTCATCACCTTCCGGCCCCTGTACCGGTTTGTTCTGGAAGATCGGCGCGAACCAGATCGCGGTGACGCCAAGCCCTTCGAGGTAGTCGAGCCGCTGCGTCAGGCCGGCAAGGTCGCCACCGTGGAAGAAACCCTTGTGGGTGGGGTCATATCCCGTGATCAGTCGATCGCCGGTGAAATCGCCGGTGTCGTTGGACGGATCGCCGTTCTCGAACCGGTCGGGGAGCACGAAATAGACGATTTCCTCGCTCGGCAGGCGGTCGCGGAAGGAGGTTGCCGACGTTTCGGTCGCCGGAATTGTATCTTGAGCCGTTGCGCAAGCGGCAAGTCCGAGCGCGATGAGGGGAAGAGTGGTGCGGATCATGCGGTTTTTTCCAGTTTAGGCGCCGCGCAGGTAGCGGCTATGAATTCGGCGTGAGGGGGCAAGCGCCCGGCATTGCTCGAAACGATTGTGTGAATGTCGGACAGGAACTGCTCCAGCTCTTCCCGGGTCAGCACGTCGGCGAGCGGGTGATAGGTTTCGGGCACCACATTCTGCCCGTTCAGGACCTGGAACCAGCCCACCTCGACGAACAGTTCTTCCTGTTCGCGGAAAATCCTTCCGGTTGCGCGGAAGAGATCGATTTTTTCGCGCAGGCTTTCAGGGACCTCCATCTCGCGGCAGCGCACCCAGAAGTCCTCGTCGCGCTGGTTCGCATGGTAATGAAGGATGATGAAATCGCGGATGCGTTCGTAATCATATTCAATCCTGCGATTGTAGGCATCGATATTGGCTTGCCGGAAAGTGCGATCGGGAAAATGCGAAATCAGCTTCGCGATCGCATTCTGGATCAGGTGGATACTGGTCGATTCCAGCGGCTCTATGAAGCCTGAGGACAGCCCCATTGCGACCACGTTGCCGTTCCAGGCCTTTTTCCGCATGCCGGTCTTGAAAGGGATGGAGCGGGGTTCGGCGATGGGTTTGCCCTCGACCGTCTTCAGCAGCAGCGCGGTTGCTTCATCTTCGCTCATGTATTCGGTAGAGAAGACATGACCGTTGCCGGTGCGATGCTGCAAGGGGATGCGCCATTGCCAGCCAGCGGGATGGGCGATCGACTGCGTATAGGGACGTGACGGGCCGACATTCTCGGTCGGGACGGCGACGGCGCGGTCGCACAGCAGCCAATGCGTCCAGTCATCGAAGCCGGTCTGCAATTCCTGTTCGATCAGCAGGCCGCGAAAGCCCGAGCAGTCGATGAACAATTCGCCCTCGATCACTTCGCCCGATTTGAGCGTGATCGAGCGTATATGCCCGCTCTCACCGTCGCGCTGAGCGCTCTCGACCAGGCCCTCTGTACGCGTCGCGCCGTTGTTCTCGGCAATTCCTCGCAGGAATTTCGCATAGAGGCCGGCGTCGAAGTGGAAGGCGTAGCTGATCCCGTCCAGCTGCGTGTTGGGGATTCGCGGCACGCGTGCGAACCGCATTCTGCGGGCTGCTTCCTCGTTGAAGGAATAATTGCCTAGTGGTCTTGCGACACCCTCTCGCCGACCGCGCAGCCAGTATTGCCAGAATTCGATCAAGTCGAGGCTTTGCCCGATTTGTCCGAACGCGTGCATATAGCTTTCGCCGACACGCCCCCAGTTGATGAATTCGATACCCAGCTTGAAGCTGCCCTGGGTGGCCTTGATAAAAGCGTTCTCGTCGATGCCGACAAGCCCGTTGAACAGGCGGATGGCAGGAATGGTCGCTTCGCCGACACCCACCGTGCCGATCTCGTCGCTCTCGACAAGACGGATGCCAAGCTGGTCGCCCATGGTGGCGGAAAGGGCCGCAGCGGCCATCCAGCCTGCGGTCCCCCCACCCACGATGACGACGTCGCGGATGCGACTATCATCGGTCACTAGCCTGCTCCCGGTTCGTTGCTGCGCACATTGACTGCGGCACGAAGAAGAAAGGCGGACCCGTTCATCGCGGGCCCGCCTCACTTTGATCAGAACCTGTAGGTCACGCCTACGCTGAAATTGCGGCCATAGTTCTGGTAGTCCCTCACCTGGCGGATATCATCGTTGTAGTAAGTAACGAAAGGTTCGTTGGTGAGGTTACTGCCCTGCAGCTGAATACCAAGTCCTTCAAGCATCCCTTGCTGGAAGGTATAGCCGATCTGCGCATCGATCACCGTTTCCGCTCGTGCCATCACCAGGTCGCGTTGAAGGCTGATTGTCGAAACTTCGGCCAGAAAACTCGACCGATATCGAGCCGAAGCGCGTGCCTCGAATCCGCTTTTTTCGAAAAAGACCGTGCCATTTACAACCCAGCGCGAGAGTCCAGGCATCGAAATCGGGTCGGCCTGTCCCTCCCTTACATTACTCTTCGTGTAGGATCCGCTGCCAAAGATACCGAAGCCGTCGAGCGCGGAGGCAAAGGTCGCAAAAGGAAGCGAGAAAGATCCCTCGGCACCGTAAACGCGACCGCCGCTGGCGTTCTGCCACTGCGACACAATGCCGAAATCGGAATTCGGGGGTGTCGGGCCAGTGTAGGGATAGCCACTGAAATCGAAAACCGTATCTTGGCGATAAATCCAGTTTTCGAGGTCCTTGTTGAACACGCCGAGCGAAACATAACCGCCGCGTCCGAAATACTTCTCAAGAGCCAGGTCAAGCGTCATTGCCAGCAGCGGACGTAATTTGGCATTGCCGATCGTGCCTGACCATGGCGGAAGGCCCTGAGTGTTGTTGGCCTCGCTGAAACTGAAACTCACCCCGGCATTGAGCTGGTCCATGCGGGCGCGAGCCAGCATACGTGCAGCACCAAAGCGGACGAAAGTTTCTGGCAATACTTCAAACGAAGCATTCAGGCTCGGCAGTGCATAGGTGTACTTATCGCCGTCGGTGATTGGAGTGGAAACCGTCCCGCCACCGGGGTTGAATGCAGCATAGCCGTCTGCTGATTGGTCTGTATGGACGATTTGTAGACCGACATTGCCACGCAGGAGGCCGGCATCGACATTAGCTTGAACGAAGCCGGTCAGGACCTTTTCGTTAACGATGTAGCTATTGGTTAGACGGCTGGGATCAAAAGCCGAAGCGTCAGTGAGTTCATAATTGCCATCGTTGTAATAACGCCAGCTGTCGAACGCTACCATTCCCGGAATCCCGATGAAACCAAGCGATACTGGATCGTAGAGGTAGTCCGAAGGCACAGGCGTGTCGGCCGGATAGTCCTTGTGGGTGAGCACGAAGCCTTCGTCGATCAACTGCTTGCGGCGATCCGAATAGTTTACGCCGACAGTAATGTTTTCGAGGTTGCCATCGAAGGCCTGAATAGCCTGGAGGCGGATCGACTGCAGGCGGTCCTTGATACGCGGGCGGTTAACGAAGCCGTCCTGGCAGTTCGGCACCGCGCCACCGCAGCTGTTCCATCCTTGCGGGTCGGTGATCACGAACAGGTTCGGATCGGAATAATCGATCGAAGGATCGAAAGTGATCACGCCGCCGCCTGCCGGCATGGTGAAACCGAGATTGTCGGTTGCGCCTACGCCACCGCCACGCCCGGTGCCGAGATAGATTTCGAGGTTTTCCTCGGTCTTCTTGAGTTCGGAATAGCTCAAATCGAGTTCGAAAGTCAGCCTGTCCGTCGCAGCGAATTCGGTGTTGAGACCACCGGCGAAGATTTCCGAATCACGGTTCACCACGTCGTTGCGCATGACCGCTTCGACATTGTTGAACTGGCCCTGCGTGACCAGCCCGTCGGCTTCGCTATAGCCCGGCTGCAGCGAAGCTGCCGACCAAAACAGCGGAAGCTCGATACCGCGTAGGCGCTGCGTGTCGTTGAATTGCGACCAGTAGCCATCGAGCGTTGCATGGATCTTGTCGTTCGGCTCGAATTCGAGCACTCCCATCACGCCATCGCGCTTGAGCCTGTTCGATTTGACGTAGGGCTTGGCCCCGCCGATCACCTGGGTGTCGTCATCGACATTGGGATAGCCCCAGGCGTTCCAGCGCTCTTCCTGCGTCGGGGATTGCATGCGGGCATAGCCCAGCGCCCAGCCGAGCGTGCCGGCGTCATTCTGACTGACGTAGGAGATGTTTGCACGATAGCCCTTGTCCGAAATGTCGGGGTTGAGCCTGCCAAGATCGTTCATCTCGCCGCGCACGCCGACAACGAACTGGGTACGTCCATATTGCAGCGGACGGACGGTCTGCATATCGATCGTTCCGCCCAGCGCCTGGCCGACGAGCATCGCATCGGGCGTCTTGTACACGACCGCGCCGTTGAGCAATTCGGAGGGGTATTGGTCGAGCTCGACACCACGGTTGTTGTTGGCGCTGACCTGCTCGCGGCCGTTCAGCAGCGTGGTGGTGAAATCGGGCGCAAGACCGCGGATCGAAACAACGTTGGCGCGGCCATCCAGTCGCTGGGTTGCGAGGCCGGGGAGGCGCGACAGCGATTCGGCAATCGACAGGTCGGGCAACTTGCCGAGATCCTCGGCACTGACCACTTCGACCATCGAGGTATTTTCCCGCTTCCTGGCGACCGAGTTGTCGATCGAGGCGCGGATACCGGTTACGACGATGACGTCGTCGGCATCCTCTTCCTCGGTCGTCACGGGGTTGGCGTCTTCGCCGGTCGGCTCTTCCTGACCATATGCAGGGGCGGCGACAGTACCCAGCGCTGCCGCGAAGGCAGACATGCTGATGGTTGCGGCAAGTTTGCTACGAATAGCCATATCCAGTTCTTCTCCCGATTGGTCCGCCCCCTGTGTCCGGGGCTGGGACCACGCAAATCCCCACAGGTGTGTAACCTGCTTGTCACTTTGATACGTCCGCTTCTGCGATGTGCGGAAGACGGCATACGTATACGCAGGCCCCGTCAGGCGGCGGGTAGTGGCAGAATAACATCAGGGAACGTTCACATCTCGAAACCGGCATAAGTCCGCGAAATATCGCATCGGCAATTTGCTTTGGCCGGGGACGCTGCCTAAGGTTGTTGGCAAGAGCCGCGCACGGCCTTTCGGGGGAGAGCCATGGGACGCAAACCGACAGGACGGCCCACCAGTTTTGACATTGCTTATGCGGCAGGCGTTTCGCAACCGACCGTCAGCCGCGCCCTGCGGGGCGACCGCTCGGTCAGCGAAAAGACGAGATTGAAGATCGAACAGATCGCGCGCGATCTCCACTACACCGTCGACAAGAATGCCTCTTCGCTTCGCTCCCAGCGTGCCAATACCATCGCCCTGCTGTTCTTCGAAGACCCCACGCCTGACGAGAGCATGATAAATCCCTTCTTCCTCGCCATGCTGGGATCGATCACGCGCGCGACTGCCGAGCGGGGGCTCGACCTGTTGATTTCCTTCCAGAGGATGGAAGACGACTGGCACGTACAGTACCAGGACAGCCATCGCGCCGACGGTCTTATCCTCTTGGGGTACGGCGATTACACCAAGTATCGCGAGCGCATGGAACAGCTGGCGCGCCAGGGGACGCATTTCGCGCGCTGGGGTTCTGTCTCGAGTGACAGCAGCGGGGTAACGGTCGGCACGGACAACGTCGGGGCAGGGCGATTGGCAGGTGAGCACTTGCTCGAACAGGGCTGTCGCAAGATCGCATTTCTCGGTCATGCGGACGAACACTATCCGGAATTCAGAGGGCGGTATTCCGGTCTGTGCTCGGCCTTGGTCGAAGCCGGGATCGAACCGGACGAACGGCTCCAGTTCGATGCCTTGACGACCGAGGAAGAGGGACGCGCGGCCGCCAGGGCACTCTTGGAAAGCGGACTGGAATTCGATGCGATATTTGCGGCCAGCGACCTTATCGCTATCGGTGCCATGCGCGCACTTGCCGATGCTAGTCGCCGCGTACCGAGCGATGTAGCAGTGGTCGGCTTCGACGATATACCTTCAGCCAGCCTTACCACGCCGCCGCTCACCACGATTATGCAGGATATCAGAGGGGCGGGCGAAGCGCTGGTGGAGGCATTGCTCGCTCAGGTGGAAGGACGCGACCTTCCACCTCGCAAGCTTCCGGGCAAACTCATCATACGTGGCAGCAGTATCGCCTAGCGTATTCGTATACGTAGTGGCCTCGCGCCGCTCTTCGTGCCAGCCACTGGCTGATGGGACCGGGCAGCAGACCCGGCCGGGACGAGGATATCTGTATGGACGCGACACTTAGCCAGAAGCCCCGCCAGGGCTTTGCCGGTCTCTGGAACATCAGCTTCGGTTTTTTCGGCATCCAGATCGGTTTCGCGCTGCAGAATGCGAATATGAGCCGCGTCTTCCAGACCCTGGGCTCGAGCATCGACGACCTGCCCGCCCTATGGGTCGCCGCACCGCTGACAGGCCTGATCGTGCAGCCCATCATCGGCCATATGTCGGACCGGACATGGAACAGGCTGGGCCGCCGTCGTCCCTACTTCCTCACCGGCGCTATCTTCGCTGCCTTGTCGCTGTTTCTGATGCCTCTGAGCCCTGCGTTTGGCGCTCCGCTATTGTTTGCTGCGGCGATGCTCTGGGTACTCGATGCGTCGCTGAATGTCTCGATGGAGCCTTTCCGTGCCTTCGTCGGCGACATGCTGGGAACCGACCAGCATAGTGCCGGCTATGCGGTGCAGACTGCTTTCATCGGAGCTGGCGCAGTTGTCGGCTCGATCTTCCCGTGGTTCCTCGAACAATTGGGGGTGAGCAATGTCGCGCCGGGCGGAGGACTCCCCGACACGGTCAAATGGAGCTTCTGGGGCGGGGCTATCGCGCTATTCAGTGCCGTGCTGTGGACGGTAGTCACGACCCGCGAATATTCGCCGGAGCAAATGGCGGCCTTCGGCGGCCACCTGCAAGATGATATCGGGCAGCCCGTCCGCGCGCTGGCGGCCAAGACCTATCTTTCCAGCTCGCTGTGGATTGTCGCGGGGCTAGTGGTAGTCCTGCTGGTCCAGTCGCTGGAGCTGCAGAAGGAGATGTTGCTGCTCGGTGCTTTGCTGGCGGTCTATGGAATGCTCAGCGCAATTGCGATTTCTTGGGCCAAGCAGGGCAAATCCACCAACATGCTCTCCAGCATCGTCGGCGATTTCGCGGGGATGCCGGAGGTGATGAAACGCCTTGCGCTGGTCCAGTTCTTCAGCTGGTCGGCGCTGTTCATCATGTGGATCAACACCACGCCGGTGGTGACGCAATATGTTTTCGGCAGCACCGATACGGCGAGCGCCGCTTATAACGAGGGCGCGAATTGGGTGAACGTGCTCTTTACCGTCTATAATGGTGTCGCCGCGATTGCCGCGCTGGCGCTGCTGCCAGTTCTCAGCCGCAAGGTGGGGCAGGTCATGACCCATTCGATCTGCCTGACTCTCGGGGCGATCGGCTTTCTGATGTTCTTCCTCGTGCGCGATGCCCAGACGCTACTGCTCGCGGAGATCGGTATCGGCATTGCCTGGGCCAGCATCCTCGCGATGCCCTATGCCATTCTCGCATCGAACCTGCCGCAGGCGAAGCTGGGCATCTACATGGGGCTGTTCAACATCTTCATCGTCGTGCCGCAATTGCTGGTGGCGACCGTCATGGGCCAGATCATGCTCTGGCTGTTTCCGGGCGAGCCGATCTGGACGATGCTTTTCGCAGCCGGATCGTGGATCGTTGCCGCTCTCGCGATGCAGCGGGTCAAGGCCGCCATTCCGCAGGAGAATGTACATGCGTAAGCTCATCGCCGCTACTGCCGCTCTCGCATTACTCGGTGGCTGCGCCCAGACCGGTGCAGGCCCGGTTGCGTCCGCTTCTTCATCGCCTTGGCAGCCGCAGAGCAAGGTGAGCATCGAGCATCCGGAGTGGTCGCGCGATGCGGTGCTTTACCAGATCAACACTCGCCAGTTTACCGAGGAAGGCACGTTCAGGGCTGCGCAGCGAGAATTGCCCCGGCTGAAGGAACTGGGAGTCGATATCCTCTGGCTCATGCCGATCCATCCGATCGGGGCGGAAAACCGCAAGGGTACACTTGGCAGTCCCTATGCGGTTCAGGATTATTACGCTGTGAACCCGGAATTCGGGACAGAGGAGGACTTTCGCGCTTTCGTCGACGATGCGCATGAACAGGGTTTCAGGGTCATACTCGACCTCGTCGCCAATCATACCGCCTGGGATAACGACCTCGCTAAGCAATATCCCGAATGGTACGAGAAAGACTGGAAGGGCGACTTCCGTCCTACGCCATGGTGGGACTGGTCCGACATCATCGATCTCGACTGGTCGAAACCCGGCGTGCGTGAGCATGTCGGCGGTGCAATGGAATACTGGGTGCGCGAATTCGGGGTGGACGGCTATCGCGCCGATGTCGCCGGCTATGTCCCGCTCGATTTCTGGGAGACGATGCGGATCCGCCTCGAAGCGATCCGTCCTGTGTTCATGCTTGGCGAAGTGCAGCAGACCGCCTTCCACTTCGGCGCTTTCGATGCGACCTATGCCTGGGATTGGCACAACACTTCCAAGAATGTCGCGCAGGGCAAGGGCAATGCCACCAGCTTCTATGGCTATTATGCCGAGAACGAGAGCCTGTGGCCGCGCGAGGCGATGCGCATGACCTATATCGAAAACCACGACAGCAATGCGTGGGAAGGCACGATGGAGGAGAATTACGGGCCGGCGCTGGAAGCGATGACCGCCCTGTCTTTCACCGGCCAAGGCTTGCCGCTGATCCACAATGGCATGGAGGCCTGCAACGCCAAGCGGCTCGAATTCTTCGAGAAGGATGCGATCGACTGGAGCCAGGGCGCAGACTGCGATTATGGCGCGTTGCTGGCGCAGCTCATCGAGTTTCGCAAATCCAATCCCGCGCTGGAAAACGGTCAGTGGGGTGCCGTGATGCATAAGATCGAGAATTCTCATCCCGAGCAGCTTTTTGCCTGGGTTAGGGAGCAGCAGGGCAACAAGGTGGTGGGCTTGTTCAACATGAGCGACAAGCCGCTTACCGCCACTTTTTCGGATACACTGCCGCATGGCACCTACCGCGACTTCGCCAGCGGAGCACGGGTTACCGTAGACGAAGGGTACAGGGTCGAATTGCCGGCATGGGGCTTCCGCCTGCTAAACCACGGATCGCAGTAGCTTTTCGATACGAATGCGCACCTTGGGTGGGCGGGCGCAATCGCTACCGCCCCCATTGTCCCGCAGGGCAAATTCTCCTATCGGCCCCGCGACCATTCTCTGCTTGTAGATGAGCGGCGTACCATTCACATGGTCGTTTCCGGCACGCCTGACTGAATATTACAGACGAGACCCAATGACACTCACCCACCTTCAGCGGCTCGAGGCCGAAAGCATCCATATAATGCGCGAAGTGGTGTCCGAGGCGGAAAAGCCCGTGATGCTCTATTCGATCGGCAAGGACAGCGCAGTCATGCTGCATCTCACCAAGAAGGCTTTCTATCCTTCGCCGCCACCATTCCCGCTGCTGCATGTAGATACGACCTGGAAGTTCAAGGACATGTACGCTCTGCGCGAAAAGAGCGCGGAAGATGCGAGCATGGAACTGCTCGTCTACCAGAATCCCGAAGCGGAAGAGATGGGGATCAACCCGTTCGACCATGGACCGCTGCACACCGATATGTGGAAGACGCAAGGGTTGAAGCAGGCACTCGACAAATATGGGTTCGATGCGGCCTTTGGTGGGGCCCGGCGCGATGAGGAAAAGAGCCGCGCGAAAGAGCGTATCTTTTCCTTCCGTACTGCCAGCCACGGCTGGGATCCCAAAAGCCAGCGCCCGGAACTCTGGAACCTCTATAATGCCCGCAAGAAGAAGAGCGAGAGCATCCGGATATTCCCGCTGTCGAACTGGACCGAGCTCGACATCTGGCAGTATATTCACCTCGAGAATATCGAGATCGTGCCGCTGTATTATTCTGCCAGGCGACCGACCTTCGAATACGAGGGCGGATTGTTCATGGCCGACGATATCGAGCGGCTCGAGAAGGTCATGGGCAAGCGTCCGGAGATTACCGAACGTTCGATCCGCTTCCGCACGCTGGGCTGCTTCCCGCTGACTGGCGCCGTGGAAAGCGAAGCCGCGACGCTGCCTGAAATCATCCAGGAAATGCTGCTGACCACCACATCGGAACGACAGGGCCGTGTTATCGACAAGGATTCGGGCGACGCGTCGATGGAGAAGAAGAAGCAGGAGGGCTATTTCTGATGTCGGAGCCCATCTACAAGACCGATGCGCTGATCGCAGAGGATATCGACGCCTATCTCGAAAAGCATCAGCACAAGACCATGCTGCGTTTCATCACCTGCGGAAGCGTGGATGACGGCAAGTCGACCCTGATCGGGCGGCTGCTCTACGATTCGAAGATGATCTTCGAGGACCAGCTGGCCGCGCTCGAGAACGACTCCAAGAGGGTCGGCACGCAGGGGCAGGAGATCGATTTTGCGCTGCTGGTCGATGGCCTTGCCGCCGAACGCGAACAGGGCATCACGATCGATGTAGCCTACCGCTTCTTCGCGACCGAGAGCCGCAAGTTCATCGTCGCCGATTGCCCCGGCCACGAACAGTACACGCGGAATATGGTCACCGGTGCATCGACCGCCGATCTCGCCGTGATCCTGATCGATGCGCGCAAGGGCGTGCTCGTTCAGACCAAGCGCCATAGCTTCCTCTGCCACCAGCTTGGCATCAAGAACCTCGTGCTAGCCGTCAACAAGATGGACCTGATCGGTTACGATCAGGCGAAGTACGACGCGATCATCGAAAACTACCGCGAGTTTGCGGAAAGCATCGGTATCGAGAACTTCACTGCGATCCCGATCTCGGGCCTCGCAGGCGACAACATCACGACCCAGTCGGAAAACACGGTCTGGTACGATGGCCCCACGCTGATGCAGCACCTCGAGGCGGTCGAAGTCCGTTCCGACGCGAACTTGGCGAAGCCGTTCCGCATGCCGGTGCAATGGGTCAATCGCCCCAACCTCGACTTTCGCGGTTTCTCGGGCCTCATCTCTACCGGCTCGGTCAAGCCGGGCGACAAGGTCCGTTCGCTGCCTTCGGGCAAGACCAGCACGGTAAAATCTATCGTCACGATGGATGGCGACCTTGAAGAAGCGATTTCCGGCCAGTCGGTGACCATCACTCTCGAGGACGAGATCGATTGTTCGCGCGGTGATGTGCTCGCGGCGGCCGACAGTCCTCCCGCAGTTGCCGACCAGTTCGAAAGCACCATCGTCTGGATGGATGAAGAGCCGCTCGTCGTCGGCCGTGCCTACTGGATGAAACTGGGTACGCAGATGGTCAGCGTGACCGTCGCCGAGCCGAAGTTCGAGATCAATGTCAACACGATGGATCATCTCGCTGCCAAGACGCTCGAACTCAATTCGATCGGCGTGAGCGAGATCACCACCGACCGGGCGATCGTCTTCGATCCCTATTCGGAAAACCGCGCCCTGGGCGGCTTCATCCTGATCGACAAGATCAGCAACCGGACCGTTGGTGCGGGTATGCTGCATTTCAGCCTGCGCCGCGCACAGAACGTACACTGGCAGGCGGTCGACATCACGCGTGACGATCATGCGGCGATGAAAAACCAGAAGCCCCGCGTCCTGTGGTTCACGGGCCTTTCCGGTTCGGGCAAATCGACCATCGCCAACGAAGTGGAAAAGAAGCTGGCGATCATGAATCGCCACACTTTCCTGCTCGACGGGGACAACGTCCGCCACGGCCTCAACAAGGACCTCGGTTTCACCGAAAGCGACCGGATCGAGAATATTCGCCGCATCGGCGAAGTCGCCAAGCTGATGACCGATGCCGGTCTGATCGTGCTGACCGCTTTCATCTCGCCCTTCCGCGCCGACCGCCGGTTGGTCCGCGACATGATGGGCGAGGGCGAGTTCATCGAGATTCACGTCGATACGCCTCTCGAGGTAGCGGAACAGCGCGACGTGAAAGGTCTCTACAAGAAGGCCAGGGCAGGGGAGTTGAAGAACTTCACCGGCATCGACAGCCCCTATGAAGACCCTGAAGACCCGGAAATTCGCGTCAACACGGTGGCGATGAGCCCCGAGGAAGCCGCGGATTACATCATCAAGCAGATCCTGCCGCTCAAGTAAGCTGGATCGGGGGAGGATAGATGATCCTTTTTCGCGGGCGCGAAGCGCATTCACGCAGTTTCGCCAAGGCCGTGAGCTGGCGTATCCTGGGCAGCATCGATACTTTCCTGCTGAGCTGGTTTTTCACCGGAAACTACAAGGCGGCGGGTGCCATCGCGATCACGGAAGTGCTGACCAAAATGGTACTATACTACTTCCACGAACGGGCCTGGGCGAACGTCTCCTGGGGCTTCTCGGACGACAAGGAAGAATCGCTTCCGGGCGACCGGCCAGCCTGAAAGAGAGGCGTCAGTCGGCGAAATCCTCCACCCGCTCAATTATGATGGCAGGCGCCATGCCGCCCGCCGCGCACATGGTGACCAGTCCATAGCGCTTGTTCTGCCGCTCCAGCTCGTCGACTATCGTGCCGATCAGGATGGAACCGGTCGCGCCGATGGGATGGCCAAGCGCAATCGAACCGCCGTTGACATTGACCTTGTCCCAGTCGAGCTCGAGATCGCGCACAAACTTGGCTGCGACGACGGCGAAGGCTTCGTTGATCTCGTAAAGGTCGATATCGTCCTTGGTCAGTCCGGCCTTCTCCAGCACTTTCTTCGCCGCCGGGACCGGCGCGTTAAGCATCAGAGTGGGATCGTCGCCCATGTTCGCCGTCGCCACGATCCGGGCGCGCGGTTTGAGACCGTGCTTCTTCGCATAGTCCTTGCTCGTCACCAGCACCGCCGCCGCTCCATCGACGACGCCGCTGGAATTGCCCGCATGGTGAAAATGCCTGATGTCAAGATCAGGGTATTTCGCATTCACAAGGCCCGCAAAGGTCATGCCGCTCTTGTCCAGCGGGACATTGGCAATCTTGGCGAAGGCCGGCTCCAGCTCGGCAAGGCCTTCACGGGTAGTTTGCGGGCGAGGGAATTCCTCCCTGTCGAGCACGACATTTCCTTCATCGTCAATGACGGGGACGAGCGACATGTCGAAGCGACCTTCCTTGATCGCCACCGCTGCGCGTTGCTGGCTGCGATAGCCGACCTCGTCCAGTTCCTCGCGGGTAAAGCCTTCCATCGTTGCGATAGCATCGCCACACACGCCCTGATGGCTCTGCGGATGGCTCGCCTGGAGGCGCGCATTATAGCTGCCCATCATCGGCGGTTTGAGACCCGCCGCCATCTTATCCTTCGCCATTTGAGCAGTCAGGCTCATCATCTCGGTCCCGCCCGCGACCACGCAATCTTCCATGCCGCTCATCACCTGCGCTGCCGCCAGAGCGACCGAGGTGATGCCACCCCCGCAAAAACGGTCGAGCGTGGTGCCGCTGGAGGTGACGTCATAGCCGGCGTCGAGCGCGGCCATGCGCCCGAGGTCGCCCGCCTGCAGCCCGTCCTGCGTACTGACGGACCAGATCACATCGTCCACAGTCGCGGTATCGAGGTCGTTGCGGTCCTTGATGGCCTTGAGCACCGTCGCCGCGAGATGCTGCGGATGCATCGCCGCCAGCGCACCCTTGCCCTGCTTTCCGATCCCGCGGGGAGTGCGGACGGCATCAATGATATAGGCTTCGGACATGGGCAGGTTCCTCTCTCGGCAGAATGACAGTTGCGGCGATTGCCGGTTGACGTTTGCGTAAACCTCAAGCAGCAAGGGCGCAAGAACAGTTTCAAATCGCAATGGAGAGAGAGAGCCCATGTCCGAGCAAGCGTCCGCCGACGTCCTGACCGAAGTCGATGATGGCGTCCTGATCGTCACCATCAACCGTCCCGAAGCCAAGAATGCCATGAACAAGGCTGCCGCGGAGGGGATTGCTGCGGCGATGGACCGGCTCGATGCCGATGACGATCTGCGCGTAGGCATCCTGACGGGTGCGGGCGGGACCTTCTGTTCGGGCATGGACCTCAAGGGCTTCCTGCGCGGCGAATCGCCCAGCATCGAAGGCCGCGGTTTCGGCGGCGTGGTGCAGGCGCCTCCGGCCAAGCCTCTGATCGCGGCGGTGGAGGGTTATGCGCTGGCCGGCGGGCTCGAACTGATGATCGCCTGCGACCTTGTGGTTGCGCACAAGGATGCAAAATTCGGCATCCCCGAAGCCAAGCGCGGTCTCGTCGCCGCGGCGGGCGGGGTCATGATGCTGCCCGACCAGATCCCCGAGCGCGTGGCGATGGAACTGGCACTGACCGGCGATTTCATCACTGCCCAGCGCGCATATGAACTCGGCCTCATCAACCGTGTTACCGATGGCTCGGCGCTGGACGGGGCGAAGGAACTGGCGGCCAGCATCGCGGCAAACGGCCCTCTTGCCGTGCGCGTTTCCAAGCAGATCATGAAGGAATCGCGCGGCTGGGCAATGGACGAACGCTATGACAAACAGGCGCAGCTGATCGGTCCGGTATTCATATCGGAGGACGCGCGCGAAGGCGCTGCTGCCTTTGCCGAAAAGCGCAAGCCGGTCTGGAAGGGAAAGTAGGCGGAAACGCCGCCTTGTCTCACTCCGTTCGTGCCGAGCTTGTCGAAGCACCGTCTTTCTCTTTTTGAAGCGCCGATCGGGAAGTAGATACGGCCCTTCGACAGGCTCGCGAACGGTTGTCGGGAAACATATTCGAGAGAGGACTATTCAATGCCCGTAATCGACGTACCCCAGCCCGCCTTCATGGATGACGAGGAAATTTCGATCTTCGCCGATGCCGTGGGCAAGTTCTACCAGAAGCATGCGCCGGAAAAGCGCGTGCTCAAATGGCGCGAAGATGGCCAGGTCGAACGCGAATTCTGGCGCGAGGCGGGCGAGGCCGGACTGCTCGGCTCCTCCGTACCCGAGGAATATGGCGGCCATGGCGGTGATTTCCGGCACGAAATGGTCGTCATCGACCAGCAGGGCAAGCATGGGGTCGAAGGCTTTTCCGCCAGCCTGCACAACACGATTATCCTGCCCTATCTCGTGCGTCACGGGACGGAAGAGCAGAAGAAAAAATACCTGCCCCGGCTGGTCAGCGGCGATCTGGTGAGCGCGATTGCGATGACCGAACCGGGCGTGGGCAGCGATCTCCAGTCGATCACCACCACCGCGCTGAAGGATGGCAATGGCTACCGCATCAACGGGGCCAAGACCTATATCTCCAACGGGCAGACGGCGGACTTCATCATCGTTGTTGCCAAGACCGATCCCAATGAACGCGCCAAGGGCATTTCGCTCATGCTGCTGGAAACCGACGGGGCGGAAGGCTTCCAGCGCGGCAAGAAGCTCGACAAGATCGGCCTCGATGCACAGGACACGTCGGAACTGTTCTTCGACGATGTCTTCGTGCCTGCCGAAAACGTGCTGGGCGGGGAAGAGGGCAAGGGCTTCTACCAGCTGATGGGCGAACTGCCGCAGGAACGGCTGATCATCGCAATGGGCGGCATGACCGTGATCGAAAACGCGCTGGAAGAGACGGTGAAATACGTCAAGGAGCGCAAGGCTTTCGGCAAGACCATCTGGGACTTCCAGAACACGCAGTTCACGCTCGCCGATCTCAAGGCGCGGGGCACGGCAGCGCGCATTTTCGTCAATGACTGCATCGCCAAGCACCTTGCAGGCAAGCTCGACGTACCGACTGCCTGCATGGCGAAATACTGGGTCACCGAATTGCAGGGCGAAACCGTCGACAAGTGCCTCCAGCTGCACGGCGGGGCAGGATATATCAACGATTACCCCATCGCCCGCATGTACCGCGACAGCCGCATCAGCAGGATTTTCGGCGGATCGAACGAGATCATGAAAATGGTGATCGCACGCAGCATGTAGGACCGAATCGCTATTTCCGGCCGGGCAAGGCGGGCTGGAGACACCGACTCATCGGTCCGTAGGAATAGCTTTGGGGAAATCCTATTTATTGGCTAACCAATTGACATTTCTTGACTATTTGGTTAGGTGTGGCGGCGGATCGGGAGGGCGCGAAGCTGGTGCACCCCCTTCCTCGCCCGGAGGGCCCGCGACGGCGGTGCCTGCATGGGCGGCGCGGCCGGTGCGAAAGGCGCGGGCGTCCAGGTCGGGAGCGAATGACCTCTTTCCAGGCCCAGGGACACCTTCTCTCCTTCGCCCGGATGCGACTGGCAGCACGATACAGGTCGCGGGACCTTCTTCGCCCGCGCGGGATAGCGGCAGGAGCTCATGCTTTTCAGGCGAACCCTCCCCGTCGCACCCGCTGCCCAGGTCGCATATGAGTCTAAGCCGGGTTCAGGTTCGGTGTTTGTGCGCGGGCATCCTTCGGGCTGCCTCTCGCGCAATTTTTGTGCACTACCGCCCTTCGGGCTGCTTGAGTGCATGAGGTCCGGCGGGGCCGCCACCCGAACCGCGCCGATCAGGCATCCGCCCGCGGGGTCTTTCGCAGAGCAATCTGCAAAAGGTCCCCGTCATTCTCGCTCTCGGGAGCTACGCCTCGCCTCGCGC
>NZ_JBSXNU010000030.1:0-4481 GCF_056857815.1 Qipengyuania sp. B-5 | reverse complement strand
CAGGTCACCCCGGATCGCTTCCAGCGCCACCTTTGCCTTGAACTCCGCGCTGTAGCGCTTCCTCGTCTTCTTCATTTCCCGTCCATTCCTCAGGTCGGGATTAGCTTAGCACCCTGTCCAAATTTCCGGGACCACCTCAGTCCGAATTTGGTGATCACCCCGCCGGGCAGAAACGGCAAGAACGGGATGGCGAGCGGACCTACTCTCTATCGTAGAATGTATGCCCTCGGTTGACGGGCAAGAATGCTTTCAGAAAAGACGCCTGCAGCACCTCTTCGGCTTCCAGTTCTAGCTCAGCGATACCATCACGCATCCACCCAGTTCGACTATCTAGATTAGCGAACACGCTATCGCAGGCCTTCCGGGTAGCGGCCTTTCGATCGGACGCGAGCACATATCTGTGGCAGTAAAGGCCAGCTGGCTGACTTACGTCTCGGTCATCTTCAGAGGGTGCGATAAACCATCGTAATCGTCCATGGACCAAGACGTAGAAACAACGCATTCCTCAAGCTCGCCTAATTTACCGACATCTGCAAAGACGCTAGCTGTTAGGCTGCTTTTCGCCCAGACCTCGCACCGTTCTAACGGCAAGAACGGGGTGGAAAATGGACGCTGATTATTCATCGAGATTTGTAGTCGCATCACATCTCAAGTCGTTTCCTTCCTCGTCTTCCCGGACCCAGTACTCTGCAAACAATCCATCATAATACATGAGAAAAGCCGGCGAAGGGCCATCAGACGCTTGAAACACGATACGATCGAGTGGGTAGTCGCTACGACCAAATCGCAGCCTGTCCTGGGCCAGCAGTTGCACCGCCGGTGCATCGCTTTCGACACGCCTTCTGAACAATTTGCCATCGCTTACGAAGATACAGGTAATGTTGGAACCTCGAGCGTAAGCGCCAGAGAGAACATCCAGTTCGGCCTCGCTCAGCATCAGATCTTCAAGGTCTCCGGGGTTGAGCACTATCCGCGCTATTCTGGTATGAATGACGCTGGCATCCAGTTCGCTGCCGGTTCCGTTGGCAACAACTGCGATGCTGTACCCGCTAGCAATGTCGTGAGAGAGAGCGGCCCATGCGCCGTGCAGGCCCCCTCCGGTATGCCCCCAAGCACGATTATCACCAAGAATACCGCCCCGGACACCCATGCCGTAATCGACAACGACGCCATCTTCCAACTCTGTTCTGCCCAACATTTGCTGCAGGCTTTCTGGCTTGATCCAGTATCCGTCCATCAACCGTGCGGGAAGGTCGGCGAGATCCGGCGCTGTCGAACAAAGTCCACCCGACCCTAGCAAGCCACGAACCTCATAAGCGGGTTCCAGCACAAATCCGCTTCGGGTTGCCAAGTAACCAGTCACTTTGTGGGATTGGGAAGTGTCGCACGCTCGTAGGGATCGAAGGCCTACTGCCGGAGCGAACACCTCTTCGATATAATCATCATAGGACAGACCAGTCACGTGCTCGATGATCACGGAGACAAGGGAATAATTGGCGTCTGAATATCGCCAGACTTCACCGGCCCGATTCACTGGTGGGCGCTGCAAAACCGTTACGAGACGGTCACGCTCAAAAAGACCTTCTGCCACACCGTCTTCTAGTTCTTCGCGTGTATAATCGGGCAGACCGGAAGTATGATTGAGAAGATGCCGAACGGTCACTGAAGCAGGGATCGAACTGGAACCGTACTGTCCTTGCAGGATGTCTCGAACCGGCTGGTCAAGAGATAGCTTGCCGTGCTCGACAAGCTTCATGACTATGGCGGATGTAACCAGTTTGGAAATCGAACCGAGGCGAAAGACCGAGTCCTCGTCAACCGCTTTTCCGGACTCGATTTTTTCCAGACCATATGCGCGGGAGGTAATGGTTCCATCGCGTCCGCTAATGGCGATGGCCAGTCCGGGCATAGCCCGTGCGGCCATCGCTTCTGCAGCGACCTCGTCGATCGCTAGCAGATCATTGTCGGACAGAGTTTGCGCCTGTGCGCCCGTCGCGGAAATCGCAGCAGTGAAAGCGACGGTACATTTAAAGATGGACGCCATCTGAGGTCTCCTGAAGCCAACAGAAGCGTGCTGGATCAAATTTCGCCGTTTGTCATGGTCGATTCCAATCCTGCTTTACCTGTCGAGCGCTAGTGGAATGCAATTGATGTCCACTTTGGCGTCGGCAGTGGAAGGTCCGGATTTGGTGATCAACCCGCCGGGCAGAAACGGCAAAAACGGGGTTGGAAACGGAAATGTCAGAGCATTACCCTGCCACATCGTGCTATTCCCCAGCAGGGCGTGCTCCGAAGCAGTAGGAGCCTCGATCTTCCCATCTGCCGCCGGCATCTAGACAAGCATCGACGCCAAAAAACTGGCTGAGAGACCATCCTGCCCATCCACCGATGACCAAGGATATAAGTGCTACAACTGCCAGACGCTTCTTCATGCTCTGATCATAGGCAGCCTGATGACATGTTTGCTAGGTCGTCGATCTACGACCGACCGCTTTTAGGATGTTCCACCTTGGGCAGATAGGTCACAAACGGGGTGGATTGCAGACCAAGCTGCCGAGCCTGTGGTGGAGCGATGCTGCCAGCGCCGCTCCACCTGAAGTCCAGCCAGCCTCAGTTGAGAAGCTTTTTAAACGCTAACGGGTAAGTCCTGTAGGCGACTGTTCGAACCTTCAGAGGACATCAGGGCCTTTTGAATGCCGGGCATCGCATTTGACAATGCCTTGATTAAACCTGGAGGGCTTTCGCCAGGACGCTGCGGATCGCCTTGAGATTGCGCGGCGACAGAGGACCCAAGGACGGCACCGATACCAGCACCTAACACAGCGATCTGTTTAATAGATTTGCGCATTCTTTTTCTCCGTTCACTAGCCCCCAACGCAATGATGAACGGTTTGGACAACTTGATCCTGATTAATCGCTGGAAGGTGTTCGAAGACGGCTCGTCGGAATTTCAGTGGGATGTCCATTCGACACACCGAGCGGTGAGTGCGATGGACTTAGTTGCAACGAGAGAACCTATAGCGCGAAGCCGTTCGCTCCCGAAGGCGAATCGTGGGAGCTTGTTCCTGAAGTCAGGTAGCTTGGGAATATGACCAACTGGGCGTCGCTAACTTCCGGTCCGCTTCTGGCACAAACCACCCTTGGTCTTTGCGGCAAGAACGGGGTGATGGGGTGGACGCCCCCCGGCGGCATCGATGTGCCATAGTGGAGGTGTTTGAACACCACTAGAGAGGAGGCGTCCATGTCGGAAGTTAGCATCATCGGGTTGGATATCGCAAAGTCTGTTTTCCAGGTTCACGGGGCCGATGCGTCGGGCCGTGCGGTGCTTCGCAAGAAGATCAGCAGGGCAAAGCTCTTGCCGTTCTTTGCCTCGCAGCCCTCCTGCCAGGTGGTCCTGGAAGCTTGCGGGGGCGCGCATCACTGGGCGCGTGAGCTGACAAAGCTCGGTCATGAGGTCCGGTTGATCGCTCCAGCTTACGTAAAGCCGTTCGTGAAGCGCCAGAAGAACGATGCTGCGGATGCTGAAGCCATCTGCGAGGCGGCGCAGCGCCCGAGCATGCGGTTCGTGCCAGTAAAGACCGAAGCGCAGCAAGCAGCCGCGCTGGTGTTCCGGGCCCGCGACCTGCTGGTCAAGCAGCGCACGCAGATCAGCAATGCCATTCGCGGTCACATGACCGAGCATGGCTGGATCGCGCCGCAAGGCCTGGCGCACATGAAGAAGCTGGCCGCACTGCTTGAGGATCCCGACACGGTTCCCGAGAGCGCACGGCCGGTACTGGAGATAATGCTCGATCAGATGGCGGTGCTGAGCGAGCGCATTGCCGAACTTGATCGGGAGATCGCCCGGCGTGCCCGCGAAGACGAGACCGCGCGGCGGCTGATGACGATCCCGGGCATCGGACCGATCACGGCAACCGCGATCACCGCACTTGCACCTCCGCCCGGCACCTTTGCCAAGGGCCGCGACTTTGCCGCATGGGTCGGGCTTACACCGCGCCAGCACTCGACCGGCGGCAAGCAAAGGCTCGGCGCGATCTCGAAGATGGGCGAGCGAACGCTGCGTCGGCTACTGATCATCGGCAGCAGTGCGGTCGTGCTCCAGGCAAGCAGGCGCGGCGCACCCGCGGGATCGTGGCTGGAACAGATGATGGCGCGCAAGCCGCGCATGCTGGTCACGGTGGCGCTCGCGAACAAGACCGCACGCATCGTCTGGGCAGTGCTGACGAAGAACGAGGATTACAGGGCTCCGGTCTCGGTCGCGGCGTAAGCCGGGCCGGACCAGAGGTCGCCGGAAGGACGTAGGCGGACGAAGGAGAGTATGGCAAAACAGTCGGCGAGACGGGACCGGAAGAACCAGGGCTTTCCACCGTGCTTCATCAGCACGCTGCGGGTGATGTGGTTCCGGTCCGCGAACTCCCATACGGGCCCGCAGCACGAAAAGCTGCACCAGGAGGCCGGACAGATGGCAGCATCCGACTACG
>NZ_JBSXNU010000029.1:0-96855 GCF_056857815.1 Qipengyuania sp. B-5 | reverse complement strand
CACGGTCGTGTCGCTCAGCGACAATCAGCCCGCGACATAAGGCTTGCCAGCGACAATCAAACACGACAAACAATACCGCGTCGCGGTCATCGCTTCTCAACTTGATCGTCGCTGCTTCTCATCCAGAATGTCGCGCTACAGCGCACCCCGCACGGCGACCCGCAAGATCGTGCGCTCGGTCCACGAAGGCGCACGCGACCTGGCACGCGATATCTCCAAAAGTGACGCCTATCTCGTCTCACGTCGCCAGCGAAAGAAGGTCGAGATGCTCTTTGCGCACCTCAAGCGGATCCTGAAGCTGGACCGCTTGCGTCTGCGCGGTCCCAACGGAGCAAAAGACGAGTTCCACCTCGCCGCCGCAGCCCAGAACCTCCGGAAACTGGCCAAGATGCGGCCCATGCCGGGCCTCGCCACCGCCTGAGAGAGGCAGCGGCCTCACTCGCCCTCGATCCGGGGAGCTAAACCAACGCAGCCAACGGCGATTTTTTCAACGGAATACACCCCAAAG
Organism: Qipengyuania sp. B-5; assembly: GCF_056857815.1. NCBI lineage: Bacteria > Pseudomonadati > Pseudomonadota > Alphaproteobacteria > Sphingomonadales > Erythrobacteraceae > Qipengyuania > Qipengyuania sp. B-5. The sequence goes on along the minus strand of NZ_JBSXNU010000029.1, from coordinate 96,347 downwards.
CAGACCATACGTCACCCCGGGAAGCGAAGCTGTGCAAAGCACACTTGATCCGGGGTGGTGCTTCTTTTCGTCGGCAAGATTGAAGTGAAGCCCCAGCCCCGGGTCAAGCTTGGTGTGACGGGGATGGGAGGTGGGTGGCTTCACGACCGACAAAGCCGATCTGGCCAGCCCGCAGAGCGCGGGTCGCCGTCCGTCAGCTGTGCCGTCTGACGCCTCTGTCCTACACGCGCGCCCCGCGGTAATGCGGGGCCTGTTCCAGGATTTCGAGGCTTGGCAATATGGGCCGAAGTTGCGTGCGGCCAGTGTGCCGCGCTGCCGCGAACCTTGGCACGCGCAAAGAACAGGACATGACCGGACCCATTTTTAAAAGTCACAGTGCCTGCGCCAAAAACGTCCGTAACATCCTGAAATACCAAAAGACCTGCGAAAGGTCACGGGTCTGGAAACTGCGTTACCCGTGCCATGCAGTGGCTGGAATCGCCGCCCTGAAACATCCGTCGCCGGTGTCAACCGCTGCCTATTCCGCAGCCAGAAGTTCCTCGGCTCCGCCCAGGTCCACGCTTACCAACCGGCTGATGCCCTTCTCGATCATCGTGACACCGAACAATCTGTGCATCCGGCTCATGGTGACCGCGTTGTGCGTCACGATGAGATAGCGCGTGTCGGTTTCCTTCACCATCGCTTCCAGCAGGTCGCAAAAGCGATCGATATTGGCATCGTCCAGCGGCGCGTCGACCTCGTCGAGTACGCAGATCGGGGCGGGGTTGGTGAGGAACAGCGCAAAGATCAGCGCCGTTGCGGTCAGCGCCTGTTCGCCCCCGGAAAGCAGTGTTAGCGACTGGAGCCGTTTTCCGGGCGGCTGGGCAAAAATCTCGAGCCCCGCTTCCAGGGGATCGTCGCTGTCGATCAGCGCGAGATGCGCATCTCCGCCTTCGAAGAGGCGGGCGAACAGATGCTTGAAATGGTCGTTCACCTTCCCGAACGCTTCGCGCAAACGTTCGCGTCCTTCGCGATTGAGATTGCCGATCGAACCGCGCAGCCGGTTGACCGCTTCGCGCAATTCCTCCTGCTCGGCGGCATTGGTGCCGTGCTCGCTCTCGATTTTCTCGAGTTCGTCCGCGGCGACGAGATTGACCGGGCCGATCCGTTCGCGGCTGGCGGTGAGGCGATCCATTTCCTCGCCTTCGGCATCGGCAGATTGGACCGATCCTTCCTCAAACTCGAACTTTTTCGGCAAAAGCGGGGGAGGGGACTGGAACCGCTCTCCCGATATCCGCGCCATTTCGATGCGCCGGGCATCCTGGTTTTCGGCCCGGGCCGACAGTCCAGCCCGGTTCTCGCGCGCTTCGGAAAGCGTCTCGTTTGCGGCCGCAAAGGCGCGGTCGGCTGCCTGCGCCACCTCGTTCGCAGCCGCCACCGCCTTCTCGGCTTCGGCGAGCTCGGCTCCCAGCCGCTCGCGGACGGTATCGCCCTGTTCGATTTCCCGTATCAGGCTTTCGGGCTTGGCGGCAAAAATGGCACGCTGTTCCTCGATTTCCTCGAACCGGCGGGCCGTGTCGGACAGGCGGCGTGCAGCCTCGCTCGAGCGTGTCTGCCAGTTCGCCATATCGCTGCGCTGCGATGCGGCGCGTTCGCGGGCGACCGCGAGCGACTGGTCATGTGACGCAAGTTCGGCTGCACGCGCCTGCAATGCGGAACGGGCGGCCTCGTTCTTCGCACGCGCAGCTTCGAGTGAAGCGCGGCCAGCTTCCGGATCGGGTAGCGCCTCGAGCTTTACCTTGGCCGATTCCAGATCGGACTTGGCCGCTGTGACGAGTTCCGCATGGTCCTTTTCCGCATGCTCCAATTCGGCAAGCCGTGCTGCGATGCGTTCGCGCGTCGCTTCGGCCTGGTCGAGTGCGCGGAGTGCGTGGCGCTCAGCCTCGCTTGCGGAGGAGAAAGCACGCTCCGCCGCGACAAGATCACGCTGGAGTGTCGAAAGGGCATCGCTGGTTTTGGCCTGTGCGGCCTCGGCACGATCGGCGGCATCCTGCAGTTCGGGAACCAGTTTTTCGAGTTCGGCAAAGCGGTTTTCCGCTTCGAGCCGTGCCGCCTCGGCAGCACCTTCGCCTCGCACTACGAGGCCGTCCCAGCGTCGCAGCTTCCCGTCCAGCGTGACGAGGCTTTCGCCCGGCGCGAGCTTGCGGCCGTCGTCGCGCTCGGTAACATGAACGAGGCTGAGCGGTGCGCGTAGCTCTTCGGGACATTCCACGAGATGGTCTGCGAGGCTGTCCGAAACCTTTTTCGGCACTTCCGCCCCCGTCCAGTACCGGCCCTCGCTCCCCTCATCGGGCAGGCCCAGCAGCGCCTTGCCGTCTCGGCCCAGGGCTGCGGCGACTGCGCGTTCATAGCCTTTCCCGGCGCGCAGTCCGTCGATTGCCTGCTGGCGACCCGACCGCTTTGCCGCCGCCCTTTCGCGGGCCTCCCGGTCGCGTTTCAAAGCATCATATTCGCGCTGCACGCCCGCCAGTTCGGCTTTTGCGGCGGAATAGGCGCTTGCGGCCTCATCGCGATCCGCCTGCAACGCGGCCTTGCGCCCCTGCAATTCCTCTATCGCATTGCGCCTGGCCTCGACCTCGGCGGCAGCGCTTTCGGCGTCCTTCCGGGCACTTTCAACGGCACCATCCAAGTCCTCGCCGAGCAAAGCTTCGCGGTGCTCCGCAATTCGGCGTCCCTCGGCTTCGACCCGCTCCAATCGAGTCTTCGCCTGCTGCACCTCGGCTTCGACCACGCGCCACTCCGCCTCGACGCCCGCATTATCCGCCGTAGCCTTGGCGAGTGCGAGTTCAGCCGCCCGGCTGGCGCGCTCGGCATCCTCTTGCTGTGCGAGGAGTTTGGGTCGCCGTTCCTCATCTGCGGCGAGCTTCTTTTCGCTTTCCGCAAGCTCTTTTTCGAGTCGAGCCAGAGCTTGGGCAGCATCCCTGGTAAGCCGGTCGGCATCACCGCGATCCTCCTCGAGCCGGTTCTTCTGGCGTTCGAGATCGGCGAGCCGCTGTTCGGCTGCCTCCAATTGAGTGGTCAATGCTGCCATGCGGTGACCATGCGCACTTGCATCGTCGCGCCGGTCGGCATGCTCTTCTCTGGCTTCGGCCAAAGCCTCGGCGGCAGCGCGCTGCGCCTTCTGGGCCTCGTCTGCCGCCACCTGCGCCGCGGATACCCGGCTATTGGCCTCGTCTGCCGCTTTCTTCGCCTCCTCGGCCGCCGTGGCCGCGTCGCGCCACCTGGCATAGACCAAGCGTGCCTCGGCGGTTTTGATGTCGTCAGAGAGTTTGCGATAGCGTTCGGCTTGCTTGGCTTGCCGCCTGAGCGAAGCGATCTGGCTGTCGAGTCCCGCCATCAGGTCTTCGAGCCGCGCAAGGTTGGTCTCGGTCTGTCGCAACTTGCTCTCGGCATCGCGGCGGCGGACATGGAGACCCGCAATCCCTGCAGCCTCTTCCAGCATCATCCGCCGCTCGGTTGGCTTGGCTGCGATTACTTGAGCTATCTTGCCTTGGCTTACGAGCGCGGGACTATGCGCTCCGGTCGCGGCATCTGCGAAAGCGAGGGCAACGTCCTTCGCGCGGACATCCTTGCCGTTAACGCGATAGGCACTGCCCGCACCGCGTTCGATCCGGCGGACGACTTCCAGTTCCTCGCCCTGGTCATCTTCGGCAGACAGCACCACTTCGGCAAAATCGCGGGGAGGGCGGCTGGCCGTGCCCGCGAAGATGACATCTTCCATCCCACCCGAACGCATGGACTTGGGCGAATTTTCGCCCATCACCCATCTGATCGCTTCGAGCAGGTTGGATTTGCCGCAACCATTGGGGCCGACCACACCGGTCAGCCCTGGTTCGATGCGCAAGGTGGAGGGTTCGACGAAGCTCTTGAAACCGCTCAGCCTGAGCTGTTTGATGAGCATCGCTGTCAGCCCCCCGAGCCGGGCTTACCTCGCGCCGGCGCGCTGAAGGATCGGCTCGAGTGCCTGCCATTGGTTCGCGTCGAGTCGCTGGCCGTTGAGGAAAAAGGTCGGCGTACCGGTGACGCTGTTGGCTGCGGCGACCTCGCTCGACTTTTCCGCCATCGCATTGATCGCGTCGCCATCTGCGAGGCAGGTGCGTGCCTGATCGGCAGAGATGCCGCGCGCAGCGAAGAAATCGATCAGGCCGGCCGCCTGTGCGAGCTGCACGAAACGCTGTTCGGGCGGAGCGGACATGGCTGCTTCATATGCCGCGCCATTCGATTGCAACGTATCGCTGAATTCGGATAGCGACGCCCAAGCCTGGTCTGCGAGGGCGTGAAAGCTTTCGGGTGAACCGCAACGGGCCAGGGTGGAGATCGTCACGTCGAGCGGATCGCGCAACAACGGGCGGATTTCGTAACTCACCACCCCGGACTGGACGTAATTTTCCTGAAGCGGTGCGGATCCATTCTCTGCGAAATAGGCACAGGCGCCGCAAGTATGGCTGGCGTACTCGACCAGCTTCAAGGGAGCTTCCGGATTACCGATTACAAAGCCACCTTCTTCCGTTTCACTTGCGGTTTCGAGCCAGCTCTGGCCCTCAGGAGCCGCAATATCGGCGATGGCTTCGCCCTCGAGGGCTGTTTCATCGGCCTCTTGCGCGCTGTCACCACAAGATGCGAGGGTGAGCGCAAGGGGGGCGGCAAATACGAAACTCAAGCGGCGGTTCATCGTAAATCCTCTTTCATCGGTCGATAAGGCTAAGTCATGGGGTCGGTAAGGTGAAGCTGGGCCTCGGGCGTGTCCACAGGGCTGTCACCGGCAAAATGAATTGGTGAGCCAATTCGTACTAGCGGAAAAACTTGTCCAGATGCGGCTGTACACCGGTCCAGTCGTGAGCATCGATCTTCTTGCCGCCCATGATGAATGTGGGAGTTCCGCTGAGAGAGTGAGCTTCGATATCCGCCTGGCTTTGTTCGGCAATCGATTTTGCCTTGGCTTCATCCGTCAGGCACCGATCGAGCGAGGCGCGTGAATAGCCGCGCTTTTCCATTATCTGGTAGAAATCCAGATCGCTTGCAATTGCCTGGGCACGGCTGCCGAAACTTCCGAAGCTCCAGCGAGCCTTTTGAGCCTGTGTCACCGTTCGGGCCTTGGCCATCCATTCGTCGTGCTTCAGGATCAAGGCCTCGTGGTTTCCGGGGAATTTGATTGGATCGCCGCACTGGGCCGCAAGGGCGGCCGTCAGATCCACGGGATCGCGGATCAGGTGACGGATTTCATAGGAAACTTTGCCGGTTGGCACGTAGAGCAGTTTGATCGCACCTTCGCCGGTCCGCGCAAATTCGGCGCAGTGGGAACAAGTATAGCTCATGTATTCCACGAGCTTTCCCTTGGCATCAGGATTGCCGATCAGGTGGCCACCTTCGGTTTCCGTCACCATGGCGCCCCAGGGAACCTTTTTCTGGGGTTCGAGCAGAGGAGCGCTTTGCGCAGCCGCAGTCGCAGCCATCGCGGCCGCTGAAGTGAACAAAAATGGCTTCTTCAGATATGCGAATTTCTTCAAGTCAGTTGTTCCCATTCTCACCCTGTGATCCGAGACCGCGCGCCACGGATTCGAGGACAGCGCGCAATTCCGGGTCGCCGATATCGCGCAGGCTATCTCCCAGTTCTATCGGTATCGGCTTCAGGGATGGCGGAGCCTTGGTCTTACTTCTGTCCTCCGGAGGCTTAACGGCGCCTTGCCGCAACTTGATCCGGGCAACGGCCTTGTAACCGAAAAAGCGGTTCACTCGCTCCGTAATTTCCGGGAGGACCTGCTGGATCAGAGGGGCGTGGGCAGGAAGCACCACCAGTTCCAGTATGCCTTCGGATTTCTCGCCGCGAGGGAAGCGGATCATTTCGGGCGTGCACACCCGCGAATGAATCTCGCCGACGATCTCGGGCCAGCGGCTCACGACCGAGCTTTGCACGAAGCCGAACCGCCGGAATGCCGGGCGGCCGATTTGCGGCATGAGGTCCGAGATTGCCTTTGCCTGACCCCCGCGTGGACGTTCGTAAGGCCGGGGCGACTTCTTCGGCGTCCTGGTCCCGCTTTTCGGTTTGTCGCTTTCCATTGCTCCAGTGCTCATGCCATAGGCGGCGCGTGGCCGCCATAGTCTCCGAAAAATTGCTCGACTGGTACGATGCCAACGCTCGCGACCTTCCATGGCGGGCGAGGCCAGGCGAAGCGGCGCCCGATCCCTACCGGGTCTGGCTGTCGGAAATCATGTTGCAACAGACGACCGTTGCGGCGGTGAAACCCTATTTCGAGGCCTTCACGCGCCGCTGGCCAAGCGTCGAGGCGCTAGCCGCTGCGCCGGAAGAGGACATCATGGCAGCGTGGGCGGGGCTTGGCTATTATTCGCGCGCGCGCAACCTCGTGAAGGCAGCACGAGCATTAGCCGTGCGAGGCGGTTTTCCGGATACGGAAGAAGAGTTGCGGCAACTGCCGGGCCTTGGTCCCTACACAGCAGCTGCCGTCGCAGCGATCGCATTCGGACGCCGCGCAGTCGTGGTCGATGCCAATGTCGAACGGGTGGTCGCGCGGCTGTTCGCGCTGACCGAATCATTACCCGGGGTAAGGAAGGCCATTCGTGCTTGTGCCGAGAGTATAACTCCCTCGCAGCGGTCGGGCGATTTCGCACAGGCGATGATGGACCTGGGGTCGAACATCTGCACCGTTCGCGATCCGAAGTGCCTCTTGTGTCCGCTGGAGAAAGACTGTCGCGGTAGGGCCGAAGGCGATCCCGCGACTTTACCTGCGAAGGCGCCCAAGAAGGCCAAGCCGATTCGGATCGGGGAAGCCTACTGGATCGAACTCGATGGCGCTGTCTGGCTGGTAAAGCGTGAAGGGAAGGGAATGCTTGGCGGTATGCGAAGCCTGCCCGACGATGGTTGGTCGGTCCGCGGCGATGGAGCTGGGACGCCTCCCATCCAGGGAAATTGGGAGCATTCGGGCCTTGTGCGGCACACATTCACGCATTTTACGCTGGAATTGTCGGTAAAGCGTTATCGTGGCTCGGCCATACCGGAAGGCGAGGGCGTTTGGTGGCCGATCGACAGGCTGGAAGACGCGGGGCTTCCCACGCTTTTCGCAAAGGCGGCGCGGCTGGCGCTGGCCTAGAAAATCCCGCCGCCCAACGTCAAACGGACGGCCGCGACAAGCAGCACGATCAGGTTGAAATTGCGTCCGGAATTGCTCGACGAAATCTGCCCGAGGACAATGCCGATCACGATCAATGGCAAGGCGAACCAGTTGGCCCAGCCGAGAAAGGGAATGGTTGCCGGGATAACGATGACGAGCGAGACAATCCCGAAGAGTATGGAAAGCAGGTTGAGCATGTGTCCTATATGGGTAAATCACCTTGCCTATGCAAGAGTTTCGTTTCGCAATTGACCGTTCAGGCTCTAATCCGCATCAAAGCGCCGCACATTTGAGGATGAGGATTGTAGATGGCTTATCGTGACTTCGCCGTATCGGAATTTTCGCGACGTTCGCTTCTACGCGGTGGAGCCTGGCTGACAGCCGGCGCGGCGCTGGCCGGCTCGCCGATGGGCAGGGTGGCGCTGGCTCAGGGTAATTCGGGTATCGCTTGGCGCAATGTCGCTTCGATGGTCGATAAATACGTCGGCGAACGTAAAGTGGCCAACATGGTCGCCGCGCTGGGGTGGGGCCGACAGGACCCGACCTACATCGCACGCGGCAATTTAGCCTTGGGCGGAAGCACGCGCGCCGATGCGGACAGCCTCTATCGCATCTACTCGATGACCAAGCCGATTACCGGCATGGCCGCGATGATGCTTATCGATGACGCCAAGCTGGGCCTCGACCAGCCGATCGCCGAAGTCCTGCCGGCGTTCTCGAACATGATGGTCCAGAAAACCTATGACGGTTCGGTCACCGATTTGGTCCCGGCAGAGCGGCCGATCACGGTACGCCACCTGCTCACCCACACGGCGGGCTTTGGCTACAGCATCGTGCAAAAAGGTCCGATCCGAGAGCAATATGTCAGATTTGGGATTGTGCCGGGTCAGGTTAGCCGCTTACCAATCCCGGGATTGGGCCGTGAAGAGGCCATCCGGGGCCTCGACAAGTTCGCCAACAATCTGGCCCGACTGCCGCTCGTGCTGCAACCGGGTACGAAATGGAGCTATTCGGTCAGTCTGGATCTTCTGGGCCGTGTGATCGAGGTCGCCAGCGGAATGAAGTTCGACGAATTCCTGCGCACCGCCATTTTCGAGCCGACCGGTATGACCAGTACCTGGTTCCGTGTCCCTGAAAGCGAAGTAGATCGGTTCACCACCAACTACGGTATTATGGGCGGCGTGCCTTTGCCGATGGATCCGGCAGACTCGTCGGTCTATCTCGACGAACCGGCATTTCCGTTCGGCGGGGCAGGCCTTGTCTCCAGCCCGCGCGACTATGACCGTTTCCTCCAGATGCTGCTTGGATATGGCAAAATCGATGGACGCCGCGTGATGGGCGAACTGGCCGTGCGCGTTGGGACCTCCAATCTGCTACCCGAAACCGCGACCACGAAAGGCACATGGATCGAAGGACAGGGCTTCGGTGCGGGTGGCCGGGTCAACAACGACGCCTATGGGTGGGGCGGAGCTGCCGGAACGGTGGGCTTCGTCAGTCACAAGGCCAACCTGCGCGCCACCATGATGACGCAGTATATGCCGTCCGAAGCCTATCCTATCCATGAAGGCTTCCCCAAGGCTGTGCTGTCCGACCTCGCCGCAATGCAGGGAGCCTGAGCCATTATTCTTTCCTTCACGGGATCGAGACTGGACCGTGCTGACCATGTCCGCGCCGATCCGGAGCGCCTGGCCGGGTATATGAACTGGAAGGCCCGGCTGCTCGCGCTCGACGGGCTGATGCCTGCACTGGGAGACGATGGGCGGTTGGCCTACGGGACATTGGCGGATGTACCCGAAGATGCCGAACTCGTGTTCCTGGGGCTGGATGAGGGCAAGGCCTGTTTTGCTGCCGTTCCGTCACGCGGGGACGCTTCGCCGCGAATTGCCAATCCGCAACTCTGGTCGCTCATGGCGACGCTCACCGCTGACGATCTGGCGCTTTACGGCGGTGCGCGCAGCATCGTCGACTGGCACGCGAGACATCGCTTCTGCGCGCAATGCGGCGGTGATACGAAACTGGCAAAAGGGGGATGGCAGCGCGATTGCGCGTCGTGCGGCGCAAGCCATTTCCCGCGGACCGATCCGGTTACGATCATGCTGGTCGAGAACGAAGGGCGCCTGATGCTGGGCAGGGGCCTCGGCTGGCCGGAAGGACGCTTTTCGGCGCTGGCAGGCTTCGTTGAACCCGGCGAAAGCATCGAAGAAGCGGTCGCACGCGAGGTCCTCGAGGAGAGCGGTGTTCGCGTGCGCGATGTGACTTACGTCGCGAGCCAACCCTGGCCCTTTCCCAGCCAGTTGATGATCGGCTGTCATTCCTACGCCGATGACGATTCATTGACGATCGACGAGACCGAGATGGCGGAGATAGGTTGGTATTCGCGGGAGGATGTGATTGCAGCGCTGCAGGGGGACGGACCCTTCGTAGCTCCGCCGCCACATGCTATTGCGCACCACCTGATGGAATGGTGGATTTCAAGATGAGCGAACCACGCAGGCTCTCGATCGACATCTGGTCCGACGTGATGTGCCCCTGGTGCCTCGTGGGCTGGGGAAACCTCTCGCAAGCGCTCGACCAGCTCGAAGGTGAAATCGAGGCGGATATCCGCTGGCATGCGTTCGAGCTCAATCCCGATATGCCCGAAGATGGCGAAGAGCGTACGGCGCATATCGCCCGAAAATATGGGCGTACTGTCGAGCAGTCCCGGGAGGTGCAGGAGCAGATGCGCGAGGCAGCGGAGGCGGCTGGGGTTTCACTCGATTACAAAGGCGAAGAACCCGCTCCGGATGCAATGATGTGGAACACGTTCGAAGCGCACAAGCTGCTGACCTGGGCGCTGGAGAAACATGGACCGGATGCTCAAACGAAGCTGAAGCTCGCGTTGTTTGCGGCGCATTTCAATCATCGACGACGCATTGGTGAGCGGAAGGTCTTGCTAGAAATTATCGAGGAGATCGGTCTCGACCGTGAGGCTGCGAGTTTTGCGTTGGACGAGGAAGAATTGGCCCGAAAAACCCGCGTCGAAGAACGGGCCGCGATGGAAATGAACATCACGGGGGTCCCCGCGATGATCATAGAGGGGCGCTTCATGATCCCCGGCGCGCAGCCACCTGAAGCCTACGTCAACGCGCTGCGGCGCGTGGCGGAAAGAACCGCTGCCGCCTGATATGCAAACGCCCCACCAGTTGGGCGCGGCGCTTGAACTGATCCGGGGTCAGCTTGATCGGTTGTCCTGAATGGCTTGACGGGTTTTCTCACCCTTCTTGGCATCCTGCGCAGGATTGTCCGAACCGATTTCAGGCTCGCGATTTTCGGGATCGAGTGCGCGGTTGAGCTCGCCGCGCGATCCGACCTGCCGGTTGACTTCACCGCGGGAAGAGCTCTGCTGCGAGGGCGTGTCGAATTCCTTCATCCTGTCGATCAGATCGTTGTCGGAATGTCTGGATTGTCGCTCGGGCATATCGATTTCTCCTTTACCCGGTCAACGATCAGGCGGTCGTCGATGTTCCGCAATTGCCTCAGATCAGACCCAGCCGTTCGAGCTTTCCAGCCAGCTTTCCCGGTAGCACGTCGCCGATGTCTTCGCCTTCGTTCAGATCGCGCGGGGCCTTGTCGTCCGGGAGGTAGCGCCATCCCTGGTGCGCGCGTTTGGGACGGGGATAGACCGGTATTAGCACCGGCTCCAACTCGATCCACCAACGCCCGTCAGGACGTTGTTCGAAACCCTTGATAGGGCTGCGGCCCACCAGAGAGTGGTTGTGTATCCAGTAAAGGGAGCCGCCCTGCATCTCCTCATGCCGTTTGGGGAGATAGCGAGTCGTCAGGCGCATTTCGCTACGGTTCTCGAACCAAGATCTGAGATCGGCGTGGCTCTTCGCTCCGAAAGCGATCTTGGTCATATGGAGCGGCATGGATATGAAGATGGGGATGTACGCTTCAAGGCTCAAGCAACTTTTACATTGGGCAGGCGCCAAGACCGACGAGAAACCTTCGGGTAAGCCATCGAATAGGGAACGGGGATGACAGGATATTTGCGGAACACGTGCATGATCGGAGCCATGGTCATATCCACTCCGGCAGCTGCGCAGCAGGCCGAAGGCTATTGGCAAGGCGCGCTCACTATCGGCAGCACCGAACTCTCCATCGGAGTTGCAATCGAGCGGCGGGCGGACGGAACGCTGGCGGGTACCCTCGACAGCCCGGATCAGAAGGCGTTCGACATTCCGCTCTCCGAAGTTGAAGCTGTCGATAGCACTCTGACCTTCGCAGTTCCCGCGATCGGCGCCAGCTATACAGGCGAATGGGACGCGGCTGCTGGCCACTGGACCGGGGTGTTCAGTCAGGCCGGGATGCAATTGCCGTTGAATCTCGCTGCTGGCCAACCTCCCGAACGTCCAGCCGCCACCGAACGTCCTACTCTGCCGGAAAACTGGACGATCCCTTCGGACACGCTGATCTCGAGCATGATCGCAGATCGACTTTCCGAACGGCCCGGAGCCGAAATGATCCTGGGGATACTTCAGGGGGCGGCTACCCGAACGGTCGCGGGTGACGAAGCAGAGGTCGACGCCGACACCCTGTTCGAGATCGGTTCCATGACGAAGGTTTTCACTTCGCTGCTGTTGGCCGACATGGTGCTCGATGGAACGGTTTCCCTCGACGACCCCGTCGCAAGATATCTACCGGAAGATGCCCCTGTGCCTCAGCGTAACGGGCAGGAGATAACCCTGCGCAATCTTTCGCAGCAGGATTCGGGCTTGCCCCGATTACCCGACAACCTGAGCCCCGCAGACGTGGCCAACCCCTACGCCGACTACACCGAGCAGGATCTGCTCGCCTTCCTCGCCCGATACGAGCTGCCGAGAGATATTGGCAGCCAGTACGAGTACTCCAATCTCGGGGTTGGCCTGCTTGGCTATGCGCTATCCCGCGCCGCGGGCACGGATTTCGAAACGCTGCTCCGGACTCGCATTTTAGAACCGCTCGGGATGGATGACACTGCGATCGCGCTTTCACCCGACCAGAAAGCGCGCTTTGCGACCGGCCATGACGAGTACATGCGGCCAACCAGCGCGTGGGACCTTTCGGTCTTTGTCGGTGCTGGAGGCATGCGCTCGACGACAGCGGACATGTTGATTTTCCTCAAGGCGGCACTTGATCCTGCATCCCCGATCGCACCTGCAATGACGCTGTCGTTGGCCGAACGAAGGGAGGGACCGGGATTTGACGCGGGCCTGGGGTGGATGATCGTTCCTGCACCTGAGGGTGAAGTCGTGGGGCATGGTGGAGGGACCGGGGGCTTTCGATCCTACATGGCCATGCAGCCCGCCACCGATCGCGCCGTGGTTGCGCTGACCAATTCCGCTGTCGAACCTGCCGCCCAGGATATTGCGCTGCACGCCCTCATCGGAGCGCCGGTCGCGAAGGCTGGGCCCGTCCCGGAGGCTCCTGCGAGCGTGGATCGTAGCGAAGTTCAATTGACGCCGGACGCGCTTGAGCGGGTCACCGGTGTTTACCGCTTTGCGCCCAATGTTGCTCTAATGATCACAAGGGAGGGTGGCCAACTTTTCGCCACGATCACAGGGCAGGGCGCGTTGCCAATTTTTCCCCGCGCGCCGCTCGAATTCTTTTGGCGCGCCGTGAATGCGGAGATCGTCTTTAACGAAGAAGATGGTGCGATAACCGGTGCGAAATTCACGCAAGACGGCGCGAGTTCGGCGCTGGTGAAGGAAAAGTAGCGCACTTCAGGCGCTCACGATACCGCTGGCGACCGCGAGGCCGAGGAAGGCAAAAAACCCCATCGAATCCGTGATCATGGTCACGAATACGCTGCTGGCCACGGCAGGGTCCTGATCGAGGCGTTCGAATGCGACCGGCACGAGGACACCCGCGAGACCTGCGGTCGCCACATTGATAATCATGGCGAGCGCAATCACTGCGCCTAGCGTGGGCGTGAAGACCGCCGCCGTGGCCAGTCCGACCAAAATTGCGATGGTCGCGCCGTTGAGCATCGCCACGCGAAATTCGCGCATCAGGATGCGGCCCGTATTGCTGCGTGTCAGCTGGTTCGTAGCGATGGCGCGTACCGTCACCGCCATGGTCTGCGTGCCCGCATTGCCACCAATGCTGGCGACGATCGGCATCAGCACGGCAAGGGCGACCAATTGCTCGATCGCGGCGCCGAACATCGCGATAATCAGCGATGCGACCAGCGCTGTGCCAAGATTGGCGACGAGCCAGCGCACGCGGCTGGAATAAGCTTCGCGGATCGGCTCGTTGATGTCGCCTTCGCCCGCACCGGACATCAGCAGGGCGTCCTCGCCCGCCTCTTCGGAGATGATGTGGACGATATCGTCGACCGTCATCTGGCCGACCAGCCGCCCGTCGCCATCGACCACGGCGGCACTGATCAGGCCGTATTTCTGGAACATCAGCGCGACTTCTTCCTGGTCGAGCTCGGCCGGGATCAACGTCTGGTCGCGCTTCATCACGTCGCCAAGAGCTACGTCGCGCGGGGTGCGCAATATCCAGGAAAGCTGGCAGGTGCCGACCGGATGCATCCGCTGGTCGACAACGAAAATCTCGAAGAAGTCTTCGGGCAGATCGCGGCCGTCGCGCAGGAAATCGATGATGTCGCCGATAGTGACGTGTTCCGGCACCGCCACGAAATCGCGGCTCATCAGGCGCCCGGCGGTTTCTTCCGGATAGGATAGTGCGGCCTGGATCGCGATCCGGTTTTCCGGATCGAGTTCGGCGAGAATGGCCTTTTGGTCGTCCTCGTCGAGATCCTCGATCAGCTGGACCGCATCGTCGGTCTCGAGTTGTTCGGCGATCTGCGCCACCCGGTCTGCGGGCAGCGCCTCCATCATCTCTTCGCGGACGTAGTCGTTGAGTTCGGCAACGACTTCGGAGGTCATCAGGTCGGTGATCGCCGCGGCCAGCTGGTGGCGCTCTTCCTTTTCGAACAGTTCGAGAAGGTCGGCGACGTCGGCAGGGTGGAGCGGTTCGACGAGGTCGTAAACCGCGCCGGTTTCGCCTGCATCGAGTGCATCTTCGACTGCGCGGACGAAAGCCGGTTTGAGCGTGTTTTCCTCGTCCATCCGCTCGTCGTCGATGCGGTCGTCCGGACGCGCGCCATCCTCTGGCGGATCGGCCAGCATCACGTCGTCATCGTCGAGGCGCGTCTCGTTGGACATTCCGCCGCTCTAAGCAGGGACGTGCGAAAAGCAAGCGGTGGAACATAGGGGTTGTGTTGGTGATATAATACAGTATGTATGTGCCCATCATACGCTCGGAAGGAAGACATCAGCCAATGCGCCAACCCCTGCTTTGCCTTGCGCTCCTGCTTACTGGAGCATGCACGACGATACCCGATGCCCAGCCAGCTGCCCCCGAGCCGGTCGATCTGCTGGTTCGCAACGTCACCGTGATCGATCCGGAGCAAGCGACCCGCACCCCTGGCCGCGACGTTCTGATCGACAATGGGCGCATTACCGCAGTGATCCCCAGCGAAAGCGCAGCGCATGGCGCAGAAAGCGTGGTGGACGGCACGGGAAAATATCTGATCCCCGGCCTGATGGATATGCACACGCATTCCAGCATCCGTCCGGTACACATCTCCACGCTCAAGTTGATGGCTGCCAACGGCGTTACCGGTATTCGCGAGATGGGCAGCGATTGTATCGAGCGGGGCAAGATCGGCATGTGCATCGACGAGATGCGCGAAAGCCGGGCGAAAATCGAATCGGGCGAACTGGTCGGTCCGCGCATTCTCGAACTGTCGAGCCTGAAAATCGACAGCAACAGGCCAGAAGACGCGGATGACGTCTGGAAGCTCTATCGGCCGACCGATGCCGATCAGGCGCGGCAGACGGTGGCGCTGCTGGCCGCTGAGCGACGGCCCGACATCCTGAAGATCGGCGATGAGTTCCAGCCCGAAGCATTCAAGGCGCTCCTTGTTGTAGCGCGCGAACAGGGGACAAAGACCGGCGGGCATTTGCCACCGATGTTCAGCATGGCCGAAGCCGCCGCGATGGGCATGACCTCGATCGAGCACGCGCGCGACCTGCCGCTCGACTGCTCCAGCCACGGCGCGGTCTTTCGCGGTCAGATGATGGCCAAGATAATGGGCGAGGACGTGCCGTGGCCCGATCGGAAGGCAATTCCCGGCAAAGCGCGCGACGGCTTCGACGAAGAACTGTGTGCCGCGCAGATCGCTGCGCTGGTCGAGCACGGGACTTACTATGTGCCGACGCATCTAACTCGCGAGATGGATTATCGCGCGGGCGAAAGCTCCTATCGCGAAGATGCGCGGCTGGCCTACATACCCGCAATGCAGCAGGGGCAGTGGAATCCCGATCTCGACCGTACAGCCGAGGCGCCGCCCGAAATGGTGCGCGATCTCGCCGATTTCTTCCGGCTCGGCCTGAAGACGACCGGAATGGCGCACGATGCGGGGGTGAAGATCATGGCCGGGACCGATGCCAACGACACGATGGTATTCCCGGGCTTCAGTCTGCACGACGAATTACGACACCTGGTTGCAGCTGGTCTTACTCCGATGGAAACGCTCCAGGCAGCGACCAGCGTTCCGGCGGAATATCTCGGTCGCACGGCGGATTTCGGCGGCGTGTCCGAAGGCAAAATCGCCGACCTGCTGCTACTGAGCGCGGACCCCACCGCAGATATCGCCAACACCACGCGGATCGAGGCGGTGATCTTCGGAGGACAATTGCGCGATCGCGCTGCGCTCGACGCCCTGCTAGCCGATGTACGCAAGTGGGTGTCGCTGGCCGACGAGCAGATGAAGGGAGCAAACTGAGCCTGCGATCAGGATCGGCGGTCTAGCCAGAGACGGACCGGCTATCTATGGGGAGGGCAACGCAACCCGCAGGAGATTCCCAATGGCCGACAAGCTGACATTCACTCTCGATACCGGCGACGGCGAGAACAAGGACGTGGTGATCAAACTGCGCCCAGACCTCGCGCCGAATCATGTCGAGCGTATCACCACGCTGGCGAATGAAGGCTTTTACGACGGCGTGGTCTTCCACCGCGTGATCCCCGGCTTCATGGCGCAGGGCGGCGATCCGACCGGCACCGGCATGAGCGGCAGCGACAAGCCCGACCTCAAGGCCGAATTCAACAGCGAACCGCACACCCGCGGCACCTGCTCGATGGCCCGCACCCAGGTGCCCGACAGCGCCAACAGCCAGTTCTTCATCTGCTTCGACGATGCCGAATTCCTCGACGGCCAGTACACCGTCTGGGGCCAGGTCGAGAGCGGCATGGAACATGTCGACGCGCTGCCCAAAGGCGAGCCTCCTCGCGAGCCGGGCAAGATCGTTAAGGCGACTGTTTCCTAAATTTCAATCGGCTTGGGGCGATCTGACCAACGTCAGAGTGGTTGGATCGCCCAAGCCACTGCTTTCCATGTAAACTTCACGTCGGTGCAAGGATCCTTCGGGGTTCTGGGTAAACGACAGAGAGTGCGTATGGCTTTCTCCCTTGTCCAGACCGGTCACGTCGCGGAATTCGAAAGCGATTGTCTTAAGATCGCCAGAGCCTGACACGAGGCTCGGCTGGTTGCCTTGCGGGCAGTAATGAGTAGCCACGATCGCGTCGCCGTCGACATGGTAGACAGTCATGGAATGCAGGCCCGAGGCAGTTTCCCAGCGTTCCACCATTGTGTGACCGCGGGCGGTTTGTTCGAAGACGATTTGTAGAGCGTCCACTTCTTCGACGTTCCAGCGGCCCTCCCATCCCTTGATTTGCTCGTACCGTTCTTCAGCAGAGCTTGCCGCAGGTTCGTGGGCAGATAGGCTCGAACCGATAAGGGCGACCGGGACGATTGCTGCGAGTGCTTTTCTCATGCAGCGACAATGCCACAATAGACTTTAACCGCAAGCCGCAAGCCGATTGAAACTATGTCCCGAGGGCGCTAGAGCGCCCACTCCCATGAAACCTACCAATTCCCCCAAGACCTACAGGGTCAAGAGCTTCGGCTGCCAGATGAACGTCTATGACGGCGAGCGCATGGCCGAGTTGCTGGGCGAGCAGGGCATCGTGCCTGCGCCCGAAGGCGAGGAAGCCGATCTCGTCGTACTCAACACCTGTCACATTCGCGAAAAGGCGGCGGAGAAGGTTTATTCGGATATCGGGCGCCTCACCAAGGCCGGGCGCAAGGTCGGTAAGGAGCCGCTGATCGCGGTGGCGGGCTGCGTGGCGCAGGCCGAGGGCGAGGAGATCATGGCGCGCAGTCCCGCGGTCAGCATGGTCGTTGGCCCGCAGGCCTATCACCGCCTGCCCGAAATGCTCGAAAAAGCGGTGAAGGGCGAGCGGGCGACCGATACCGACATGCCGGCCATCGCAAAGTTCGCGGCGCTTCCCGCACGCAAGAAGCGCTTTCCTACCGCCTTCCTCACGGTGCAGGAGGGGTGCGACAAGTTCTGCACCTATTGCGTGGTGCCCTATACGAGAGGTGCCGAGATTTCCCGCCCCTTCGCCGATCTGGTCGACGAAGCCCTTCGCCTGGTGGATCAGGGAGTGCGTGAAATCACACTGCTGGGGCAGAATGTGAATGCATGGTCCGGGAGCAATGCGGAAGGTGACGAAATCGGTTTGGACGGCTTGATAAGAGAGCTTGCCAAGATACCGGAATTACAGCGAATTCGCTATACGACCAGCCATCCCAACGATTTTTATAATGGGCTGGTTCGGTGTCACGCGGAAGTTTACAAGCTGATGCCCTATCTCCACCTGCCGGTGCAGAGCGGATCGGACCGCGTGCTCAAGGCGATGAACCGCAGCCACACGGCGGAAAGCTATCTTCGCCTGCTGGAAGAGGTGCGCGCCGCGCGGCCCGATATTGCGCTGTCGGGCGATTTCATCGTCGGCTTCCCGGGCGAGACCGAGGCGGAATTCGAAGAGACGCTCGCGCTGGTGGAAGAGGTGAAATACGCGCAGGCCTTCAGCTTCAAATACTCGCCGCGTCCCGGCACGCCCGCCGCGACTATGGACGGACAGATCCCGCGCGAGGTGATGGACGAACGTCTCCAGCGCCTGCAGGCCGCGCTCAACCGCCACCAGCTTGCTTTCAACGAAGCAAGCGTCGGCAAGACCTGCGAAGTGCTGGTCGAGCGCAAGGGCAAGTTGCCCGGCCAGTGGCTCGGTAAGTCGCCCTGGCTGCAAAGCGTGTGGTTCGAGGGCGAATGTGAAATCGGCGATATGGTTGAAGTCGAACTGGTCGAAGCGGGGCCCAATTCGCTCGCCGGGAAATTGCGCGAAACCGTCGCCGCCTGATTACAAACAGGTGACTTTCCACCGGCCTGTCGCAAGCCGACTTGCCAAGTACCGGAGAGCGCCTAGATTCCGACTCGCAACCCATGCGAAAGGAGCAGATGGCTCGCAAACCAGCTCGGCAGGCCGAACCGGCCCTGACCAAACCGCCCGCACCCCAGCGCGAGGTTCGCCGCGCACAAGTGGATGTGAACTTCGAGAACCAGAGCCTGCTCGGTGCCCTGTTCGGACAATTCGACGCCAATCTGGTGCAGGTCGAAAACCGGCTGGGCGTATTCATTTCCGCCCGCGGCAATGCGATCCATATCGAAGGACCGGAAGACAGTGTGGCCCGCGCGCGAGACGTGCTCAATGAAATGTACGACCGGCTAGCAATGGGTCAGGATCTTGACGCTGGCGCGATCGAATCGCTGATCGCCATGTCCAACGAACCGACACTGGACGGCATCTTGGACGGCAAGCCCGAAGGCCCGCCGATCATGATCCGCACGCGGCGCAAGACCATCGTGCCGCGTAGCGCCATGCAGGCGACCTTTATGCGCAGCCTGGTACGCGACGATATCATCTTTGCGCTTGGTCCTGCAGGAACGGGGAAGACCTATCTCGCAGTGGCACAGGCGGTGGCTCAGCTGATCAACGGCAGCGTCCAACGCCTGATCCTTTCGCGTCCCGCCGTGGAAGCGGGCGAGAAGCTTGGCTTCCTGCCCGGGGACATGAAGGAAAAAGTCGATCCCTATCTGCGCCCGCTATACGATGCGCTTTACGATTGCATGCCGCCCGAACAGGTCGAGCGGCGGCTGGCGTCGGGAGAAATCGAGATTGCGCCAATCGCCTTTATGCGCGGGCGCACGCTGGCCGATGCCTTCGTTATCCTCGATGAGGCGCAGAACACCACGCGCGAGCAAATGAAGATGTTTCTTACACGTTTCGGCCAAAATAGCCGGATGGTCGTCTGCGGCGATCCTCGTCAGGTAGATATTCCCGGCGGTGACGGCATGAGCGGCCTGGCAGACGCGGTGGGTAAGCTGGAGGGTGTCGAGGGCTTTGGCACCATACGGTTTACGGCTGCAGACGTGGTCCGCCACCCCATCGTGGGCCGCATCGTCGAGGCCTACGAGGGACCGAACGCTTAAGTGCATTTCGATATCGAGATCGACGGCTGGCCGGAAGACAAGGACTGGACCACACTGACCGAGCGCGCGCACGAAGCCGTAGCCGGGGTCGAGCCAGCGCTCGGGAATCCGAGACTGATCGCCAGCGTGCTCTTTACAGTCGACGGGCAGGTCCACGAATTGAACAGGGAATGGCGCGGGAAGGACAAACCGACCAACGTGCTGTCTTTCCCCATGCTCGGGCGCGACGATCTCGTGGCGCTGAGCGAGGGCGGCCCGCCGGAAATGCTGGGCGACATCGCCCTCGCGTTCGAAACTTGCCAGTGCGAGGCGGCTGAAAGGGGCCTTGGGCTGGAGGCTCACACCGCGCATCTGCTGATCCACGGAATGCTCCATCTAGCAGGGCATGATCATGTCGATTCCGACGAGCAGGCAGCAGCAATGGAAAAACTAGAGATCGAAGCGCTTGCAAAACTGGGTATTGCTGACCCATATGGGGATCGCGACTAGCTTCGAGGCGAAGCGAACAAGGAGTACGCACCCGGCCCATGGCCAATTCTTCCCCCCCCGCCGGAGACGCGGAGAGTAGCAGCGGGCTGTGGCCCGCGATCCGCAAATTGTTTGACGCCGAAGCCGGCGAGCGGTCGCTTCGCGCCCAGCTCGAAGAGGCCATCGACGAGCACGAGGGCGAGAACGGTTCCGAGGACACCGATGATATCGGCAAGGGCGATCTTTCAGGCGTCGAGCGTCAGATGCTGCGCAACCTGCTGCATTTCAGCGAACATGACGCCGACGATGTCGCCGTACCGCGTGGAGAGATCATTGCGGTAAGCGCAGAGGCCAGTTGGGACGAGGTTGTGGCAGCTTTTTCCGAGCACGGGCACTCGCGCATGCCGGTTTATCGCGGACAACTCGACGATGTGATCGGGATGATCCACATCAAGGATATCTTTCCCTACCTGGCCGAGCGGAAGGCGCCTCCGACCGATTGGACCGTCCTGATGCGCCAACCACTATACGTGCCGCAGACACGCAATGCGCTGGACGTGCTCGCCGATATGCGCGCTCAGCGTATGCACCTGGCCATCGTACTGGACGAATTCTCCGGCACCGACGGGATCATCACGATCGAAGATCTGGTGGAGGAAATCGTCGGTGATATCGAAGATGAACATGACGACGCTCCGGAAGAGTGGATTGCTTCGATCGGTGATGGAATGTGGGATTGCGACGCGCGTGCCGAACTCGACGATGTGGCGGAGAAAGTTGATCCGAGACTGGCCGAGGTGGAAGAATCTGTCGACACTCTGGGTGGCCTGGCATTCGTTTTGGCGGAGCAGGTCCCGCCAGTAGGGAAAGTTCTGGAGCATCCGAGCGGATGGAAGATCGAAGTTACGGATGGCGACGAGACTCACGTCACCCGGCTGCGGCTGCATGCGCCCGAGGCCATCGAACCAGCAGACTAGCATCACACAAGTTGCAAGAAAGCGAACATTCGTCCTCGACAGCTTCACATTTCCTGAATAGTTCGCCAGCATGGCTACACGCCGTCTTCCACCCCTCCGCGCCCTCGAGGCTTTCGTGCGTACCGTGCGGCTCGGCTCGGCTCGTGCCGCGGCGGATGAACTGGGTCTCAGTCCTTCGGCACTGTCGCGGCGGATCGGCAATCTGGAAGAATTTGTCGGCAAGAAGCTTTTTACCCGCGCCCGGCAGGCAATGCAGCTGACCGACGATGGGCACGCCTTTTACGAAGCGGTGAACCCACAGCTGGAAGCACTGGCAAGGGCCGTCGAAAGCCAGTCGGAAAACCTGTCGGTCCTCCGTCTCCATCTCGGTGTATTACCTCTGTTCGGCAGCCAGCGGCTCTTCCCACGCCTTGGCGAGCTGCGTGCCCGGCATCCGTTGCTGCATATCGATATCGATACCGGCCCTCATCTGGAGGACCGGGTGGGCGACACGCTGGATGCGGCGATAATTCTTTCTCGCGGCCCGGCGAGCGGTCTTCATGCGGTACGGCTCGACTTCAACATGGTGCATGCCATTGCCAGCAAGGAAGTGGCGGAAAAGATCGGGAGTGAACCGGATCAGGCATTGTTGGAAAAGCAGACTTTCCTGATCCACAACGAGTTACCCGAAAGCTTTAGGGCGTGGAAGGACGCATTGTCGCTGCACGATCTGGAACCGACAGCGATCGACCACTTCGATTCCGGCCAGTTGATGCTGGAGGCTGCCGCACAGGGACTTGGTATTGCGATTATGCATGACGATCACCTCCGGCGCGCTCGGGATAATCGCCTGACCGATCTGTACGGGGTCGAGGTGGAAAGCCCCTATAGCTACTGGTTCGTCTGCAAACCGACCGCACTCGAGGAAAGGCCGGTTCGGCTGTTCCACGATTGGCTGGTCAAGGCAGGGCTTTAATTCGCATTGCGAGCTTGCGGCGGTCGATAGCGTACTGCCTCTACCACATGGTGATAATCGCGCAGCGGCTTGCCGAGATTGGCAACCAACTGCTCCACGATTTCGGCGCGCGCTTTGGCGGCTATCGCTTTTCGACCGCGATGATGCTCTGGGCTGAAGGGTTCCAGATAGGTAATTCGCAGATCGAAAGAGCCGCGCCTGGCCATTACGCGCATTGCATTGTGCAGGCCGTTTTCCTCACCGATCCACGCAATTTCCTCGGAATTTATTCCATAATCGAGCACGACCGGTTGTACCATCACCCCCGATGGCGGTGGCTCCAGGACAGAGAGCATAGATGACTTGAAAGGCAGGAGCGAATGGCCGTCTGTAACCGTACCTTCGGGAAATACGGTCACCGACCAATTGTCTTGCAGTGCCTCCCTTAATGCATTGATCTGTTCGGCTACGCCCATTCGGTGCTCGCGCTTCACGAAGACCGTGCGATTGAGGCTGCAAAGCCATCCGATCACCGGGACCTGACTCAATTCCCATTTGGCCACGAAGGCGGTGCCGCTGGCACCAGCCATGGCAAGTATGTCGAGCCATGAGATGTGATTGGCAATGAAGAATACGTCGCGGCGAAGCGGCGTTCCGGCAACCGTCACCTTAGCGCCTACCACTCGCGCCGTGTAGCGCAGGAAAAACATCGGGAAGGGCGAGCCATAGGCGAAAATACGATAGGCATAGTGTAGCGGAACAAATATCAGCAGCAGACCCAATATTCCGATCGTACGCAGGATGAACCGCATCCATCCAGTGATCGTTAGGGGGACTTTCTCTCCCCGCGCTGCAGCCAGCCGTTTGTCGGTATAACGCGCTAGCTTGCGTTCAGCTCTCGCGGTCGAGCCGG
The DNA here is from genome assembly GCF_056857815.1 of Qipengyuania sp. B-5. Classification (NCBI taxonomy): domain Bacteria; kingdom Pseudomonadati; phylum Pseudomonadota; class Alphaproteobacteria; order Sphingomonadales; family Erythrobacteraceae; genus Qipengyuania; species Qipengyuania sp. B-5. The sequence continues at coordinate 73,461 of NZ_JBSXNU010000029.1, read as the reverse complement.
ACGCCATAGAGTTCCATCCGGTGGTCGACGAGACGATAGCCGAGTTTCTCCGCTATCTGCTTTTGCAAAGCCTCGAGTTCGGGATCGACGAATTCCACCACCTTGCCGGTTTCGACATCGATGAGGTGATCGTGATGCGCTTCGGGAGCGGCTTCGTAGCGCGCCCGACCGTCTCCGAAATCATGGCGATCGAGAATCCCGGCCTCTTCGAACAGCCTTACAGTTCGGTAGACGGTGGCAATCGAAATGCCCGGATCGATCTTGTTCGCACGATCATGGACCATTTCTACATCCGGATGATCGTCGGCCTCTGAAAGGACCCGAGCGATTACGCGCCTTTGCTCGGTAATCCGTAAGCCTTTATCGGCACAAAGCTGTTCGAGATCGATACGCTGGTGCAAATCGGTTTCCTGCAATGAATAACACCCCGTACCCATATCGGGCCGGGGCGTCCATCTCAAGCTGAACCGATAGTCTTTTACGAAGTCTTCTTGCGACCACGCTTCTGGCCGGGTTTGCGACCGAGACCGATCTTTTTGGCGAGATCACGCCGGGTGTCTGCATATTCCGGAGCGACCATGGGATAGTCAGACGAGAGATCCCACCGCTGGCGATACTCTTCCGGCGTCATATCGTGTTCGGTCGAAAGGTGACGTTTGAGCATCTTCATCTTCTTGCCGCAGTCGAGGCAGATGATGTGATCTTTCTTGACCGAAGCGCGTACCGAAACGGCCGGATCGGGGCGAGCCTCTTCGGTAGCACCGGAACCACCAAGACTGCTAAGAGCGGAATAAACGTTAGAAATCAACGTTGGGACGTCGTCTACAGCGACACTGTTATTGGAAACATGGGCAGCAACAATGTCCGAGGTCAACGTAATCAACGTCTCGGTCATATCGGTTTCAAACTGTTCCATTGAGGAGACTCCATTTTTTGTCTGCCTATTCTTTGCTTTTTATACTGTCTATGGAAAATTGTAAATTTGCGTCAAATTTGTTGCGCACCTGCAATTTCCCGCTGTGAAATCGAAGTTTTTAGACTGCCCTGGCAAAGGTAAGCGCGTCGATCCGTTCGCCGGTAATCGTGCGATAGTAATCGCGTCGTCGTCCGATCTGTTCGAAACCTTCCGATCTATAGAGGGCTCCGGCCGGGTTGTTCGCCCGCATTTCGAGAAAGACTCTCGTCGCAGAGCGCGCTCTGGCACTATCGAAGAAAAGGTGCAGGAGCTTGCGCCCCAAACCCAGGCCTCGCCTTGCGGGAACCACAGCAATCAGGAGTAGCTCAACCTCGTCGGCAGCTTGCCGGGCAAGGACGAAGCCTGCCGCGGCATCTCCTTCGCGAAGGACCGCCCCTGCCGTGTCAACGAGAATCATGTAGGTTGAAGAAAGAGAAAGTGAATCTTCTACCTGACGCCGCGTCCATGCTTCGCGGTAGTGCGGGTCGAAGCTCGCTTCCATCACTTCCAGCAGGTGATCGAGATCGGTCATCGGCCTGGTACCTTCGCGTCCGGTGCGCGGCCATAGATGGGAGAGAGTTTATCGGTCAGCAAATCTCGGGGGATCGATGGTACGTGGCGTGCGTCGGCAAGCAAATCGATGGCCTGGACGGCCTCGGTAGATAGTTCGGCGAACTGATTGGCCCGATTACCTGCCACCACCTGCCCGGCCAACGATACCAGGGCCTCGCGAGGAGAAACCGACGAAAGATCGTCGACAGGACGGCCATCTCCATCAAAGCTTTGTACGAACCATTCGCCATGTCCCCCGTTTACGCAAACTCCGACATTCTTCGCACCTCGATCGCGCGCGATTGCCGAGACCAGTGCAAGAGTGGGATACCCCAGAACAACCGCTCCCCATACCAGACCGAGCGCGCGTCCGGCGGCGAGGCCGATGCGTACACCCGTGAAGCTGCCCGGGCCAAGCGAGACCAATATTTCCTGAGCCCGACCTTTTTCCGGCAATCTCTCGATCATCGGAACTAGCCGCTCGGCATGTCCGCGTCCGATCGTCTCGTGCTCGTGGGCGATCAATACATCGCCGCGGAAAAGTGCGACGGAACATGCCTCTCCGGCAGTTTCGATGGCAAGTGTGCGCATTTTTGCGCCCTGCATCAGGCGGCGGCGCGCTTCAAGTCAGTCGATACGATTGAACTTGTCGAAATCGGGGCGTGGGCTGCGGCCGAAGATGGTTTCCTTATCGCCATAGCCGATCGCGCAGACCCAATCGGCCCGGTGACGCGGTTGGTCGGCGAAGAAATGATGGGTAACCTTGTCAAGGTCGACCCCCGACATCGGGCCGCAATCGAGACCCAGCGCGCGGGCGGCAATCATCAGATAAGCGCCTTGAAGAGCGGAATTGCGCGCGGCTCCTACCTTGCGGCCTTCCTCGTCTCCTTCAAACCAGCTCTTGGCATCGGTATGCGGAAACAGCCATGGCAGTTCTTCGTGAAAGTCGATGTCATAGCCGATTATCACGACGACGGGCGCCGTTTTGATCTTCTTCTGATTCCCTTCCGAAGCGAATTCCGCAAGCTTGTCACGCGATTCCTGAGACTTGCACCAGACGAGGCGGGCCGGCTGCATATTGGCAGACGTTGGGCCCATCTTCATCAGCTCGTAAATCTGGTGGATCTGTTCTTCGGTGACGTCCTTGTCATGCCAGCCATTATAGCTGCGCGCTTCTCGGAAAATCTGGTCGAGGGCGTTGGCCGACAGGTGATTGTCGTGGAATTGCTGGGTCATGGAGTTCCTTGATATCGGTTCGCGAAAAAGTCAGGCTGCGCGGACTTCAACGACCTCCGGCACGTAATGTTTCAGCAAGCCTTCGATACCGTGCTTCAGCGTGGCGGTGGAAGAGGGACAACCGGAACACGCGCCTTGCATCTGCAGATAAACCACGCCGTCCTTGAAACCGCGATACTGGATGTCGCCACCGTCGCCCGCCACTGCCGGGCGAACCCGCGTCTCCAGAAGCTCGTTGATCTGGGCGACGATATCGGCATCGGCCTCGTTCTCTTCGACGAACAGGGCGTCGTCCTCGGCGGGTACCGAGATCCCTCCCGCAGTTCCAGGTACGAAGAGCGGGGCTTCGGATATGAAATGGTCGAGAAGGATAGATAGGACCTGCGGTTTCAGATCGGACCAGTTGGCGCCTGGCGCCGCCGTTACCGAAATGAAATCGCCCCCGAAGAAGACGTTGACGACTTCGCCCGTGTCGAAAATGGCTTGTGCCAGGGGACTGGCCTCAGCTGCTTCGGGTGTGGCGAATTCGCGCGTTCCCTGGCCCATGACCGGGCGGCCGGGCAGGAACTTCAAGCTGGCTGGATTGGGCGTGGTTTCGGTTTCGATGAACATGGGTGTGATGTAGGAGTGCGGGGAGGACGGAACAAGCCATTCTTCTTCCGCCAACCAAAGCATTTCCTTCATTCACTGGCGCTTCAGAACCCCCGTCACTATATGTCGCGCTATGTTTGATCCCATGCGCGCCGTGCGGCGTCTCGCGTTCGTTTTTCCTGTTCTTCTGCTGGTTCCGCAGACACTTCCCGCTCAGGACTCACCGCGCCCCGAATCCCTTCAGGCCGAAAACGAGGTCCCCTGGATTTACGAGAACAGCGATGTTCCGCAGGATGAGGAGTGGCTCTTCGGCGAACTGGACAATGGCGTTCGCTACGGTGTGCGCGAGAACGGTGTCCCTCCCGGCCAGGTCTCGATCCGAGTACGGATCGATGCCGGCTCGCTTTATGAAGAGGACGACGAGCTGGGTTATGCCCATTTGCTGGAGCACTTGTTATTCCGCGAAAGCAAGTATCTCGGGCGTGCCGAAGCGATTCCGACCTGGCAGCGTCTCGGCGCGACTTTCGGCAGCGATACCAATGCCGAAACCAGCCCGACGCATACGGTTTACAAGCTCGATCTGCCGGATGTGGATGCGCAGAAGCTCGATGAGAGCATGAAGCTCATTTCAGGCATGATACGCGAGCCTGTTCTTTCCGATGCCAACGTTCGAGCCGAGGTGCCGATCGTACTTGCCGAGAAACGCGAACGCGGGGGTGTCGGCGAGCGGGTCAATGAACGGACCTTGCAAACGCTTTTTGCCGGCCAGCGGCTGGCGGAACGCATCACCATCGGCACCGAAGACAGCCTGAACGCAGCCAATGGAAAATCTGTCAGCGAGTTCTACAACCGGTGGTATCGGCCGGAGAAGACCGTGATTTCGGTCGTCGGCGATCTCGATCCATTGCTGTTCGCATCGATGATCGAAAAACATTTCTCCGATTGGAAGGTGACAGGCCCTTCGGGGCAGGCACCGGATTTCGGCGATCCGGCGGTTCCCGCAGACGCGGATCCGGCCAATCCCGTCGGTGAAGTTGCAGTAATTGTCGAGCCGACAATGCCGCGTGCCTTCACTTTCGGCTATTTCCGGCCGTGGCGGCAGGTCGACGATACGATTGTCTACAACGAAGGACGCCTGAGAGAGCAATTGGCGCTTGCGCTTATCAACCGGCGTCTGGAAGCGCGCGCGCGCGCTGGCGGCAGCTATCTCTATGCTCAGGCGAGCGAGTCCAAGATCAGTCGCTCGACCCATGCGACGCTCGTCCAGTTTGCCCCCTTGACCGAGGACTGGGAGGCCGGACTGGCCGATGTCCGCGCGGTTATTGCCGATGCGCTGGCCAATCCTCCCACCCAGGAGGAGATGGAACGTGAACTTGCCGAGATGGAAGTCGGCTATGCAAACATGGTCGAACAGCGCTCGGTGCTTGCCGGATCGAATTATGCCAACGATCTAGTAAACGCGGTCGATATCCGCGAAGCCATCGCCGCGCCGGAAACTTTCCTGATGGTCTTCAATTCGATGAAGGCCAAAACGACCCCGCAGAACGTGCTTGAACAAACCCGCAAGCTTTTCGACGGCAGTGTCATCCGGGCAGTCTATGTAACGCCCGAAGCTCTCGATACGGGCGAAACAGCGGTCAAGTCTGCGCTTCTCGAACCTGTGGTTGCAGCAGACAATGCGCGCCTTGCTGCGCAGAGCATAAGCTTCGACGATCTTCCGCCGATCGGAACTCCGGGCGAGGTCGTGGCGCGCGTGCCACATGGTATCGGTGATGTCGAACGGATCGAGTTCGCCAATGGCGTAAAGGCTCTGTTGATGGCGAACAGTCATGAGCCTGGTCGTGTGGCGGTGAAAGTGCGGTTCGGTGCGGGGCTGCGTGCCTTCGATCCCGAAGATGCACCCTATATCGATCTTGGTCAGGTGGCGTTGATCCAGTCGGGGCTGGGCGAGCTCGGACAGGAAGAACTCGACCGCATCTCGACCGGGCGAAAGATGGGCTTTGATTTCGGTATCGAAGAAGGCACGTTCACCTTTGGCGCCCAGACGCGGCGCCAGGATCTTGCCGACCAGCTTTATCTCTTCGCTGCGAAGCTAGGTATGCCGCGCTGGGACCCCAACCCGGTTATCCGGGCAAAGGCTGCCGGGCGGCTGGCCTACGAGAGCTATGCTTCCAGTCCCGGCGGCGTCCTGAATCGTGACCTCGAATATTATATCTATGACGAGAATCCGATCTTCCGCACGGCTTCGCCCGAGGAACTCGAAGCCACCACGGTCGAAGGCTTCCGTCAAGTGTGGGAGCCGATCCTGTCTCAAGGTCCGGTGGAAGTGCTGATTTTCGGCGACTTCGACCGCGAGGAGGCGATCGAAACGCTTTCGCGCACCTTTGGCGCTTTGCCAGATCGCAAGCCTATCCCTCCTGCCATGCTCGACCGTGCGATCGAGATTGCCCCGGCGGGGGAAACGGTGGTGCGCTATCACAAGGGCGAAGCGAACCAGGCAGCGGCAGTTATCTCTTGGCCGACGGGTGGCGGCATGGGCGAAATTCGCAAATCGCGCCAACTTTCTATCCTGACCGAAGTGTTCAGCAATCGGCTTCTCGATGCCATGCGAGAAAAGGCGGGGGCGAGCTATTCACCTTCGGTTCGACTGGATTGGCCAACCGATGTCGATAGCGGCGGGTCGATCACCGGTTTCGCCCAGCTACAGCCCAAGGACGTGCCGGTTTTCTTTGCCGAAGCCGACCGGATCGCACGTGAACTGACCGAAACGCCGCCGTCTGCCGACGAATTGGCGCGCGCCACCGAGCCGCTGCGCAACTATTACGAGCGGATATCGAGCGGGAATTATTTCTATTTGCTCGAACTCGAAGGCTCGACGCAGGACCCGCGGCGGATGCAGGCGCTAAGAGGTCTGATTAACGATTACTCGCAGACCACGCCAGAAGCCATGCTGGCGCTGGCGCGCGAATATTTCGGCGGAACTGCCGGCTGGCGTATGGCTGTGATACCCGAGGGTCAGCAACTCGCCACCCCGTCTGCCAGAGCCGGTTCGGCGCAAAGCGGTCGCTGAGGCGATCAGCGCAATCGCTCTTTTGCGCTGGCCAAGTTTATGCTGCTTGCGCGAAAAGGGCGTGTCGGCTTGGGTTTTGGCCTTAATTGATTGCAACTGGAATAATGATGGCACGCGAATGGGCACCCGATAGCTGGCAGACTTTCGAAGCGAAGCACCTGCCACGCTATGAAAGCGCCGAAGCTCTGGACGAGGCGACACAGGCGCTCTCCAGCCATCCACCGCTTGTCTTTGCGGGTGAAGCGCGTGCGCTCAAGGCGGACCTTGCTGAAGTAGCGCAAGGCAACGGATTTCTGTTGCAGGGCGGCGATTGTGCGGAAAGCTTCGCCGAATTCCATCCGAACAACATCCGGGACACTTTTCGTGTGCTGTTGCAGATGGCGGTCGTAATGACCTTCGCCAGCAAGAAGCCGGTGGTTAAGGTCGGCCGTATGGCGGGCCAATTCGCCAAGCCGCGCAGCTCTGATACTGAAACGCAGGGCGATGTGACCCTACCCAGCTACTTCGGCGACAATGTCAACGGCATCGAATTCGACGCTGAGACCCGTACCAACGATCCCCAGCGCATGGTCCGCGCCTATTTCCAGGCTTCGGCCACGCTCAACCTCCTGCGCGCGTTCGCTGGCGGTGGCTACGCAAACCTGCGGCAGGTCCACCAGTGGACGCTGGACTTCATGGGGCGTAGCCCCTGGGCAGACAAGTTCTCCGACGTCGCCGACCGGATCGGGGAATCCCTCGACTTCATGGAAGCTTGCGGGATCGACCCTGCAACCGTGCCCCAGTTGCAGGGCACCAGCTTCTACACCAGCCACGAGGCACTGCTCCTGCCCTACGAACAGGCGCTGACCCGCCGCGACAGCCTCACCGGCGACTGGTACGATACCAGCGCACATATGGTCTGGATTGGGGACCGTACGCGTTTCGAGGGCAGTGCACATGTCGAGTTTGCGCGCGGAATAGGCAATCCGCTGGGTATGAAGTGCGGACCGAGCCTGGAGACCGACACCATGCTGCGGTTGCTGGATACGCTCAACCCAGCACGCGAACCAGGTCGCATCACGCTGATCAGTCGCTTCGGACATGACAAGGTCGCAGATGGCCTGCCGCGCCTTGTCCGTGCGGTGAAGGCGGAAGGTCATCCGGTCGTGTGGAGCTGCGATCCGATGCATGGCAATGTCGTCAAATCGGAGAGTGGTTACAAGACCCGCCCATTCGACCGCATCCTGACCGAAGTGAAGGACTTTTTCGCCGTGCATCGTGCCGAAGGCACGCACCCGGGCGGCATCCATGTCGAGATGACCGGGCAGGATGTGACGGAATGCGTAGGCGGAGCTGTTGCCATTACGGACGAAGCGCTCAAAGATCGTTATCACACGCATTGCGATCCGCGTCTTAATGCTGCGCAATCGCTGGAATTGGCATTCCTGATCGCGGAAACGCTCAATGCCGAACACGCGCTGAAGCAGGCGGACGCAGCCTAGCGCAGCGCGCAACCGCCGGAACCTCTTGGCCTTTCGACCGTCTGGTTCGAAAGCTCGCTCGATCTCGGAATTGGCTTGACCAAGCACCGGACCCATGGTGGGCAACGTTGAATAGCGGCCTTTAAACCGATACTTAAATACGCCATGGTGCTCGCCGGTTGTCGCTGCCGGCAACTGCAAGAGGAGAGCAGGGCTATGCCCGGCGTTCAGGCCAGACAATCCGCGGCCACAGGGGATCTTGCAGAACGATACGCCAGGGTGCGCTCCCTGAGCGAGGCTCTGGTCGGACCCCTTTCCGAAACCGATGCCACTTTGCAGTCGATGGAGGATGCGTCCCCCGCCAAATGGCATTTGGCGCATGTGACCTGGTTCTGGGAAACCTTCCTCTTGCGCGACCACGAGGACGGCTATTCGCTTTATGACGAAGATTGGCCTTTCGTCTTCAATTCCTATTACGAAGCGGAAGGTAAGCGGATCGCGCGCTTTTCCCGGGGGATGCTCTCGCGACCCACATTGGAAAACATCCTTGCCTGGCGCGCCCATGTCGATGACGCCATGCAGCCCTTGCTTGAGCGCGAAGAATTGCGCCCACTTGTCGAACTCGGTTTTGCGCATGAGCAGCAGCATCAGGAACTACTGCTAACCGATATCAAGCACGCCCTCTTCCAGAACCCGCTTGGCCCCGCCATGTGGGACACACAGGTTCCTTCGGCGCGAAAACAGGCGGATGATTGGTATGAGCATCCCGGCGGCATTGCCCGGATCGGACACCAGTCGGATGGTTTCGCTTTCGACAACGAAGGCCTCGCACACCGTGTCCTGCTCGAACCTTTCGCCCTGTCATCGCGCCTCGTCACGAACGGGGAATGGTCCGAATTCATCGCGGATGGTGGCTATGATGAGGCGACTCTATGGCTGTCCGATGGCTGGGCCTGGGTCCAGGAAAACGGGGTTCGCGCGCCTTTGTATTGGCGTGAGCAACAGCATTTCACGCATAGCGGCTGGCAGGAGCGCGATCCTGACGCGCCGGTCACTCACATTTCCTATTACGAAGCAGATGCGTTCGCGACCTGGGCGGGCAAGCGTCTGCCGACGGAATTCGAGTGGGAAGCGATCGCCCGTGGTCAGGAGGGCGAACTGGCGGCACATGATCCGGCAAGCGGCAACCAGTTGGACGATGCGTCCCCGCCTCTCCCGATCGGCTCCGATAGCCTGTTTGGCGATTGCTGGCAGTTCACGCGTTCCGGCTATCTACCCTATCCCCGCTTCCAGCCAGCAGAAGGCGCGGTGGGTGAGTACAACGGTAAGTTCATGAGTGGGCAGTTCGTTCTGAAGGGCGCCAGCTGCGCCACCGCGCGGGGGCACTCGCGCGCCAGCTATCGCAACTTTTTCTATCCCCACCAGCGCTGGCAATACACGGGGCTGAGATTGGCAAAGGATTTATGAGTACCGAACAGGGAATAGCGCTCGTCGATCGCGATGAGGATGGTGTGGATCGTGCCTTTCGCGAAGATGTGCTTGCAGGCTTGCACCAGCGCCAGAAGGCCATTCCCGCGCGTTGGCTCTATGACGATGCCGGTTCGCAGCTTTTCGAAGATATTACCGAACTCGAGGAATATTACCCAACCCGCGCGGAAACCGAGATTCTCGAAGCTCGCGGTCAGCAATTCGCCGAGCTGATCGGCAAGGGCAGGGCAGTGGTCGAGTTCGGTTCGGGTAGTTCGGTGAAGACCCCGCTCCTGTTGCGCGCCATAGAGCCCGCCGCCTATGTCCCGCTCGATATTTCGGGCGATTTCCTGCGGATGTCGGCAGCCGCATTGGCGGAGAAGTTTCCCGCACTGAATGTCTATCCGGTCGAAGCGGATTTCATGCGCCAGGTGGAATTGCCGAGCGAGGTTTTCGGCGCGAAAAAACTGGGGTTTTTTCCCGGATCGACCATCGGAAACATGGTGGCCCGAACGGCGGTGGACATGCTGCGCTCGATGCGCGCGACACTCGGGGCCGGACGGGACGAAATGCCACTGCTGCTCATCGGGATGGATCTCGTGAAGGACCGGCAGGTACTCGAAGCCGCCTACGATGATGCGCGGGGGGTAACTGGCGAGTTCAATCTCAATCTTGCTCGCCGGATCAACCGCGAACTCGGCGGAAACATTCCTGTCGATGCGCTACGACATCTGGCCCGATGGAACGACGATTTTGCGCGTATCGAGATGCATCTGCAGGCAGTGCGCGATATCGCTTTCACGGTCGCAGGCGAGAGCTTTGCAATGAGCGAGGGCGAGACGATCCATACGGAAAACAGCCACAAATTCACGCGTCGAAGCGCGAACACGCTGTTGCTGGCGGGTGGCTGGGCTCCCAAAAAGCGTTGGACCGACGAGCAGGGCCGCTTTTCGCTAATTCTCGCCGAAGCAACGGAAAAGCGGGACGCCCCCTGATTTTTCGGGCCCATTCATCGACGCGATCAGTTCCGTTCCCTATATCCGCGTGATGGACCCGCAAAGCGCCTTCGACGCCATCGCAGAAGTCATCCGTGCAATTCCGCGATCCGGCCTGCTGGCCGGGACGATAGCCGCCCTTTTTCTCGGCTGGATTGGCGCTCTGATGCTGCGCAACAAGATTGCCGGGGGGCGGCTGGTTCGCTCCGTCAGTACTATTGCACTGGTGGGTATCCTCGCCACCGTATTCCTTCAACTTGCTCGCTTTGATCCGCGGCTTGACGCCGTGACCGAGATCGGCATGCCGGAACAGCGCATAGTCGGCGAAGAGACCCTCGTGCCCATGGCGGCAGACGGGCATTATTGGGTTGTGGCCGAAGTGAACGGCGTACCTACGCGGTTCCTGATCGATACCGGGGCCACGCTGACGGCCTTGTCCGGAGAAGCGGCGGCGCGTGCCGGTCTCGAACCTCGCACGGGCGGCTTGCCGGTCATGCTTAGCACCGCCAACGGAACGGTCACCGCCGAACTCACCACTCTCGGCCACCTGAGCTTCGGGAACATTGCTGCGGAAGGACTGGACGCAGTGATCGCACCCAATCTGGGCAATACCAATGTGCTGGGTATGAATTTCCTTTCACGTCTGGAGGGTTGGCGCGTCGAGAACGGCGACCTGATCCTCGATCCGGGAGCTATTGCCGATAGCTGATCGTTTGACCTCGGCGGCAAGGTCGCTAAGGCCCCTTTTGATGGCTAGCAGCACTCCGCTCCCATCCCCGCCGCCCTTTGCCGAGCTGCTTGCAGCCGGGTCCGTGGCGCTGTTTCTCGATTTTGACGGCACGCTGGTGGACATCGCGCACGAACCTGGCGCCATCGACGTGCCCGATACGCTTGCTGATTCTCTTCACTCGCTGCGAGACCGGCTCGAGGGACGCCTGGCTTTGATAACCGGTAGGGCGCTCGACGATCTGGCCTCGCATTTGGGCGATATAACTCTATGCCGGGCAGGGTCGCATGGTGCTTCGAGGCTATTGCCCGACGGTTCGAGGCTCGGTGATGAGCCAGCGGCCCTCTCCGAGGAATGCGTGAGGGAGCTTCGTGCCTATGCAGAACTGCATGAACTCTTCTACGAGACGAAGTTGCATGGAGGAGCGCTACATTATCGTGGGAGCCCCACCAAAGCCGAAGCGACCTTATCGTTTGCGCGTGAAGTTGCCGAGCGTCACGAACTCTGCGTTACCAGCGGTAAGGGTGTTGCTGAACTCGTCCGACCGGGCGCTGACAAGGGCGGTGCCGTGCGCGCTTTCATGGCGGAGCGTCCTTTTGCCGGATCGGTCCCGATCTTCATTGGCGACGACACGACCGATGAAGACGGAATGACTGCTGCAATCGAATTCTCGGGTTTCGGTATTGCCGTCGGGGAACGGGATAGCGAGGCTGCTCGCTATCACCTCGAAGATGTCGCTGCAGTGCACAAATGGCTGGATCTATGACCGAACCTAACCTCGAACTTTCTCCTATCGGCAATTGCCAGGTCAGCGCCCTGGTCGACGAATCGGCAGGTTTTGTGTGGGGCTGCGTCCCCCGCGTGGACGGTGACCCGGTGTTCTGTTCGTTACTGAACGGCGACCGGCAGGACGAGGGCGTATGGCGGTTCGAACTGGAAGGACAGGTTTCCGCCACGCAGCACTATGTCCGCAACACACCGATCCTCGTCACCCGTCTCGAAGCGGAAGATGGCAGCGCGCTCGATATTTACGACTTCGCCCCGCGTTTCGAACGATCGGGGCGCATGTATCGGCCCGTGGCATTCATCAGGATCGCACGACCGGTGTCGGGCGCTCCCCGCCTACGTGTTCGCCTCAAGCCGATGCGCAACTATGGGGAAGAACTGAGCAAGACTACGAGCGGAACCAACCATATCCGTTACCTGCTCGGCGATCAGACGATGCGCCTTACCACCGATGCGCCTGTCGGCTATATTCTTGAAGATTGCAGCTACCGTGTCGAAAGCGACCAGCACTTCTTCCTCGGTCCGGACGAGCCTTTCGTGGGCAACATCCGCAACGAAGTTCGCACGATGGAAGCGAATACGAGGAAGTATTGGCAGCACTGGGTGCGCGGTCTTCACATTCCGTTGGAATGGCAGGAGGAAGTCATTCGCGCCGCCATTGCACTGAAACTGTGCCAGCACGAAGAAACCGGCGCGATCGTGGCTGCGCTGACCACCTCCATACCGGAAGCGCCCGGCAGCCAGAGGAATTGGGATTATCGATTCTGCTGGATTCGCGACAGCTACTACACGGTGCAGGCCCTGAACCGGCTGGGCGCGCTGGATGTGCTGGAAAAATACCTCGCTTACCTTCGCAATATTATCGATCAGGCGCGTGGGGGACAAATTCAGCCGCTATATTCGGTGATCGGCCTTGCCGAATTGCACGAATTCGAGGCCGAAAATCTTGCGGGCTATCGCGGCAACGGCCCGGTACGTATCGGCAATGCAGCTTATACGCAGGTTCAGTACGATTGCTACGGCCAGATCGTGATGCCGACGGCGCAAGCATTCTTCGACACGCGGCTCCTGCGGATGGCGGACGAACGGGATTTCACTCATCTGGAGGAAGTAGGCGAGGCGGCGTGGGCCAAGCACGACAAGCCCGATGCCGGCCTCTGGGAATTTCGCACGCGGCAAGAGGTCCATACCTATTCGGCAGTCATGTGCTGGGCCGCCTGCGACCGTCTGTCCAATGTGGCGGCACGGCTGGGCAAGGCCGATCGAGCCACCTTCTGGAATGAACGCGCGGAGACAATCCGTGCCACCATCGATGCCCGGGCTTGGAGCGAAGAGGACGGACACTACGTTGCAAGCTTCGAGAGCAATTATCTCGACGCCAGCCTGCTCCAGATGGTCGAACTGCGTTATCTGAAACCCGATGATGAGCGGTTTCTCGCCACATTCGAGGCTGTGGAACGCGAATTGCGGCGCGGGGATCACATGCTGCGATATGCTGCCGAAGATGATTTCGGGGCACCCGAAACAGCATTCAACGTCTGCACCTTTTGGCTGATCGAAGCATTGCACCTGACCGGCAGGAGCGAAGAAGCGCGTAATATGTTCGAAGCCATGCTGGGACATACGACGCGTTCTGGAATGCTAAGCGAAGACCTGGATTACACGACGGGCGAGCTTTGGGGGAACTTCCCGCAGACCTATTCGCTGGTAGGTATTATCAACTCAGCCGGTCATCTTTCGAAAAGCTGGAGCGAAGTGCGATGAGCGCCGACGCCCGCCTTGTAGTAATTTCCAATCGTGTTGCCGTACCGAAGGCGCGTGGAGCAGCGGGGGCGCAAGGTGGGCTTGCCGGCGCACTGCATTCCGCGCTTAAGAACCGCCAGGGTTTGTGGTTCGGCTGGTCGGGCAAACAAAGCGAAAGCGGTCGAACAGGGAATATCTCAACGCAGACCAGCGACGATGTCACCACGGCCACCATCGATCTGTCCGAAAGGGATATCGAGGAATATTACAACGGCTATGCCAACTCGACGCTATGGCCACTGTTCCACTACCGGCTCGATCTCGCCAAATTCGAACGCGAGACGGGGAAGGGCTACGAGCGCGTCAATGAACGTTTTGCAGAACTTGTCACCCCGTTGATCGAACCCGACGATGTCGTGTGGGTGCACGATTATCACCTTGTTCCCCTTGGAGAGCGCCTGCGTTCCCGTGGATGCAAGAACCGCATCGGTTTTTTCCTGCACATCCCTTGGCCCGCGACCCGGCTATTCGTCTCGCTGCCCTATCACGAGCGGTTGGTACGCACGATGCTGCATTACGACCTCGTCGGTTTTCAAACACAGGAATGGCTCGATAGCTTCCTGCATTACTGCCGTGAGGAACTTGGTGCCGATGTGGACGAAGAGAGCGGGTCCGTCACGCTGGATGGGCGAACCACGATTGCGCGGGCCTATCCTATCGGGATCGACTGGGAACATTTCAGCAAACTCGGCGAGAAGGGGGAGGCCCGGCAAGCCCAGCAGCGCCTGATGAGCTCGACCCGGAGGCGCACCGCCATGATCGGTGTCGACCGCCTGGATTATTCAAAGGGACTGCCCGAGCGCCTCGACGGGATTTCGCGGTTCTTCGACAAGCATCCCGAACGGGTGCGCGACCTTGTTTTCGTGCAGATCGCCCCTCCGAGCAGGGAAGATGTCGAAAGCTATCAGAAGATCCGCGCCACGCTCGAGCAGAAGACTGGCCAGATCAATGGCGCGCGCAGCGAAGTTGATGTCGTACCCGTGCGCTACGTCAATCGCGGCTATAGCCACGAGGAATTGTTCGGGTTCTTCCGGGCAGCGAAAATCGGGCTCGTCACGCCTCTCCGTGACGGGATGAACCTCGTCGCCAAGGAGTACATTGCCGCACAGGACCCCGAAGATCCGGGAGTGTTGATCCTGTCGCAATTCGCTGGAGCGGCAGCGCAATTGCAGGACGCGGTGATGGTCAATCCGCACAGCCCCGACGATCTTGCCCATGCAATCGGGGTTGCTCTCGATATGCCGCTGGAAGAGCGCAAGGAGCGTTACCAGAAGCTGATAGGGACGGTGCGGGACGACAATGTCCAGAACTGGACCGAGACATTCCTCCGCGACCTCGACGACGTTCCCCACTGATCTCGTTCTCCGTAATGATTTTGTAGCTGGCCGCTCGCGCGCGTGGCTGCCACGGTCCTGCCTATGATTCGCAAACCTTTCCTCGACACCGAAGGCATTCACAATTTCCGCGATTACGGCGGCTGGACGACTCCGGGTGGGAGAAAAGTGAAGACCGGACTGTTGTGGCGTTCGGGGCAGCATATCGGCGCCAGCGACGCCGACTTGCTTGCCGTGAAGGCACTGGACATCAGAACCGTCATCGACCTGCGCGGTATTTCGGAGCGTGAACGCAATCCTTGCCGGCGACCGGATGGCTTCGATGGCGAAGTTTTCTTCTATGATGGTGAAACCAGTTCCAGTCCGCCGCATATGGACGTCGACGAGAGCACCACGACCGAGGAATTCGCCCGCCAACGAATGATCGGTGTCTATACCCGTATGCCGCGCAATAAAGCGATGGTCTCGATGTTCGCCCGCTACTTCCACCTGTTGGCGGAGCGGGACGGGGCCAGCCTTGTTCACTGCTTCGCGGGCAAGGACCGCACTGGCGTCGCCGCTATGCTGATGCTCCACGTTCTCGGGGTTGGCAGAGACGACCAGATGGCGGAGTTCTTACGTACCAATGACGCGCCGACGCTCGAAGTGCTCGCTTCCCAGTCGGTACCGGGGATCGAGCAAAGACTTGGTCGCAAGCTGGACGAGGGCGCGATCCGGGCGCTGCTGGAGGTGAATGAGGACTATCTTCACACCTTCTGGCGGGAGGTCGAGGACGAGCATGGTTCGCTCGATGGCTTTGTCCAAGGCGCCTTAGGTGTGGACGAGTTGTTGAAGGACCGGCTTCGCGAACGCTTCGTGGCGTGACTCCGGCAAAGGCAATCCCCATATAGCCGCCTCACACAATTCCCATACGATCACGAGACAAGAGATATGGCTACCCATCGCACCAAGATGCTGATCATCGGCTCCGGCCCGGCGGGTTATTCCGCTGCCATCTATGCCGCGCGCGCGATGATGGAGCCGATCGTAGTGCAGGGCCTCCAGCCCGGCGGCCAATTGACCATCACCACCGATGTCGAGAACTATCCGGGCTTCGCCGACGTCATCCAGGGCCCCTGGCTGATGGAGCAGATGCAGAAACAGGCCGAACATGTCGGCACGCGGATGATGTGGGACACCATAGTCGATGTCGATATCGCCGGCGGCTCGCCTTTCAGGGCGATAGGTGACAGCGGGGACGAGTACATTGCCGATGTGCTGGTGATCGCCACCGGCGCGCAGGCCAAGTGGCTGGGCGTGCCGGGTGAAATGGAGCTGGGCGGGAAGGGCGTTTCGGCCTGCGCAACCTGCGACGGTTTCTTCTATCGCGGCAAGAAGGTCGCGGTGATCGGCGGCGGCAACACTGCGGTTGAAGAGGCGCTCTACCTTACCAACCATTCGGACGATGTGACGCTGATCCACCGCCGCGACGAATTGCGCGCGGAGAAGATCCTTCAGGAACGCCTGCTCAACCATCCGAAGATTTCGGTCATCTGGAACAAGACGGTGGAGAGCTTCGAGGCCGGCCCGAACGGCGCGCTGCATCATCTCAACCTGCGGGATACAGTGACCGGCGAAGACAGCACTTTCGAAGCCGACGGGGCCTTCGTGGCTATCGGTCACGCGCCCGCGACCGAACTGTTCAAGGGCAAGTTGCCGATGGACGATGGCGGCTATCTCCTCACCGAGGCGGGTTCGCCCAAGACAGACGTTCCGGGCGTGTTCGCTGCTGGAGATGTGACCGACCATGTGTACCGTCAGGCGGTCACCGCCGCTGGCATGGGCTGTATGGCCGCGCTCGATGCCGAGCGTTTCCTCGCCAATCTCGAAGTCGATGCGGACGGGCATGCCCATGCCGCCGAGGCTGCCGAGTAAACTCCTGCTGAAGGGCTCGCCCGCTGGCGAGCCCTTGCCAGCTCACATGTGAATGTCGAACGCCCAGATTGCGGCGTGGAAGATCAGCGCGATCAGCACGAGGCTCGACACCGCGAACAGCACGAAGCGCACCATCACCTTGTTGGCGGTGACCTGCACGACCGAGTGTATGACGCGCAGGCCGACGTAGATCCACGCCAGCAGCGCGTTCATCCCTTCGCCCCATCCTACCATCGCCAGCAGCAGGCAGACTGCGTAGAACAGGGTCGGCTGCTCGTGCAAATGATTGTAATTATGCGCTTTCCACTGAACCTGATCGGGCAGCGCATCGTCCAGCCCCTTGGTCCTTCGAGCATCGTCGGGCTTGATGTTCGCCTTGCTCATCGCGGGGATACGCGTGGCGTACATCCAGAGCCACATGACCATGGTCCATGCCATGAGGACCACAACAGGTTGCAAGATGGCGGATTCGGTAATCACATTCATTCGTCAGGCTCCCATCATATCGGGGCGAGGGCAGGGTCGAAAAACAGCGTGGCCATCACCGCGCGAATGGCGAGAATAGTGAGTGCCAGGCTCGATAGCGCGAAGAACAGGAACCGTACCTTCACGACGTTGACGGTGGCCTGGTAGACCGAGTGAATGATGCGCAGGACCACGTAGATCCAAGCCAGCAGCACGTCCCACGATCCGGCTCCCATGATCGCAAGGATGACAACCGTCGGATAGAAGATCGTCGGCTGTTCCATCAGATGGGCGTAATTATGCGCCTTCCAGTTGATCCTGTCATCGATCACACCTTCGAGATCCTGGCCCCGGCCGCCCGGCTTGGCTTCGCGCAGACCGCCGCCGCTGCCGAGCTTCTTCATCGCGGGCAGGCGTGTGAAAGCCATCCAGAAAAGCATGACGATAGACCACAGCACCAGTACTGCGGCAGGTGCGAGCATTTGAGCCTGCATCGTGAATTCCCTCCCTGTTACTTGACTGAACTGCTTCGAGATCGACGCAAAGTCAAACGGCTGCCAGCGTTGCGGCAAAGCTTTCCGCATCAGTGTTTCCGCCAGTCAGCATGATGACGGTATCTTCGTCCAGCGTAACCTTGCCAAACAATGCTGCGGCGAGGGCTGCTGCGCCACCCGGCTCCGCGACGAGGTTGAGCCGCGAAAAGGCGAAACGCTGGGCTTCGCGCACTTCCTCATCGGTGACGGTCACACCGGGTTCGGCGCGGCCATGCAAGACCTGCAGATTGATCGGCTTGGTCGCATCGGGCTGAAGCGCGTCGCAGATGGTAGCTGGCGGCTTATCGCCCACCCGCACGATTTCTCCTGCGGCAAGGGCCTGGCCGACCATATCCCACCCCTCGGGTTCGACAATATGGATCGCGCTTTCCGGGCAGGCGATGGCGAGCCCTGCCGCAAGGCCGCCACCGCCGCAGCACACGACGATGCGAGAGGGCGTACGGCCCAGCTGCGTTTCGATTTCGACACCCGCGCTGCCCTGTCCCTCGATCACCCAAGGATCGCCGAAAGCATGAACCAGTGTAGCCCCGCGCGCCTCGACTTCGCGTGCGGCCACTTCGTCACGGTCCTCGCCGGGGCGGTCATAAAGCACGACTTCCGCCCCAAGTGCGCGGGTTGCCTCCAGTTTCACCTTCGGCGCATTGCGCGGCATCACTATGACAACGTGGATTCCCAGTCGTCGCGCTGCCCACGCAACGCCCTGCGCATGATTGCCCGAAGATACGGCGACCACGCCGCGCGACCTCTCTTCCTCATTCAAGTTCGAAAGCCGCCACCAGCCTCCGCGGATTTTGAACGCGCCTACTGGCTGGAGGCTTTCCGCCTTTACGTGACAGCGCACTCCGGCAATCTCGACCGGAAGCAGGGGGCTGGGCGGGAGGATCTCGGCGATCGATCTCGCCGCGGCGAGCACACCGTCGCGATTCGGTACACGGAGACCGCTCATCGGTTCGTCGCTCCCAGGCAACACATGGACCGCCTGTTACACAGTCTAAGGCGAAAAAAGTTCACGGGTTCAGAGCCCTGTTTCGAATGCAGGGGAGAGGTGGGAAGGGCGATGGTCATGGCGTGCGCTATGCCTGATCCGGGCCCGTTAGGAAATGCGGCGAGCGGATCGTTTGGCGTGGCCTGCGCATTTCGCTAGGGGGCGCTAGATTCGCATTTTCAGGAAAGAGGTTTCATCCATGTCGACAGTTCTGGTCATCGGTGCGGGCGGCGTCAGCTCGGTCTGCGTTCACAAGATGGCGATGAACAAGGATATCTTCACCGATATCCATCTCGCCAGCCGCACCAAGTCCAAGTGCGATACGATCGCCGCAAGCGTGAAGGACCGCACCGGCGTCGACGTGGAGACTTACGAGATCGACGCGGAAGAAGTCCCGGCAATGGTGAACCTGATCAAAAAGGTGCAGCCCAGCCTCGTAGTGAACCTGGCGCTTCCCTATCAGGACCTGCCCATCATGGATGCCTGCCTCGAAGCGGGCGTGGATTACCTCGACACGGCGAATTACGAACCGAAGGACGAGGCCAAGTTCGAATACCACTGGCAGTGGGCTTATCACGACCGGTTCAAGGAAGCCGGACTGATGGCGCTGCTGGGTTCAGGCTTCGATCCGGGCGTGACCAGTGTCTTCACCATGTGGCTGAAGAAGCACAAGCTGAAGAGCATCCGCCTGCTCGACATTCTCGACTGCAACGGCGGCGATCACGGGCAGGCCTTCGCCACCAACTTCAATCCGGAAATCAACATCCGCGAAGTGACTGCGCCCGCGCGTCACTGGGAAAACGGCGAGTTCGTCGAAACCCCGGCAATGGGCAAGAAGGTCGAGTTCGACTTCGAAGCCGTCGGGCCCAAGAACATGTACATGATGTATCACGAAGAGCTGGAAAGCCTCGCCAAGTTCAACCCGGAGATGGAGCGTGCGCGCTTCTGGATGACCTTCGGCGATGAATACATCAAGCACCTGACCGTGCTGCAGAACGTCGGCATGACGCGGATCGATCCGGTAAGGTATCAGGGCAAGGACATCATCCCGCTGCAGTTCCTCGCCGCCGTACTGCCCAAGCCCGAAACGCTGGGCGAAACGACCAAGGGCAACACCAATATCGGCGTAATCGCCACAGGTGAGGCGCTCGACGGATCGGGCGAGAAGACCTTCTACATCAATAATATCTGCAGCCATGAGGCGGCCTACGAGGAAACCGGCAATCAGGCAGTCTCCTACACCACCGGTGTGCCTGCGATGATCGGTTCGGCGATGATGGTCACTGGCAAGTGGGAAGGTGACGGCGTGTTCAACATGGAGGAATTTGATCCCGATCCCTTCATGGACATGCTGAACCAGCATGGCCTGTCTTGGCAGGTGAAGGAACTGGATGGTCCGGTCGCATTTTAATGGGGTCCGGTTCACGCGAAGACGCGAAGATGTTGCGCCCTGACGAGATCGAGCGCACTGCCCGGATCGCCGTCGATTGCGGCTTTCATATTCATGACGATCTCGGACCGGGGCTGCTTGAAAGCGCCTATGAGGCACTAATGGCTGAAGCGCTGCAGCAAGCAGGGCTTGAGGTTCGGCGGCAGGTGTCGGTCCCCTTGCGTTATAAGGGCGTTGTCGTAGACAACGCGTTCAAGATCGATCTTCTGGTGGAAAACCGACTCATTCTCGAACTCAAGTCGGTCGAAAAATTAATGCCCGTTCACGGCAAGCAGGTCCTTACCTATTTGCGACTGACGCATTTGCCACTCGGCTTATTGATGAATTTCGGACAGCCGATGTTCAAGGACGGCCTCAAACGCATCGTCAACAAACATCGCGGTAGCCGTTTCGGAGACTGACCTCTTCGCGTCTTCGCGTGAAATTTATAGGAGCAAGGTCGAACTGTGGAAACTAGAGCCGGCGATCCGGGCGCCTTTGCCCATTTCGATCTCACTCGCGTCGATAGCCCCGCCTTCGTGGTGGATGCGGCGAAACTGCGCGCCAATTGCCAGGTGCTGGCCGAAATCCGGGACGAGGCGGACATCAAGGTGCTGTCCGCACTCAAGGCCTTTTCCATGTGGAGCGCGGCGCCGATCATCGGTGAATACCTTGACGGCGTATGCACATCGGGCCTGTGGGAAGCGCGGCTGGCGAGCGAGTACTACGATGGCGAGATTGCCACCTATTCCGCCGCCTACAAGCCCGAGGAACTGGAAGAGGTCTGCCGCCTGTCGGACCATGTCATCTTCAATTCGCCCGGCCAGATGCAGCGTGCCGCGCTGATCCTCGAGAATGCGCGAGCGAGTGGGCAGGATTTCGATACGGGCCTGCGCATCAATCCGCAGGTGCCGACCGGCGAGGTGCCGCGTTACGATCCGTCCAGTCCCGGCAGCCGTCTCGGCTTTCCGATCGACCAGCTGACGCCCGAGATCATGGAGCATGTCGAGGGCATTCATTTCCACAATCTGTGCGAGCAGGACCTCGAGCCGCTGCTGAGGACATGGGACCGCGTATTCGACGCGATCGAACCGTGGTTCGGCCAACTCAAATGGATCAACATGGGCGGCGGCCATCACATCACCCGAGCCGATTACCAGCGCGAGGAGCTGATCGAATTCCTGCGCGATGCGAAGGAAGATACGGGCGCGGAGATCTATCTGGAACCGGGCGAGGCGGTTGCGCTGGATGCAGGCATCCTGGTCGGTACGATTCTCGATACCGGCTTCAATGGAGTGCCCGTCGCAGTCGCGGATATATCCGCCACTTGCCACATGCCCGACGTGATCGAGGCGCCCTATCGCCCGGCAATGCTGGGAGAAGCCAGCGAGCGCGAAATCCCGGAAGTGCGCATCGGCGGCCCTTCCTGCCTCGCCGGCGATGTGATCGGCGATTACCGAATTCCCGGCGGCGCAGAGATTGGCAAACGCTTCGCTTTCCTCGACCAGGCGCATTATTCGATGGTGAAGACCAACACCTTCAACGGTGTGCAATTGCCGAGCATATGGATGTGGGACAGCGAAACCGACCAGCTCGAGCTGGTGAAGGAATTCGGCTACGAGACCTTCCGCGACCGGTTGAGTTAGGTGCGTCCCGCCGCAACTCAGGCTCTGTGCGACCCGCGCAAACTTGCGGATATCGAGTCACATATTCACTTGCGTTTCATGACCGACAATTTATATGCGCCGCTCCCGCTGCCCCAAGGGGACTTCCTAACCGCAAGGCAGCTTGTCGTTTCATGGTCCGCCAGGACCGTTTAGGGGGTCCCTTGAGTTGCAGCATTTTCCTGACGCCCGGTCCGTAGTTCGCGCGCTCGCGCCCGACGAACCTATTATCCTCAACCGTCCGCATGCCGCGGCGCGCGCAGCCCGTTTCTTCGTGGAGAAGTTTCCGGGCAAGTCGCTCTATGCGGTGAAGGCCAATCCCTCGCCGGAGCTCGTGCAGATCCTCTGGGATAACGGCGTGACGCATTACGACGTCGCTTCGATCGCCGAAGTGCGCATGGTGCGTTCGGTGCTGCCCGAGGCGACGCTGTGTTTCATGCATCCGGTCAAATCGCCCGGCGCGATCCGCGAGGCCTATTTCCAGCATGGCGTGAAGACCTTCAGCCTCGATTCGAGCGAGGAGCTGGCGAAGATAGTCGACGCCACCCGCGCAGAGGACGGCAGCGAGGCAACCGACCTGCGCCTCTGCGTGCGCCTGCGCGTATCGTCGGAACACGCGGCGTTGAGCCTTGCCAGCAAGTTCGGCTGCGACCTTACCGAGGGGCCGTCGCTGCTGCAGGAAACCCGCCAGTATGCGGACTGGCTCGGCGTGTGTTTCCACGTCGGCAGCCAGGCGATGAGCCCGTTCGCTTATGTGCAGGCTCTGGACCGTACCCGTGCGGCCATTGCCGAGGCATCGGTGGTCATCGACATGATCGACGTGGGCGGGGGCTTCCCCAGCGTCTATCCGGGCATGGAGCCGCCGCCGCTGGAAGATTACTTCAAGATTATCCACCAGCACTTCTACGCGCTGCCGATCGCCTATAACGCCGAGCTGTGGTGTGAACCGGGCCGTGCGCTGTGCGCCGAGTACAGTAGCCTCGTGGTAAAGGTGGAGAAGCGCCGCGGCGAGGAGCTCTATATCAATGACGGCGCCTATGGCGCGCTGTTCGATGCGGCGCATGTGGACTGGAAATTCCCCGTTCGCGCGCTGGAAGACGATCTGATCAAGCCGGAAATGGACTTCGCCTTCTACGGCCCAACCTGCGACGATGCCGATTACATGCCCGGCCCCTTCGCGCTGCCTGAAGATATCCAAGCGGGTGATTATGTCGAAATCGGCATGCTCGGCGCTTACGGTGCGGCGATGAAAACCGATTTCAACGGCTTTGGCGCTGCGGAACGGATCATCGTGACGGACGAGCCGATGGCGAGCCTTTACGATGGCAGCCGCATGCGCCCGGCAGCGGACAATGTGGTGAGCCTGCGCTGAGCCCCGGCTCACCAGCACTTCCTATCCGATATTGAAACGAAAGCGGCCCGCACATTTCTGCGCGGGCCGCTAGCCGGTGAGAGGTCCGGCCGGGACGCCTGTTGGGGAGGGGGAGAGAGGCGTCCCTATTGGTTGCCGGTAGCTCAGTTGGTTTCCGGCTTATCGTCACCTTCTTCGCTATCTTCCTTCTTGTGCGCCGAATGATCCATCCTGGTATGGTCGACCGTGGTGGTGGTCTTGCCATCCGCGTCCGTGGTCCGGTCGATTGTCGTGCTATTGCCGGATGGCGTTTCGACCGACTGCATGGAATCGATCTCGGTCTCGACCTCTCCCATATCCGTTGTGGCGGTGGTGGTGGTCGTTTCGCGTGTGACTACCGCGCCTTCGCCATTGGCCGCGGGCGTGGCCGTGGTGGTTTCCGTCTCGATGCTGGTTTCCGCCGGGGGTGTTTCCTGCGCCGCCGCAGATACGCCGTGTAGTGCCATGAAAGAGCCGCTGGCGACCAAGAGAATGTTCTTCTTCATTTCTACTCTCCGCTTGCTGCCGGGAGGGGGATTTCCGGGCAATGGGGAGGGTCGCCTCGCGTTCCGCGCATGAATTTTGAATTAATGCAAAATGCGCTCGTCGCATGGAGAAAACCGCTGGCGGTCGGGCCGTTACCGGGCGGCTGCGAGCGGAAAAATTATTTCGGTCGTGTGCAGTCCAGGCTCACGCCAAAGCTGCTGCCTATTGGCGAGGCCAAGCGACTCGTAAGGCCCGTATGCGAACCCTGCTGATCGACCTCAGCTGTGCCGGGTGCGATGCTTTTCGAGCACCGGAGCTACCCGTCCCAGCGCTTCGCCGATCAGATCGGGGAGTTTCTTCCGATCAAGCGGAAGTACCGCATTGTGTGCGGCAGCGATGCGGCGGGCTTCGGCCCATTCGATCCCCAGGTTGATCGCCCACTCGCGAAATTCGTCCGCCGCTCCGCTTCGCGGATGCAATGCCTTGGCAAGCGTGGGGTGGAACCCGAAGCGCCTGGTGAAGGGAAGCAGCGAAAGCGGAAAGCCCTTGCGCAGATAGACGAAGGTATCGTCGACATGGATCGTCCCGCTCGCCCGGTGAAAGGCAAGGATGGAGGAGAAATGCACGCTGTCGTCTTCGCAAACCAGCGGCACTCCGGCGGGCACGGAAAAATCGAAATCTGCCGAATATTTCTGCGCAAGTTCGTCCTGCTCGCAGCGGGTGTCGGACCACGGCAGGTCGGGAAGAACTTCATGGTGCCGGGCAGTACCGTAGAGAACCGCGTTCGGGAAAGCCTCATGCATCCATTCGCAGTGGACCGTGTGAAAGGGGTGCAGGTTGAGGATCGCCTCGACCTTGGCCCCGCCATCGGTCAGCGCGTCGACCTGCGCACGGATTTCGTCATCGAGAGGATAGCTGTCGAGAAAGACGAAATTCCCGGATGCGAGCCGGACGAGCGCACATTGCGTACCGATATCGAACAGCCCGCCGATGCGGAAACTTCCGCGTACGGACCAGAAGCCATCGCCGAAATCGATCAGTCTATCGCTCATTCAAACCCCACGAATCGCACTGCCTCGTCGACATTCTTGCGCTTGCTGACAACGGCATTGGCAGGAAAGCTCTCGTCCGGCCAGCCCATGGCGACGGCTTTCATGATTACCTGGTCGTCGGAGATCCCGGCATGTTCGCGGACGACGGGGCTTTGCATGATGCCCTGGCTGTTGATCACACAGCCAAGCCCGCGGGACCAGGCGGCGTTGACGAGCGAGGTCGTGACCGCTCCGCAATCGAATGCAGTATCATCGCTCCCGGAAAGTTCGCGGTCATATGTGACGATCACGCAGACCGGTGCATCGAACTGCCGGAAGCCGCGCAGCACCCAGTCCTGACGGGCCTCCTTGTCGTCACGCGCAATTCCCATCGCTTCGAAGAGCTGTTTGGCGACACCGATCTGCCGTTCGCGGTGCACGCCGGCAAAGGGCTCGCCCCGGCGAAATTCGCGGCTGTCCGGCTCGCCTGCAAGTATCCGTTCGGTATTGCCTTTGCGGATACGGTCTAGCGGCTCGCCGGTGATGACGTGGAAATGCCAGGGCTGCGTATTCATGGAAGTGGGCGAGCGCATGGCGAGCGCAAGAACTTCCTCGATCAATTCGCGCGGGACGGGTTTGTCCAGATAGCCGCGAATGCTGCGGCGGCTTCGCACGATTTCGTCATAGGGTTGGTCAGGGCTGCCGCTCATAGTCTCTCCTCGATTTGAGGGAGGGATTAGCGCAGCCGGTTACCCCGGTAAAATCCGTTACGGCCTCGCGTTCGGCAGGCAGGTGCCGCTGCCGGGCGCAGTGAACATACGGCAATCGAAGAACACTGCTTCGCTTCCACCGGCGCCCCCTGCCATGAAGCTGAATCGCAGCGTGCGCCGGGCCTCCTCTGCCAGCGGGAGCCTGGATGGAATGTTGGCGGCATCGGTCCATCCCTGCACCCGGCAATACCCTTCGCCCGAACAAAGCTGGCGCGCGCGAGCGACAAGTTCGGACGGGGCATCGGTGGGCGAGATCAGCACGAAATGGACGCCCGCTCCCGGCGAAGGCGAAGCTTCTGCATCAGCGTCAGCCGCAGGCGTTTCCGCTACCTGTTCCTGCATGATGCTGCGCACTGCGGTGCCGCTTTCGAGCAGGGTGGGGAGAGGATTGGCTGCGGCCACCGCCTCGGCGGTCGCGCGCAGTGCCATCGGGTCTGGCTCGCCGCCGCTATACCGGGCGGAAAGCGCGCGCGCCGTCCCCCAGAACCCGCGCCAGCGGAAGAAGATGTGCGAGCCGACCTGGGCCACCTTGTCGAGCTCGTCGCTCCACCAGGGATACACATAGTCTGCGTGGAAATGGGTGCTGTTGCCGACCGGCGGATAGGTCGCACCGCCAAGCATTTCTTCCGCCCGGCGGCGCGATGCCTCCCACAGCTTGTCGCTATATCTGCGTGCAAGGGAGCCATCGCACGTGAAGCTGAACTGGCAACCGGTCGGGCGCTGCGATCCTTCGAAGACTACGCCGCATACCGAATTGGAAAAGGCCGGGTGGCGCACACGGTTGAGGATGACCTGCATGACCGCGCGCTGGTTGCCGTCGCCGCCACCGGCCTCCGCCATGCCGGCCAGCGCAAGGCAGTCGCGCGCGCGGAGCCTGTCTGCGGAGGAGCCATGAAAGGCGAAGGGGCGCGGATTGCCGGGTCCGACGGCAGCGAATTCTATCACCGCGTTGCGGGCCCGGGCCTCGTCCGGGGAAAGCCGGGAGAGAATGACGGTATCGTCCGCGGCGGCCGGAAGATCGTCGGTGGCCGGCAAAGTCTCATCCGTTGAGGCTTCGGCGAGACGCGAGTCAGTTATTTGAGATGCCGCCGTGTCCTTCGGTCCCCCGATTGCAGCCAGAGATATGAACACGGCGAGAAGGATGGCACTCACACCATAGAGAGGTCCGTTATTGCTGGAGAGGAAGGACGGCTGCAGTCGCATCGGACGTATTTAGGAAGCCGACAGGCACAAAACAGATGCCCTGCCTCAGGCATCTACCCACTTGCGGGCGGATTCGCGCCTGTGCGGACATCCCGGCCAGCAACAGGGGCGCTTTTTACCGTCGAGGACTTCTTCGTGGAGCCGAACGCGTCGTTTCTCGCGGGTGGCCTCCTGCTTGGCCGAGATTGCCCAGCAAATCCATTCGTTGCGGGCCAGCGGCGTCAGGGCCTGCCACTTTTCGGAAAGCGCCTGGTCCGATTCGAGCAGGGCCTTGATTTCATGCGGTGTGTCATGGCGAAAATCAGGATCGGCTGCCTTTGCCATCTCTTCCGCGCCTATGCCGCCCGGGCGAGTTCCAGTTCCATCCGATCCCAGATTTCGACCAGCGCGGCGACCAGTTCGTCCATCATGGTTTCGGTATGGGAAGGCCCGGGGGTGAAACGCAGGCGTTCGGTGCCGCGCGGCACGGTGGGGAAATTGATCGGCTGCACGTAGACGCCGTATTCGGCGAGCAGAATATCGCTGATCTTCTTGGCGCGGACCGGATCGCCCACCATCAGCGGGACGATGTGCGTGACCGAATTCATGACCGGCAAGCCGGCATCACGCATCTTGCCTTTCAGCAATGCGGCCGCCGCCTGCTGCGCGTCCCGTTCTTCGGAAGAACTCTTGAGGTGCTTCACCGCGGCGAGCACGCCCGCGACCAGCACGGGGCTGAGCGAAGTGGTGAAAATGAAGCCGGGCGCATAGCTGCGGATGCAGTCGATCACGCGCGTATCGGCTGCGATGTAACCGCCCATCACGCCGAACGCCTTGCCCAGCGTGCCTTCGATGATGTCGATCCGGTGCGCCGCTTCGTCACGTTCCGAAATGCCGCCCCCGCGCTTGCCGTACATGCCGACGGCATGGACTTCGTCGACATAGGTCAGCGCATTGTATTTTTCCGCGAGGTCGCAGATCGCGTGGATCGGGGCGACGTCGCCATCCATCGAATAGACGCTCTCGAACGCGATCAGCTTGGGCGTGTCGGCATCCTCGGCCTCGAGCAGCTGTTCGAGATGCTCGAGATCGTTGTGACGGAAGACGCGCTTCTCGCAGCCCGAATTGCGGATACCGGCGATCATGCTGGCGTGGTTCAATTCGTCCGAAAAGATCACGCAGCCGGGCAGCAGCTTCGCTAGAGTCGAGAGCGTTGCATCGTTCGAGACATAGCCGCTGGTGAACAGCAGCGCGCCGTCCTTCCCGTGAAGGTCGGCCAGTTCGCGTTCCAGCTCGACATGGAAGTGGGTGTTGCCGCCGATATTACGCGTGCCGCCTGAACCCGCGCCCACATCGTGCAGGGCGGCTTCCATCGCCTCGATAACCTTGGGATGCTGGCCCATGGCGAGATAGTCGTTGGAACACCAGACGGTGATCGGCTTCGGGCCATTATGGCCGTGGAAGCAGCGCGCATTGGGATAGGCACCCTTGTTGCGCATGATGTCGATGAACACGCGGTAGCGGCCCTCCGCATGGAGCCGTCCGATCGCTTCGTCGAAAATCTGGTCGTAGTTCACGCGGGATTACCCGTCACAGCGCCGCCCGTCTGCGGCAAAATATGGCGCTGCACATAGGCAAACGCGCCGGGCTTTGCCACCGCGATCTTTGCGAACGACTCGCAAATCCTCAGAACTTTTCGAGGATATCGATTCCATAGTTCGCAAAGGCCCGGTCGAGCTTCTCGAAGTCTGCCAGTTCACCGGTGGTCACGGCGAAATCGGGCTTTGCGCGGGCGAACTCCTGACCCTTCGTCAAGAAGGCGATCCGCTGCGCAATTCCCTGCGCGCCATGGACGAAGGTGATGTCCTTGCCCATCGCCTCGCGCAGTTCGGGTTCGAGCAAGGGGAAATGGGTGCAGGCAAGCACGACGGTGTCCAGTTCGCGCCCGCCGGGCTGGAGAACCAGAGCCTTCACCTCGTCCGCAACGGCACCGATGCTGACCTCTTCGCCGCGCAGTTTGGCCTCCGCGATCGCGACGAGGCCGTTGGCACCATGCCGCAACAGACGCTTGCCCGAGGCAAACTCCTGCTCGAGCTTGTCGACATAGGCCTGACGCATGGTCGCTTCCGTGCCGAGCAGGCCGAATGTGCCGGTGCGCGTGATGCTTGCCGCCGGCTTGATCGCAGGCACGGTGCCGACGATCGGCGTTTCCAGCACCTCGCGCACCATTCCGAGCGCAATGGTCGAGGCGGTGTTGCAGGCGATGCAGATCAGGCGCGGATGGTAACGCTCGGCCATACGCCCGAGCAGGCCGGCGACGCGTGCGGCGACCTCGGCCTCGCTCTTCGCACCATAGGGAAGCCCGGCGATGTCGGCCGCATAGATTACCGGTGCTGCGGGCAGGAGCTTGCGCAGTTCGCCAAGGACCGTGAGTCCGCCGACGCCGGAATCGAACAGCAGGATAGGGGAATTTTTGTCCAAAGCTTCGAATCCGTTCGGGCTGAGCTCTTCGAAGCCCTGCTTTTTCTTCCAAAACGGTCTTAAAAGGAAGTACGGCCCTTCGACAAGCTCAGGGCGAACGGTTAGGGAAAAGAAATGGATATCGGGACCGATTTTAGCATCAACGTGCTCTGGGCCGCTCTGCTAGGCTATGCTTTTGGCTCGATACCCTTCGGCCTGATCCTCGCGAAACTCGCGGGCAAGGGCGACATCCGCCAGCAGGGCAGCGGCAATATCGGTGCGACCAATGTGCTGCGAACGGGGAGTAAGGGGCTGGCTGCGGCGACCTTGTTGCTCGACCTCGCGAAAGGCCTGGTTCCGGTTCTGCTCGCCTATCGATATTTTCCGCAGGAAGTGGGCTTTGCGGCGCTCTTCGCGGTGATCGGGCACTGCTTCCCGGTGTGGCTCGGCTTCAAGGGCGGGAAGGGCGTGGCGACCAATGCCGGGGTATGTTTCGGGCTCGCCTGGCAGCTGGGTGCGATTTATGCGGTAGTCTGGATCGCCGTCCTGGCGATCACGCGGATAAGCTCGCTGGCGGGGATGGCCGCGGTCGTCGCCGCTACAGTCGCTGCGGTGATATTCGGCTGGACCGCCTTGTCGGGATTTCTCGCGATTATCGCCGTGCTGGTAATCTGGCTGCACCGCGAGAATATCAAACGTCTGGCTGCTGGCACCGAACCCAAGGTCGGCTCGAAAGGGTGAACGAGGTCTGCCATCCTTCTCCTGCAATGTTGACGCAGGAAGAGGCTTTTGCCCGCATTCGCCTGCTGCGTTCGCCCAATATCGGGCCGGTCAGCTATTCCATGCTGCTGGCGCGATTTGGCACGGCGGCAGAAGCGCTGGCCGCGTTGCCCGATCTGGGTGGGCGGGGCGGAAAGCAATATCGTGCAGCGCCAGCCGACCGGATCGAGCGCGAAGTCGAGGCCGTCCGGAGGGCAGGCGCGAAATATCTCTTCCACGACCAGCCCGATTATCCGCGCCTGCTGGGCGAAATGGACGGCTCGCCGCCGATACTGACATGGCGGGGAGACATCTCGCTTGCGTCGAAGCCCTGCGTGGCCATGGTCGGCGCGCGCAACGCCAGCGCTGCCGCCGTCAAACTGGCGCGCGATTTCGCCAAGGGTCTTTCGCAATCGGGGTTCACCGTTGTATCCGGCCTTGCACGCGGGATCGACGGCGCGGCCCACGAAGGTGCTTTTCCGCAGACCACCGGGGTGATCGCCAGCGGAATCGACATCGCCTATCCACCGCAGCACTCCGAGCTTCAGGAGCGGATCGCGCAGGAAGGTCTGCTGCTGGCGGAACAGCCGCCGGGGACCGAGCCGCGCGGCAGCCACTTCCCCAGCCGCAACCGCATCATCGCGGGACTGGCGGCAGGTACGCTGGTGGTCGAGGCCGCAGTCAAGTCGGGCAGCCTGATCACCGCGCGGCTGGCAGGCGAGGCGGGCAGGGAGGTGATGGCGATCCCCGGCAGCCCGCTGGAGGCGCGCAGCCATGGCTGTAATCACCTCATTCGTGAGGGCGCGGTCCTGGTTCAATCGCCCGAAGACGTCACCGAACTGCTATCGGGTTTCGAAGGTGCGCCGCGCTCGACGTTCCGTGAGCCCGTTTCCCCATTCGAGTATACGCCCGAGGATCTGGCCGACGTAGAACCTGCGGACATTGCCAGCCTCCTGACCACGGCACCAGTCTATGTTGACGAACTCGTGCGCCAGTCGGGGCAAGGGGCCGCTGCGGTGCAGCTAGCACTGCTGGAACTCGAAATCGCAGGGCGTTTGGAGCGTCATGCTGCCGGGAAGGTCAGCCTGTCATCCTGACATTTGCCGCTCGTCAGCAACGGTTCATCTTCCCTACGCATTGTTATGTGACAGAATATCATGAGGTCTGCCGGGGAGAGTCGAGATGAAGAAGCTAATAGCCGGAGCCTGTTGCCTGTCCCTGCTGGCGCCGGGACCCGCAATATTGCAGGCGCAGAATAGCACGACGCCTATCACCGCATCATCGGTCCGTACCTATTGTCACACCCCTGCACCGCTACCCGAACTGGGCCGGGAAGCCGTCGTCAATCAGCAGCAGCCGCGCCGCACTCCGCCCCCACCGGCCATGGCTGTCGCTCCTACAGCCGATGTTGCAACGGAAGGTGCCGTACCGAGCGCGCCTCCGCCTCCGCCACCACCCCCACCGCCGCCTCCTGCCTCCGCTGGCGAGCGTGATGGAACCAGCGTCGTGGTCACCGGCAGCCGCATCGAGCGCGAGGAAGGGGCTGCCGCATCGGACGTCAGCCGTTCCATGCCCGGCTACCCGCCGCCCCCCTATCCCCCGCGTCCGCCGCAGCCGCGTCCGCAAAGCGGGTTGCTGACGGCGGGCGAACACGACGACCTCCTCAACCCCGAACTTTACGCCGATTACGTCCGCAAATCCGATCTCGGCCAGCGGGTGCAGGCACTGCCGGTGCTCGACACATCGCGCATCCTGCGGGTCGAAGCGCGCGATAGCCGCGGCCGGGCCGTTCCCTTCATGCCGATCGAGCTGCGCTGCGAGGATGGCAATTCGATCATCCTCAATTCGGTCGCCGATGGCAGCGCGGT
The DNA here is from genome assembly GCF_056857815.1 of Qipengyuania sp. B-5. NCBI lineage: Bacteria > Pseudomonadati > Pseudomonadota > Alphaproteobacteria > Sphingomonadales > Erythrobacteraceae > Qipengyuania > Qipengyuania sp. B-5. The sequence goes on along the minus strand of NZ_JBSXNU010000029.1, from coordinate 41,528 downwards.
GTTCTTCCCCGGCCTCGACCGGTTGAGCAATACAGTCTGGGTGCGGGCAGGCGGCAGCGAGTGGCGCATGCTGCGCCTTGCCGATGCCCCGGGCGCGCAGAGCGTCACGATCCGCAGCGACGATGCCGCCACACCAGTGCGCCAGCTCGACCTTGCGCTGGTGGTCGACGTGACGGGCTCGATGAGCGACGAGCTTCGCTTCCTGCAAGCGGAACTGCGCTCGATCATCGACTCGCTCGAAGCGCGGCACAGGGACATCGATATCCGCGTCGCCTTCAGCTTCTACCGCGACGAGGGGGACGATTTCGTCACCCAGACTTTCGACTTCGACAGCGATATCGCACGGGCGCAGACCCGGCTTGCCGCCCAGCATGCCAATGGCGGCGGAGATTACGAAGAAGCGATGCAGGATGCACTCGTCCGCGCCGCGCAGCTCGAATGGCGCGGAGATGCAGTGAAGTCGCTGCTGCTGGTCGGCGATGCACCGCCGCACGACGAGGATATCCCGCTGACTTGGCTCGCTGCCGAGCATCTGCGCTCGGAGCGCGTGCACGTGGTCCCGGTCGGTGCTTCCGGCGTGGCCGATGTGGCCGAATACGTCATGCGGGCGATGGCCGCGGCCACCCAGTCGCGTTACACCTTCCTTACAGACGACAGCGGGATCGGCAATCCTCATGCCGAGCCGGCAATCGATTGCTACCTCGTCACCCGGCTCGACCAGCTGCTGCGCCGCGTGATCGACAGCCAGATCTCCGGCCGCCGCATCGAACCGGAAAAGAACGAGGTTATCCGCGCGGTGGGACAATATGATGCAGGCAAGTGCATCCTGCCGCCCGATTTCGCACGCCGGTCGAAAGCGAACGAAGATGCTTGACGCTGTGTGAGGCCGATCCCCATTTTCGCGCGTATACGCACGTACACACGTAAGGGATTGCCTCACACCTCATGCAACTGGTCATCGTAGAATCGCCGGCAAAGGCGAAGACAATCGAGAAATACCTCGGCAAGGACTTCAAGGTCCTCGCCTCATACGGTCACGTCCGCGACCTGCCGCCCAAGGACGGCAGCGTTCGCCCGGACGAGGACTTCGCGATGGACTGGGAGCTCTATCGGGACAAGCAGAGCCGCTTCAAGGAAATCGCCGACAACGCCAAGAAGGCGGACCGGCTGGTTCTCGCGACCGACCCTGATCGCGAGGGCGAAGCGATCAGCTGGCACGTTCGCGAGCTGTTGCAGAAGCGCAAGGCCCTGCCTGCGAAGGTCGACCGCGTGACTTTCAACGCGATTACGAAGCAAGCGGTTACCGATGCGATGAAGGCCCCGCGCGAGCTCGACCAGGACCTGATCGATGCCTACCTCGCCCGCCGCGCGCTGGACTACCTTTATGGCTTCACCCTCTCGCCGGTACTCTGGCGCCGCCTTCCGGGTGCGAAGAGTGCGGGCCGCGTGCAGTCGGTCGCGCTGCGCCTGATCGTCGACCGCGAGATCGAGATCGAGCATTTCCGGGCCGACGAATACTGGTCGGTCCTTGCAAAGCTGGAGCAGGACGGGACCGAGTTTGATGCCCGGCTGGTCAAGTTCGACGGCAAGAAGCTGCAGAAGCTGACGCTGGGCGACGAAGGCAGCGCCAAGGCGGCGAAGAAGGCGGTCGAGGATTCGCGCTTCATCGTCGAGGAGATCGAAACCAAGCCGCTGAAACGCAGCCCCGCGCCGCCGTTCACCACCTCGACCCTGCAGCAGGAAGCATCGCGCAAGCTCGGCTATTCGGCCAGCCACACGATGCGTCTGGCGCAGTCGCTCTACGAGGCCGGACACATAACCTACATGCGTACCGACGGCGTGCAGATGGACGGCAGCGCGATCGATGCCTGCCGCAAGGCAATCGCAGATCGCTACGATGCCTATTACCTTCCCGACAAGCCGCGGTTCTACGCCACCAAGGCGAAAAACGCGCAGGAGGCCCACGAGGCAATCCGTCCGACTGATTTCAAACGCGACCGCGCGGGATCGGGGGATGAGGGCAAGCTCTACGACCTTATCTTCAAACGTGCGATGGCCAGCCAGATGGCTTCCGCCAATCTCGAACGCACCACGATCACCCTTCGCGACGGCACGGGCAAGCACGAGCTGCGCGCGACTGGTCAGGTGGTGAAATTCCCGGGCTATTTCGCGGTCTATCAGGAAGGCCGGGACGAACCCTCGGAAGATGACGAGGACGGTCTGCTGCCGAATGTGAGCAAGGGCGACAGCCCGCTCAAGAAATCGGTCGAGGCGAACCAGCATTTCACCCAGCCGCCGCCGCGTTTCAGCGAGGCCAGCCTTGTGAAACGGCTGGAGGAACTCGGCATCGGTCGTCCATCGACCTATGCCTCCACCCTCCAGACCCTGCGCGATCGAAACTATGTCCGGATGGAGAAAAACCGTTTCTTTGCAGAAGAATCGGGGCGTCTTCTCACGGCGTTTCTCGAACGGTTCTTCGAAAGATACGTGTCCTTCGATTTTACCGCCGGGATGGAGGGCGAACTCGATACCGTCTCCGATGGGCGCGAGGAATGGAAGAAGCTGCTCGCCGATTTCTGGCGCGACTTCAAACCCAAGACCGAAGAGGTGATGGAGAAAAAGCCTTCGGAAGTAACCGAGGTGCTGGACGAGTTTCTATCCGACTATCTTTTCCCCGAACGCGCCGACGGCAAGGATCCGCGCCATTGTCCGCTGTGCGAAACGGAGGGTCGCGAAGGCGGACGGCTGGCGCTGCGCGGAGGCCGCTACGGTGCGTTCGTCGCCTGTGCCAACTATCCCGAATGCAAGTTCACCCGCCAGTTCGCCAAGCCCGGCAGCGATGGGGACGATGGCGCGAACGATGGCGCGATGGGCGAGGATCCGGAAACAGGCCTGCCGGTCGAGCGCAAGACGGGCCGTTTCGGCCCATATATCCAACTGGGCGAGGGTAAGGATGCCAAGCGCGCCAGCATTCCAAAGGATATCGACGACTTCGATCTCGAATGGGCGCTCAAGCTGCTCAGCCTGCCGCGCATCGTCGGCATGCATCCGGAAACGGGTAAGGAGATCGAGGCGAATATCGGCCGATACGGCCCCTATCTTCGCCATGATGGCAAATATGCCAAGCTGACCAGCACCCGCGATGTGTTCGACACCGGCATGAACGCCGCCGTTTCGCTGCTGGCCGAAGCGGCCAACCGCAAGGGCGGCGGACGCGGCAAGGCCGAACCGATCAAGACGCTGGGCGAACATCCGACCAGCGGCGGCGAGATCAAGGTGATGCCGGGGCGCTATGGCCCCTATGTTACCGACGGCACCACCAATGCCACGATCCCCAAGGACGTGAAGCCTGAAGACGTGACCGAGGCACAGGCCATCGAACTCATCGATGCCCGCGCAGCCAAGGGTCCGGCGAAGAAAAAGGCCAAGAAGAAGGCGGCGCCGAAGAAGAAGACCGCTGCGAAGAAGAAAGCTCCGGCCAAGAAGAAGGCCCCGGCGAAAAAGGACGCGGACTGATGGCGAAGGAGCGTTTCGAGCGCCACAAGCAACCTTGGAAATCCGAAGAGGCCGGCCAACTCCGCACGCTGGCCGGCAAGGGCAAGGGCCTGAAGGAAATCGCCAAGGCCATCGGCCGCAGCGAGGAATCGACCAAGGACTTCGCCAAGAAAAACAAGATCGAGATTATGAAGAAGCGGTAAGTGGCGGGGTTAGAGCCGGGCGTAGCCAATCACGACGCTCGCTGCCAAAGCCACCATGCTGGCTCCGAGCGCCAAGGCGGCCGGGCGGGCCTCGCGCTTCCCATAGGCGAGCGTCACGCCCAGTTTGACAGCCATATTAGCGAGGATCGTGCCCGCGATGGCCAGTGCTGCGAGGCCGGGTGCGATTGTGCCCGGTTCCAGCCCGCCTGCGGTAACGATTGCCGCATCGACGTCCATGCTGCCCATCAGCAGCAGGAGCACGGCGATGCCCTGCTCCCCGAATTCGCCCTGCGCCCAGCGCGCCGCGACGGCGGCGGTCGCCACGAAAATTACGAAGGTGAGCGCCGGCACCAATGCGATGGGATTGCCCGGCGGTGCGGGGCCGGTCGTTGAAGGAGCCTTGCGATAGAGCCACCAGGCCGCGGCAAAGCCGACGATCAGCGCTGGTGCGACGACGATCACGAAATGGGGGAGAAGGCTCGTCGCGAGGACCGCGACAAGCACGACGACCCGTAGATACATCACTGCGCTTGCCAAGGCGATTCCTGCGTTCTCTGCTCCGCCCCCGTTACCCACACCGATTTTCTGGGCGAAGGAATGGGTGACGGCTGTCGAACTGTAGGCCCCACCGATCACGGCGGTCGCGATCGTTCCGTGGCGAGCACCGAACAGGCGGTTGGCGACATAGCCGGCGAAGGAGAAGCCCGTGACGATGACTACCACGAGCCACAGATTGCGCGGCTCCCAGGCGTCGTATGGACCGAAGCGGCCCTCGGGCAGAAATGGAAACACCGCGAGCGCAATGACCGCATAGCGCGCAAAAGCCTTGATATCGTCTTCGTCCAACGCCCCGACCCAGCGATGCACCTCGTTGCGCAGCGCGAGGAGTAGCGTGACCACTGCTCCTCCTGCCACGGCCAGCATCGCCTCGCCCGACCCGGCAATGAAGCCGAAGCCCATAGTCACCATCGCGGCAATTGCCGATGTGGCATCCGGCCGGCCGTTGGCGCTAACCGCACGGGAATAGCCGATCGCCACTATCGCCGCGGCTCCGGCGACGAGCACACCCGCGACGATTTCATAACCCGAGAGTGCAAGCCGACCGGAGAGGCCGGCGGTGACTGCAAGCAGGGTAAAGGTCCGGATACCCGCAACGCGCTGGCCATCCTGGGCTCCGCGCAGCTTCCAGCCACGTTCCAGACCGATCATCAGACCGACGGCAAGTGCCGCGCCAAGGTGGCTCAGGGTGTCTGACCAACCCATCGCCGCGAGAGCCTCAACGGGTCCAGTCGAGGCCCATTTCCTCGAACATTTCCTTGTCTTCGCTCCAGCGCTCGTCGGTCTTGACGTGGAGGAAGAGGTGGACCTTCTGGCCCAATAGTTCGCTCAGCTCCTCGCGCGCGGCCTGGCCGATGGCCTTGATGCGGCTACCGCCCTTGCCGAGCACGATGGCGCGCTGGTTGTCGCGCATCACGACGATCTGCTGGTGGATCTCGACGCTGCCGTCCTTGCGCTGGATGTATTTCTCCGGCCTCACGGCGCTGTCGTAGGGCAGTTCCTCGTGCAATTGCTGGTAGAGCTGCTCGCGGGTGATCTCTGCGGCCAGCAGCCGTTCGCTGGCGTCGGAGACCTGGTCTTCGGGATACATCCACGGACCTTCGGGCATCAGCTCGGCAAGCGCCTGCTTCATCTCGGGCACGCCGTCGCCGGTGAGCGCGGAGACGAAATAAACTTCGGAAAATTCGACCTTCTCGCCCAGCTCCTGCGCCAGTGCGAGCAAAGGCTCCTTCTTCGCCACGTCGACCTTGTTGAGCACGAGGATCTTGCGTTCGGGCCGGTCCTTCAGGGCCTCCACCAGAGGCTCCAGTTCGTGCCGCCGCTGCTTGATCGGATCGACCAGCAGCAGCACCGCATCGGCACTTTCCGCGCCTTCCCATGCGGCGCTGACCATCGCGCGGTCGAGCCGGCGCTTGGGCGCGAAGATGCCGGGCGTGTCGACGAGGATCATCTGCGTATCGCCGTGCAGGGCAATGCCCAGCATGCGGGCACGGGTGGTCTGCGCCTTGGCCGATGTGATCGCGACCTTCTGGCCGACCAGCTGGTTCACCAGCGTGGACTTGCCCGCATTGGGCGCGCCGATCACGGCCACGAGGCCGCAGCGCGATTCCCGCTCACCCTGAGCCTGTCGAAGGGTCATCCGAACTTCTCCATGAATTCCTTGGCTGCGGCCTTTTCGGCTTCGCCCTTGCTGTTGGCGGTGGCGGTGGCCTCGCCTACCTTGTGGACCTTTACCCGGACGGTGAACTGCGCCGCGTGATCGGGGCCGGAACGGTCGACCACTTCGTATTCGGGGGGCTTGCGGCGGTTACCCGCGGCCCATTCCTGCAATGCGCTCTTGGGGTGCTTGCTTTCGCCCGCGCCGCTTTCCAGCGCCGGGCGCCAGAGCTGGTGAACGAGATCGCGCGCCGCTGCGAAGCCGTTGTCGAGAAACTGCGCGCCGAGCAGCGATTCCATCACGTCGCCCAGGATATTGTCGCTATCCGTTCCGCCATCGGCGCGGGCCTGCTTCGAAATGCGCATATGTTCGGACAGGCCGATCCCGCGGGCCACGGTGGCGCACATCTGGCGGCTGACGATGGCGTTGAGGCGCTGGGCGAGCTTGCCCTCGGGCGCCTCGCTCCGTTCGTAGAGCCAGTGCGCTATGGACAGGCCCAGCACGCGGTCGCCGAGGAATTCGAGCCGCTCGTAATCGTCCTTCTCCCCCATGCTGCCGTGGGTGAGGGCAGCCAGCCAGAGGCTATCGTCGCGGACCGTGAAGCCGGTCGCCTCCAGCCAGCCGCGCGTTTCGGGCTTGAGGCCTTTCATATATCGCTGCCGATCCGGTCCCAGCGGGCCGCGGTGAACCACGTCCAGGGCAGCAGCCATTCGGCGCTGCCATCGGTCGACCACAGTACCATGCTGGCGCGCGCCACCAGCAGGTCCGCATCGACAAGCCCCACGCCCCCACCGGGTGTGGCCGGGAAGCGGCTGTCGAGCGAATTGTCGCGGTTATCGCCCATCACGAAGATCTTGCCCTGCGGCACCACGATCGGCTCGAAATCGTCCTGCATGGAGCGCCCGAAATCGATCGTGGCATAGCTTTTACCGGAGGGCAGAGTCTCGATGACCTGGCGATAGCGACAGGTGCTTTCGCCCACGATAATTCCGCCATCCGTGCGGCACTGGGTGTTGGCGCTCATCGGGATGTCGACGAATCCGCCGCGTTCCTGCGGCAGGGGGTCGCCGTTGAGATAGACCGTTCCGCGCCGCACGGCGACCGTATCACCCGGCAGGCCGATCGCGCGTTTCACATAGTCGGTGCCGTCGACCGGATGCTTGAAGATCACCACGTCGCCGCGCTCGGGCAGGTCGGCGAAGATGCGTCCTGGGATCAGCGGAGCCTCGAACGGCAAAGAGAGGCTGGAATAGCCATAGGGCCATTTCGCCGCGACGAGATAATCGCCGTTGCGCAGGCCGGGCAGCATGCTTTCGCTGGGAATGGTGAAGGGCGAGAAGATGAAGCTGCGGAAGATCAGCACCACGGCCACCAGCTTCAGGACGAACTTGAGGAAATCTCCCCAGCTTTCCTGCTCTTCCTGCGGCGTGTCGGTTGCGGCGGTTTCTGCCGGATCGATATCGGCATCCGGCTGTATATGGCGGGGGTTCTCATTCATCGCCGAAAGCCCTAGTCGCACAGGCGCGACCATCAAAGGATTTTTGCCCGCCATGACCAAATCTGCCGCCGCTATCTGGACCGATCTCGCCAGCCTGCCGCAGCCTACCCTGCTCGAATTGTTCAGCGCCGAACGCGATGGCGGCGAGGGTGTGGACGAGCCGGGCGGGGCGGAGCGTGTGGCGATGCTTTCGGGCAGGATCGAACTGGCCGGCGATACCGCAGAGGACCTGATGGCACCGGGCGGCATACTGTTCGACTGGTCGAAGACCCATCTCGACCGCGCGGTTCTGGCGAAATTCGCCGAACTGGCCGAGGCGATGGACTTTGCGGGCCAGCGCCGCAAGCTGTTCGCGGGCGAGGTGGTCAATCCGACCGAAGGCCGCGCCGCCGACCACGCCACCCTGCGCGGGGTGGGCGACGAGGCGAAGGCGGAAGAAGCCGCCGCGCTGATCGACCGCATGGGCATGCTGGTCGAGGCGATCCACCAAGGGGCCCTCGGCGAGATCGAGCATCTCATCCATATCGGCATCGGCGGCAGCGCGCTGGGGCCCGCGCTGGGCGTGGACGCGCTGAGCCGTGACTTTGCCCGCTGCGATGTCCATGTCGTCTCGAATATCGATGGCGTGGCGCTGGAAGCGGCCTTTGCGAAATGCGATCCGGCCAAGACGCTGATCGCGGTGGCGAGCAAGACCTTCACCACCATCGAGACGATGACCAATGCCCAGAGCGCGCTCAAATGGCTGGCCGACAACGGCGTATCCGATCCGGGTGGCCGGGTGGTGGCGCTGACCGCCAATCCCGAAGGCGCGGTGGAATGGGGCGTCGACGAGACGCGCATCCTGCCGTTCCAGGAAAGCGTCGGCGGGCGCTATTCGATCTGGTCCAGCATCGGCTTTCCCATCGCCATGGCCGTGGGGATGGACGATTTCCGCGAAATGCTGGCCGGGGCAGCAGCGGTCGATGCCCATTTCCGCGACGCGGGCGTGGCCGAAAACCTCGTCCTGCGCGCGGCCTTCGCCGATCTCTACTACACCCGGGTGCGCGGTTGCCAGACGCGCGCCGTTTTCGCCTATGATGAGCGGTTGGGTCTGTTTCCGGACTATCTCCAGCAGCTGGAGATGGAGAGCAACGGCAAACGCGTGACTGCGGACATGCAGCCGGTCGACGGCCCGACCGCGCCCGTCACATGGGGCGGGGTGGGAACCGATGCGCAGCATGCCGTGTTCCAGCTCTTGCATCAGGGCACGCACCTGATCCCGGTCGATTTCATCGCCAGCATCGCCCCGGGCGACGCTCTGGACCCGGCGCATCATCGCATCCTGCTGATGAACTGCTTCGCGCAAGGAGCGGCGCTGATGGCGGGCAAGAAGGGCTCTGACCCGGCGCGCAATTATCCCGGCGACCGTCCCTCGGCGACGATCCTGTGCGACGATCTCGATGCCGCCACGCTGGGCGCGCTGATCGCCTTCCACGAACACCGCACCTTCGCCAATGCCGTGCTGATGGGGATCAATCCCTTCGACCAGTTCGGCGTCGAACTGGGCAAGCAGATGGCAAAAGCGATCGAACAGGGTGGCGAGGAGTTCGATGCGAGTACGGAGGGGCTGTTGAAGGTGGCGGGGTTAGGTTGACGAGGTGTCCGATTACGACGCCTGACCCTTTATCGTCATCCCAGCGAAAGCTGGGATCGCTATCGGTCAGGCGAGCCGTTCGTAGAGATCGCTCCATTCGGGATTGATCTGCTCGATCAACTCGATCTTCCACGCCCGTTTCCACGCTTTAAGCGCCTTTTCGCGCGCTATGGCAGCCGCGATGTCATCGTGCTTTTCGGCGTAGACGAGCCGTTTCAACCCATAGCGACGGCAGAATGACGAACCTTTGCCCGTTCGATGTTGCTCGATGCGGGGCGGAAGATCGGAGGTGACGCCGATGTAGAGTACACCGGCGCGCTTGTTCGTCATGATATAGACCCAGCCGCCCATTTTTCGGCCTATACACCAGGCGGAGAGCGATCCCAGCTTTCGCTGGGATGACGGGAGAGGGACGCTGTCGGCACTTTGACTAACACCGTCACTTCGCAATTCGATTGACTTTTTGCACTGCAGCATCCACATGACGGCCATCGAAGCGCGCTAGCCAGCGTGAAGTGGCGATTGGCAGACATCCATCGCCCCGGCCGCGCCTCGGTCAATTTTCCAAAGACTTCCCTTTTCACGCGGGTCGTTTGACACCCGCGCCGCGCGAGCTGTGACTCTGCGCGCCGCATATTATGCGAGCTAAACACTCAAACATGACACAGTTTACCGATCTCGGACTTTCGCAGCCCGTGCTCCAGGCCCTCGACATGAAGGGCTATACCACGCCGACGCCGATCCAGGCGCAGGCCATTCCTCCCGTGCTCGAAGGGCGCGACCTGATGGGCATCGCCCAGACGGGTACCGGCAAGACCGCCGCCTTCATGCTCCCCAGCATCGACCGGCTGCGCGATGCCGAAAACCAGACACCGTTCAAATCCTGCCGCATGCTGGTGCTTGCACCGACGCGCGAACTGGCCGGACAGATTGCCGAAGCCGCAAAGGACTATGGCGCACTTGCCGGTCTGAAGGTGCACAGCATCGTCGGCGGCACCTCGGTCAACAAGGACCGCAACAAGCTGCACCGCGGCACCGACATCCTCGTCGCCACGCCGGGCCGTCTGCTCGACCTGATCGACCAGAAGGCGTTCACGCTCGACAAGGTCGAAATCCTCGTCCTCGACGAAGCGGACCAGATGCTCGACCTCGGCTTCATCCACGCCCTGCGCCGGATCAGCGAGCTCGTACCCGACAACCGCCAGACGCTGTTCTTCAGCGCCACCATGCCCAAGCAGATCCAGGAACTGGTCGGCAAATATTGCCGCAACCCGGTCAAGGTCAGCGTGACACCCGAAAGCACCACGGCCGAGCGGATCGACCAGTATCTCTTCATGGTCCAGCAGGACGAAAAGCAGACGCTGCTCGAGATGATCCTGTCCGAGCGCCATGCAGTCCCCGGCAAGTTCGAGCGCGTGCTCATCTTCGCGCGGACCAAGCATGGCTGCGACAGGATCGTGAAGAAGCTCAGCCAGAGCGGCATCCCCGCCAACGCCATCCACGGCAACAAGAGCCAGCCGCAGCGCGAGCGCGCGCTGGACGAGTTCAAGCGCGCCAAGACACCGATCCTCGTCGCGACCGACGTGGCCGCGCGCGGGATCGACATCCCGGGCGTCAGCCACGTGATCAATTACGAGCTGCCGAACGTGCCGGAACAATATGTTCACCGTATCGGACGTACCGCGCGTGCGGGCCGTGACGGGGTGGCCATTGCCTTCTGCGCCGAGGACGAACGCGATTATCTCAAGGATATTCGCAAGAAGACCGACGCGGAATTCGAGCGTCTGCCGCTTCCCGACAATTTCCGCGCAGTTGTGGAAGGCGTCGGGCCGACCAAGCGCGAACAGAAGCCCAAGCTGGCGCGGCCCAGGGTCCGTCCCACGGGCGATGCAGCGGCCAGGAAGCCCAAGCAGAAGCACCCGGCGCGCAAGGGCCGGCCTGCAGGTGCGGGCGAAGGAAAGCCGCAGGGCGGTCGTCCGGGCGGCAACCGCAACCGCAATCGCAACCGGCGCCGCAGCCAGGGTTGATCGCGCAAGCGGTTGCCCTTGTAACTCCCACTCGCCATATCGCGCGCTCACGCTGACAGGAGCGCCGTATGGCTGACGAATACGATTACGACCTTTTCACCATCGGTGCCGGGTCCGGCGGCGTGCGCGCAAGCCGCGTGTCGGCGGCGCATGGTGCGAAGGTCGCGATTGCCGAGGAACACCGGGTCGGCGGCACCTGCGTCATCCGCGGCTGCGTGCCGAAGAAGATGCTCGTCTACGGCGCACATTTTGCCGAGGACCTCGAGGATTGCCGCCGTTTCGGCTGGGAGATCGGCGAAAAGAAATTCGACTGGAAGACCCTGCGCGACAATGTCCTTGCCGATGTCGACCGGTTGGAAGGGGCCTATACCGACACGCTCGAGAACCACGATGTCACGATCTTCAACGAACGTGCGGAGATAACCGGCGCTCACGAAATCACGCTCGCCAGCGGACGCAAGGTCACGGCGAAGAACATTCTGATCGCCACGGGTGCGCGCCCACGGATGCCGGAATGCCAGGGCGCGGAACACGCCATCAGCTCCAACGAGGTGTTCCATCTCGACGAACTTCCGAAGAAGATCATCATTGCCGGCGGCGGCTACATCGCGAATGAATTTGCGGGTATTTTCAACGAGTTCGGCTGTGAAGTTCACGTGGTAAATCGCGGCGACCGTCTCTTGCGCAGCTATGACGAAGCGGTCCGCGACCGGCTGCTCCAGATCTCGACGACCAAGGGAATCCAGTTCCGCTTCAATACGACCTTCGAATACATCAAGCCGTGCAAGGATGGCGGCTACTTCGTGAAGCTGTCGGATTGCGACGAGGAGAAAGCCGACCTCGTGTTGTTTGCCGTCGGGCGCATTCCCAACACCGAAAATCTCGGCCTCGACAAGGCCGGGGTCGTTATGGGTGAGAATGGCGAAATCAAGGTCGACCGCTTCTCCAGGACCAGCGTCGATCACATCTATGCCGTCGGCGACGTGACCGACCGCGTGCAGCTCACCCCCGTCGCCATCCGCGAGGGGCAGGCCTTCGCAGACACGGTATTCGGCAAGGGCGAACCGGTGGCGGTCGACCATAGCTGCATCCCCAGCGCAGTCTTCAGCCATCCGCCGATCGCGGCGGTCGGCATGACCGAGGGCGAAGCCAAGAACAAGCTCGGCAGCGTGAAGGTCTACCTCTCCGACTTCCGCCCGATGAAGAACGTCCTGGCGGGCCGCAACGAACGCAGCCTGATGAAGATGGTGTGCGATGGCGACAGCGGAAAGATCGTCGGCATCCACATGATCGCGCCGGAAGCGCCGGAGATGATGCAGGCCGCGGCAATCGCGGTGAAGGCCGGACTGACCAAGGCCGATTTCGATGCGACTACGGCGATCCACCCGACCATGGCCGAAGAACTTGTCCTGATGCGCTAGATGGCTAGGCTGCCGCCAAACACAGGTGGGAGCGCAGCATGACAGGCACGATACTGGTAACAGGCGGCACCGGCTACATAGGCGGGGAGGTCATCGACCAACTCCTCGCCAGGGGATACACCGTCCATACCACGGTGCGAGATGCAGCGAAGAGCGAAGCGAAACTGCGCAGGCGCTGGCCCGATGCAGGTGAGAAGCTGAAGGTCTTTTCTGCCGATCTCCTGTCGGACGAAGGATGGGCACAGGCCAACGCCGGGTGCGATGCGGTGATGCATGTGGCATCGCCGTTCCCGCTCGACGTTCCGAAGAATGCGGACGATCTCATCATTCCGGCTAGGGATGGAACACTTCGAGCGCTAGAGCATGCGCTCAGTGCCGGTATCAAGCGCTTCATTCACACCAGTTCTGCAGCGGCTATCGCCTATGGGCAACCACACAAGAACCATTTCGATTACACCGACTGGACCGACCTGACGAAGAAGCCACCGCCCTATATCCAGTCCAAGACCGTCGCCGAACGCGCCGCGCGCGACTGGGTAGCCATGAACGCGCCGGACATGGTATATTGCTCGATCAATCCGGTCGCCGTCTTCGGTCCGGTCTATGACGACGACATGTCCACCAGCGTCGAAATGGTGAAGAAGATCGTTGACGGCTCGATTCCGCTGATCCCGAACATGGGCATATGCATCACCGATGTGCGCGACGTAGCCGAGGCGCATATCCGCGCGCTCGAAGCTCCCGCCGACACGGTCCGCGGCGAACGCTTCCCGACTTCCCAGAAGTTCATGTGGATCAGCGAGATGGCCGATACGATCCGCGCACGGGTGCCAGAGCATGCCGGCAAGGTGCCTACCCGTCGGATGCCCGATTGGCTGGCAAAATTTCTCGCGCTTTTCATGCCCGAGATGCGCCAGATCAAGGGTGAGCTGGGAAATGTTCGCGACGTGTCGGGCAAGCATACCGAGGAGAAGCTGGGCTACCGCTTCATTCCCGCCGAACAGACGCTGGAAGACACGGTCCGCAGCCTCGTCGCGAAGGGTATAGTGAGGATCTGAGGTGTAGCGGGGTGCGTGCCGGATCGAGCGTGATTGCGCTCATTGCTGCGCCGCGTCACAAGGAAGCATGACGATTCGGGGCGCTTGAGGGACTTTATGCCATGAACATGCTGGCTTCACGCGGACAGCTTCGCGCCAGTTTCATTCGCTGGGCGCTCTTCACAGTGCCGCTATGCGTGTTGCTCGGTTTCCTTTCCGGGCAGCTAGGGGCTGGTGCGGATAGCGCGTGGTTCCAGGCTCTCGAAAAGCCGTCTATTTTCCCCGAGCCAAAGTGGTTCGGCATCGTCTGGACGATCCTCTACGTGATGATCGGGCTCTCGGTTGCCCTTGTTGCTTCGGCATGGGGAGCGCGCGGACGCACGGCGGCGCTGTGGATGTTCGCCGTTCATTTCGTGCTCAACCTCGCATGGACGCCCGTGTTCTTCTCCATGCAGCAGATCACTGCTGCCTTGGTCGTCATCGCACTGATCGTGCTGACCCTGCTGGCGGTGATCGGCCTGTTCTGGAAGGTGAGGAAACTCGCCGCGCTCCTGCTTCTGCCCTATCTCGCATGGGTCTGCTTCGCCACGCTGCTCAACTACGAATTCATGCGCCTCAATCCCGATGCGGAAAGCGCGGGACGCGGCGATGCGATCGAGCGGGTGCGCATCGGCAATTGAACTGCAATCGTTGCCAGCCTAGATAGCTGTTATGCAAAGCCAGAATCCGATGATCGCCGATTTCGTCAAACTCGCCAATTCGGCGGCCGGAACGCTTGCCGGCATGACTCGTGAAGCACGTGAGACGGCACGTGAACGCGCCAAAGAAGCTTTTGGCGGGATGGATTTCGTTACTCGCGAGGAATTCGACGCGGTCAAGACGATGGCGGCCAAGGCACGCGAGCAGGCCGAAGACCTTGCCGCCCGTGTCACCGCGCTGGAAGCCAGGCACAAGTGAAGTATGCCTCTGCCGCAGGGTAGGGGTTCTCAATGCAACTTCGTGCACCCGCTATCCTGATCGCTGCCCGCTCTCATGGCGAGACGGCGGTAATAGCGCGGTTATTCACCGAGAAAAGCGGAGTGGCGGCGGCCTATGTCGCAGGCGGACGTGGAAGACAGCTACGCCCGGTCGTGATTCCGGGCAATCTGGTCGAAGCCGAGATCCGTGCTAAGTCCGACAGCCAGCTACCTTTCGCGCGGCTGGAGCTGGCACGAAGTCGCGGCCCCTGGTTGACCGAACCGCTACCTGCCGCTGCCATTGCGTGGACCTGCGCGCTCACCGCGAGCGTCCTGCCGGAACGCAGCCCGTATCCCAGCCTTTACCGGGCGCTCTCCGCCCTGCTCGACGCGATCTGCAACGCGCCGTCGGCGCGGGGTTGGGCACCGGCGCTCGCATCCTATGAAGTACTGTTGCTGCGCGAGATGGGATATGGCGGCGCCAAGCCGGAGATAGCGGGGCTTGAGCAAGCTCTGGAAATTCTGCGTGCCAGTGAGGCCCCGATTGCCCGCTATCTGCTTGCCGATACCCGCGCCGACGTTCTAGCCGCTAGGTCTCTCCTGATGCAGCGGCTCGAACGGATGGCCTGAATGAAGATTGCGATTTTTCCCGGTGACGGGATCGGCCCCGAAGTAACTGCCGAGGCGAAGCGCGTGCTAGAGGCGCTCTCGCTACCACAACTCTCGCTGTTCGAGGGTGATGTCGGAGGAATAGCCTACCGGCGGCATGGTACGCCCCTACCGGAGGAAACGTTGAAGATGGCTCGCGCTGCCGATGCAGTGCTTTTCGGTGCAGTCGGCGATCCTACCTGCGATGAGTTGCCGCGCGAGCACAGGCCCGAACAAGCCATCCTCGGCTTGCGTAGCGAGCTCGGCCTCTTCGCCAATCTGCGACCTGCGGCGGGCTATCCCGGGCTCGAGGATATGTCGTCGCTGAAACCCGAAGTGGCACGCGGGATCGACCTGCTCGTGGTGCGCGAACTGAACGGCGATGTCTATTTCGGCGAGAAGGGAGAGCGTGCCAGCGAGGACGGACGCGAGGGGTGGGACGCCATGTCTTACAACGAAACCGAGGTGCGGCGCATCGCCCATATCGGATTCCAGGCCGCGCAGAAGCGGCGAAAGCGCCTCACCAGCGTGGACAAGGCGAACGTGCTGGAAACCAGCCGCATCTGGCGCGAGACGGTGATCGAGGTCGCGCGCGAATACCCCGACATCCAGCTCGATCACATGTATGTCGACAATGCCGCCATGCAGATGGTGCGCAGTCCTGGCCAGTTCGACGTGATCCTGACCGGAAACCTTTTCGGCGACATCCTTTCCGACCAGGCGAGCGCATGTGTCGGCTCCATCGGCCTGCTCGCCAGTGCCAGTCTCGGCGAACGACGGACCGAATTCGGCACGTTCGGCCTTTATGAGCCAATTCACGGCAGTGCGCCCGATATTGCCGGGGAAGGAAAGGCCAACCCCGTCGCTGCGATTCTCAGCCTGGCTATGCTGCTGCGCCACTCGCTCGGACGGGAGAGCGATGCGGGCCGGATCGAACGCGCCGTGGCGCAGGTCGTGGCCAGCGACGTGCGCGGCGCGGACCTCGGGGGAACCGCTTCTACCGGTGAGATCGGTGATGCCGTCCTGAGGGCGCTTGCCGCAGTGTCTTGAATTCCCGATTGATCCGCGCCAGTCCGCAACCATGGCGCTCGTCCTCGCGATCATCCTCCCTACGCTGAATGAGCGCGACAACCTTGCTCCGTTAGTAGAACGGATCGAACAGGCCCTCGGCGCCCACGGCTGGGAAGTGCTCATCGTCGATGACAATTCGGCAGATGGGACCGCCGATGAGGCACGCCGTCTTGCGCGCAGCGACAATCGAATTCGCGTGATCCAGCGGATCGGCAGGCGCGGCCTTTCAAGCGCCGCCATCGAAGGTTTCTGCGCCACCGCCGCGCCCTTCGTTGCCGTCATGGATGCGGACCACCAGCATGATCCCGCGCTGCTCGCGCCGATGCTGGAGGCGGTGAAGTCCGGCGAAGTCGATGTCTCGGTAGCAAGCCGTTTCGCAGAAGGCGCGAGTACGGAGGACTGGGCAAGCCCCGAGCGGGAAAGGATATCCGGCCTTGCCAATCGGTTGGCGAGGAAGCTGACCGGCGCGGAGCTATCGGATCCGATGAGCGGCTATTTTCTCCTGAAGACGGATACCGCGCTGGCACTCGTGCCGAAGCTTTCGGGCATCGGGTTCAAGATACTTCTCGATCTGCTGGCGACGTCGGACTGGCCGCTCGAGGTGCGCGACTTTCCGATGAATTTTGCGCAGCGCCGCGCGGGCGAAAGCAAGCTCGATCGCGCCATAGCGCTCGATTTCCTCGCCGGACTCTACGACAAGACATTCGGGCGCGTCATACCTACACGATTTGCCCTGTTCGGGACGGTCGGGGCGTTGGGGGTGCTGGTACACCTCGCCACCCTCTACCTTTGTTTACTCGTCGCAGGGGCGCAGTTCGCCTGGAGCCAGGCCGTTGCGACTCTGGTTGCGATGACTTTCAATTTCTGGCTCAACAACTTCCTGACCTATCGCGACCGGCGTCTGAAGACCGTAGGCGAGATCCTGCGCGGCTGGGCCAGCTTCGTCGCAGCATGTTCCATCGGCGCCCTTGCCAATGTAGCTGTGGCAAGCCTGCTTTATGCCCGCGGCATCCACTCGCTTCTTGCCGCACTGGTCGGGATCGTGATCGGATCAGTATGGAACTACGCGCTATCGAGCCGCTTCGTCTGGGGCCGATACTGATAACCTAGATCCAGCTGGTGAGCCAGGTCCAGGTGCGGAAGCTGTTCGCGTGGGCGAGAGGTTCTGCCGCCAGCACCTCGTAGAAGAACGCGAACAGGAGTACGCTGGCGACCAGCACGCCGCTGGCAAGGCGTTTCCAGCCAGCCTCGCGCAAATCGCTCAGGGTAAGTGCCAAGCCGATCAGCATGACGGTGCTCGGCAGGAAATAGTGGTAGTAGAACTGAACCGGTTTAGCGGCGAGGATCCAGAAACCGAGGCTGATAGTATAAAGCAGCGCCACAGCGCCATGCAGCGGTTTTCTGGCTGCAATCCCCTGCCACGCACACCACAAAAGGGCGGGCAGCCCAATTAACATGGTCAGCGGGTTGCCGATCAGGATCACCCCGCGCTGCGCCCCGTCTATCGGTTCGTAAAGGTACCAGATCGCGCGCCAGTTGATCACCCATTCGGGCCAGGTCGACTGATAAGGATGGGCTTTGAGCACCTGCGTCTGCAAATCGAGCATCAAAAGGTGATGCGCCACGATTCCGTCGGTTATCGCATTCGTCGTATAGAAATAGCCGGGGAGAAAGGTTGCTGCATAAATCGCAAGCGGCAGCAAGCCGAGCCAGACGAATGCCTCGACCAATGTTATCCCCGGCACCGGCATGCCGCGCCGGCTTATGAGCAGGCGGCGGCGACCGGCAAACCAGCGCAGAACGAAGAAGGCGAGGCCGGGCAAGGCTGCGATGACCAGTGCATTCCATTTCGAAGCCATGGCCAGGCCGAGCGCAATCCCGGAGGCGATCAGGCGCCTGCGCCCCATCTCGGGTTCGCGCATGGCAGCGGCCATCTGCCAGAAGGCCACTGCCAAGCCGGCAATCATGAAGATATCGAGCATTGCGATGCGAGAATGGACGAAGAGGTGAAAACCGGTCGCCACAAGTATACCGGCGGCGATCGTCGCATAGCGATCAAGCGTCCCGAACCAGACGCATCGCATGATTGCGAATAGTGCCACGGCACCGGCCACCGATGGGATGAGGCGCCAGCCCCAGGGATTGTCGCCGAAGATCGCGATACCCATTGCGATCATTTCCTTGCCGAAAAGGGGATGCTCCCGGTTCGAAAAGGTCGACAGGTCGAGCAGGTCTCGCGCAGCAGGAAGGTAATGGATCTCGTCGAAATAAGGCGCACTGGGAATCGCGAGATTCCATAATACCAGCACCCAGAAAGCGAAGGCCAAGGCGGCGCACCATCGGATTGGGTCAATCGGTTGCTCGGGCGCGCGGCTCATCGGTTATCGCGATTAAGCGAGCGTATTGATGCTGACAACAGCCTTTGCTTGCCGCGCTCCGGCTCCGTGCTATCCCGCGTGCCATGAAAAAGACTACTGGCACCGACCGCAAGATCACCAGCAACTGGCGTCCCGCCACCCAAGCCGTACGGGGTGGAACCTGGCGGAGCGAGCATGGGGAAACGAGCGAGGCGTTATTCCTTACTTCCGGCTACACTTATGACGACGCGCAGACGGTGGCGGATCGCTTCGCGGGCGAGGTCGAAGGGATGACCTACTCGCGGCTGCAGAACCCGACTGTCGCGATGCTGGAAGAACGAATAGCGCTGATGGAAGGCGCGGAGGCCTGTCGCGCGCAGGCGAGCGGTATGGCCGCCATGACCGCGGCCCTGCTATGCCAGCTCTCTGCTGGCGACCATGTGGTCGGTGCACGCGCGGCTTTCGGTTCATGCCGGTGGCTGCTCGACCATTTGCTGCCGCGCTTCGCGATCGAGACGACTATAGTCGACAGCGCGGATAACGAGGCCTGGGAAGCGGCGATCCGTCCGAACACTAAGGTGTTCTTCTTCGAGACGCCAGCCAATCCCACGCTGGATGTGGTCGACCTCGCCCATGTCTGCGGCCTCGCGAAGTCGCGCGGAATCACAAGCGTTGTCGACAACGCCTTTGCCACCAGCGCTCTGCAACGGCCAATGGATTTCGGGGCCGATGTAGTCGCCTATTCGGCGACCAAGCTGATGGATGGTCAAGGCAGGGTGCTCGCCGGCGCGGTATGCGGTTCACGCGAATGGATCGAAGAAGTGCTGTTGCCATTCCAGCGAAATACCGGACCGAATTGTGCCCCCTTCAATGCCTGGGTGGTGCTGAAAGGTCTCGAAACACTCGGCTTGCGTGCGCAACGGCAAAGCGAGAGCGCGGTCGGGCTTGGCCGTTTCCTCGAAAGCCGGGTCCCCCGTATCCTGCATCCCGGCCTCGAAAGTCATCCACGCCACGCGCTCGCAATGAAGCAGATGAGTGCAACCGGACCGATTTTTGCGCTGGATGTCGAGAGCCGCGAGAAGGCTTTTTCCCTCCTCGATGCGCTCGAACTGATCGACATCTCGAACAACATCGGTGACGCGCGCAGTCTCATGTGCCATCCTGCGAGCACCACGCATGCCGGAATGAGCGACGAGGATCGCGCCGACATGGGTGTGACAGAGGGACTTCTGCGCATCAATGTCGGGCTGGAGGATATCGAAGACCTGAAGGAAGATCTCGATCAAGCCCTCAAGAAAGCCGGGTTTTAGACCAAGACTTTCATGTCTGTGATTTTCGGGTCAGATTTTTTCCCGGAACGATCTCGACAAGGTCGAAAGCTATCCTTTCGGAGCAAGTCCTGAGCCGGCCGGGGCTCTGCTATCAGAGAGCGATTGCGGCGAGCACGACCTGCGCGGCGAGCATCAGTTCGATGCGTCCTTCACCGTCTTGGTCTGCAATCAACCGGTTTATGAAAGCGAAAAACATTTCGCGTCCCCTTTCCCGAAATGCAATATGACCCTTGCTGCTTATGATTTCTTGATACAATCTGGTTAACCGATCTTAAGACGTTCGGATAAGCATGCGTCATACCCTTGCACGTTGGTGCGCAACCATTAGGTTGAGCGAGTGATCAAGGAACTCTTCCAGCATAGCGCCATGACCGATGGCATTACTGTCCGGGTTGCGGTGAACTTCCTGCCCGAGCAATCGCAGCCGGAAGCCCAAAAGTGGTTCTGGGTCTATCACATCCGTATAGAAAACGCATCTCACGAGCGGGTCCAGTTGATGACCCGTCACTGGCGGATTACTGACGGTATCGGGATGGTCGCCCATGTTGATGGCGACGGCGTGGTTGGGGAGCAGCCGGTCCTCAATCCGGGCGATAGCCATGATTATGTTTCGGGTTGTCCGCTCGATACCCCTCACGGCACGATGGAGGGCTTTTACACCTTCCACCGTGAGGATGGAGAGCCGTTTGAAGTCCGTATTCCGTTCTTCCCGCTTGCGGCCCCCGCAACCGCCAACTGACCGCTAATCGTCGCTTTCGAGTTCGTCCTCGAAATCATATGTGCCGATCTTGATCTTCGGTTTGCGGTCCATCCATTCAGCAAGAATCTCGAGCTCGTTGGTCAACGGCCAGGTGGCCAGCGCGGCGCGACTTTCGTCGAGGTAGAGCACAAGCGACTTTTTCTTCAGTCTCAATCTGCTGTTGCCGAGCGAGTTGCGTGAGCCGGCTCCGAGACGGCGAGCGAGGCGGAAACTGAGGCCCCACGTCAACCCTTCGCGCAAATCCTCGTCATCGGCGAGTTCTCGGAGCTTCGCTGGCAGTTCTGTCCGTCCAAGACTTCCGAACAGGGCGGCGCAGATCATCGCACGGTCCCGTGCCGAACATTCGATCCAGCGCTTGTCGAGAGCCCATTCGGTGGCATGATTGACTCGCAGATTGGGCTCGACCCGCTGGAGCGCTGCGGCGAGCTGGGCTGCAGCCAGACGCAGACGTTCGTTACGCTTGCCCTTGCCGTTGGCAAGTTCGACCGTCCAGCCCGCGACCCGCGCTGCGTCGGTCACCGGCGCATCACGCTGTTCGGCGAAAGCATGGACACCCGATAAAAGCGGATCGTGCGAGCGCTGTAGCTCATTTAGTCGCGAATAGAGCAGGCCCTCACGAATGCCCCAGCTCGAAAAGACAAGTTCATCCGGCTGCAATTCGTCCAGCAGCGGCAGCAACAAGGCGGCAGCGTCGGGGAGATACGCAGCACGCATGTCGCTGATCCCGGGAATGGTTTCGAGCTCTGCCGGATCGGAGTTGCACAAGGCCTTGGCGTGGCGCTTCGTATCTTCGACCGAGAGACAGAAGCCATGAGGGTCGGTAAGCGGGTAATCGACCGCCTGCATCGCGTAATGGGCCAGGGCGCGCCATGTTCCCCCGATCATGTACAGCGGGCCGGAATGGGTCTTGGCCCAACCGACACTTTCCAGCTTTTCGTGTACGGTATTCGTCAGATTCCGATCCGTTGCTCGGAAGGAGGGTAGGCGGAGCGTGCCGAAAGGCAGGCTGACTGCATCGCGGCAATCACCAGCTCCGATCGAGACCAATTCAAGACTGCCGCCCCCCAGATCGGCGACGATACCCTCCGCCCCCGGGAAAGCCCCGATCGCACCATAGGCCGACGTGCAGGCTTCTTCTTCGCCGGTCAGCAAGCGTGGTTCCAGACCCAGGTCGGCCACCTTGTCGAGAAACTCCCTGCCGTTCTCGGCGTCGCGTGTTGCGGCTGTCGCTACTGTCTGGACATCTTCGATCCCGCGATCCCGGATCAGAAGCGCGTAGCGGCCAAGCGCGGCGAGGGCTTCCTCGCTCGCTTCGTCGGGAATGCGGCCGGTTTCGGAAAGATCGCGCCCCAGCCGTGCCGCGACCTTTTCGTTCCAGACGGTTTCAGGGGCACGCCCGGTCCCTTCATAGATCACGAGGCGAACGGTGTTCGACCCGATGTCGATAACTGCACGGGGCGGGTGGATCAGGCGGCGCTGCCACTTGGGGCTGCGGGTTTTGGATTTGTTCACGCTTCACGCCTCGGCAGGGTTAGGTGCGGCACGTCATGGCTGTCCAGTGCAGATCCGCGCCCCGATAGAGAGGGGTTGGACATGAAGTATTCGTGGCAGTTGAAGCCGCTCTCGCCCTTGCGCATCCGCCGGTACTGACCGTCCGTATCGAGCTGCCAGCTTTGTTCGGTATCGAGGATGTTGGCGAGCATGACCTGTTTGAGCAACTGATCGTGCACTGTCTTGTTCGTTACCGGGACCAGCACTTCCACCCGGCGTTCGAGATTGCGGCTCATTGCATCTGCACTGGTCAGGAAAACCTTCGCCTGGCGGCTCGGCAGTTCTTTGCCATCGGCGAAGACCCACATCCGGGCGTGTTCCAGAAACCGGCCGATGATCGACTTCACACTGATGTTTTCGCTCAGGCCTGGAATACCTGCACGCAGCGAGCAGATACCCCGGACTACCATGCGGATCTCCACGCCGGCCTGGCTGGCTTCGTAGAGCTTGTCGATCATGGCACGATTGGTGATGGAGTTCAGCTTAACCCAGATACCGGAAGGCTTGCCCGCCTTGGCGTTGGCGATCTCCACATCGATCATGTGGTAAAGTTTCTCGCTCAGTCCGATAGGCGAAATGGCAAGATGCTCCAGATCGTCTGGTTCGATATAGCCGGTGATGAAGTTGAACATCTTGGCGGCATCGCGCCCCAGCGCCGGATCGGCGGTGAAATAGCTGAGGTCGGTGTAGATCTTGGCGTTTACCGGATGGTAGTTGCCGGTGCCGAAGTGGCAATAGGTGCGGTAGCCATCCTCTTCGCGCCGCACAACGAGGCTGACCTTGGCGTGGGTCTTCCACTCGGTGAAGCCGTATATGACTTGTACGCCTGCCCGTTCCAGTTCGTTGGCCCAGCGGATGTTGCGTTCCTCGTCGAAGCGCGCCTTCAGTTCCACCACAGCCGTCACAGCCTTGCCATTCTGTGCTGCCTCCACCAGCGCGGCGATCACGGGAGACTGGTCGCCCGCGCGATAGAGAGTCTGCTTGATCGATACGACATTGGGATCGATCGCGGCCTGATGGAGGAAATCGACCACCACCTCGAAACTTTCGTAAGGGTGGTGAATGACCATGTCCTTCTCGCGGATCGCGGTGAAGACATCGCCATCATGCGCCAGCACGCGCTCGGGATAGCGCGGCGAAAAGGGGGTGAACTTCAGATCGGGCCGCGGCTCGCCGCAGATCGCGTCGAGATCGCGCAGGCCCAGCATGCCGCCTGTCTTGACGATCATGGCTGCATCGACGTCGAACTGATCGCGCAGGAGCGCTTCGGCCGCTGCATCGCACTCGTCATCCAGTTCGAGCAGGACAGCGCGGCCGCGTCGCCGACGCTGGATAGCGGTGCGGTAGAAGCGGACCAGATCCTCTGCCTCGTCCTCGACCTCGATATCGCTGTCGCGCAGCACGCGAAAAATGCCGTCGCCGAGAATCTTGAAACCGGGGAACATCCGGTCGGCGAATTTCGTGACGAGCTGTTCGATGGCAACATAGATCGCCTGTTCGCCCGGCACACGCACATAGCGCGGCACACCGCTCGGGATCAGGACCATCTCGACCAGCTCGCCCTTGCGCTTGCCGCGCTTCAGGCGGAAGAGGACGCCCATCCCTCCGCTGGCGACAAAGGGGAAGGGGTGGGAAGGATCGATCGCCTGCGGTGTGATCAGCGGGAGGATATCGGTCTCGAAATATTCCTCCAGCCATTGCTGCTGCCCTTTGGGAAGCTCTTCGACCAGGGCAATGACGATACCTTCCTCCGCTAGCAATCCGCGTAGGATCTCGAGGCTTTCCTGCTGGCGATGCTCAAGTTCGAGAACCTGTTCGCGAATGGCGTCGAGCTGCTGCCGGGGGCTGCGACCATCGATTCCGGTTGTCTCGATACCGCGCTGCAGTTGTCCTTCCAGACCCGCGATACGTACCGTGGTGAATTCGTCGAGGTTGCTTCCCGAGATTGAAAGAAAGCGAAGTCGTTCGAGTAGCGGGTAATTGGCATTCTCGCTCTCGGCTAGCACGCGGCGGTTGAAGCTTAGCCAGCTCAATTCCCTGTTCACATAGCGATCTTCCGCCGCATCCGGTGCGGCGGGAAGATCGCGCACCGGTGTTTCGTCACCGGTAGTGCCGGTGGCGGGATTCATCGCATCGCCAAGGGTCACAGGAGGACCTTTCGTCTCATTTCAGCGCAGGTTAGGACGCTGGCTGGCTATTGAAAAGACTTTCGCCCCGCCACCGGTTCTGCCGCCCTGTCAGAAGAGGGTCACATTTCAGCGTAGCGCGCAGCCAGCTCGTCCCAGAGTGCGGGTGTGGCGGCACCGAGCAGGCCCTTGCGGTCCCATTCGTCCACCCGATAGGACGAGCCATCGGGCCGCGCGACCCTGCCGCCCGCTTCCTCCAGCCACAACGCTCCCGCAGCATGGTCCCAGGCCAGCGTGCGCTCGAAGATCGAAACATCGTTTTCGCCCAGCGCGAGACGCGGATATTGTTCGGCGGCGCAGTAGGGGATGTCGACCAACTGGTAATTGGGCGAAATATGCCGGCGGGTGGCCTGCCGACGCGCTTCTTCCATGAAGATCAGCGAAATGGCGGCAACGGGCGGGTTCTTGCCTGAACCGCGCGAAAATATCCGCTCGCCGTCGATGAGCGCGCCTGCTCCTCTGTGTGCGACGCAGAAGCGGCCCGACAGGCAATCGTAGATCCAGCCCGACTGCGCCAGACCGCCATCGGCACGCGCGATAATGATCCCGAAAGGCGGCTTGCCGCAGGCAAAATTTCGAGTTCCGTCGATCGGGTCGACGATCCAGCAGGGAGAATCGAGCCGCGCGAGGATCGTGGGATCGGCATGGGCCGCTTCCTCGCCCACGAAATCGATTGTGTCATCCAGCCGGGACAACCCCTCGCGGAGCAATACTTCGGATTCCTTGTCGGCGATCGTGACGGGATCGTTACCGCCCTTGTCCTCGACCTCCCCCTCGGCGAGCTTGCGGAAACGTGGCAGAATCGCCTGCTCGGTCACACGCTTCATCAGCGTGAGAATTTCGTCGTCGAGTTTGCTCACGAACGATAGTCCGCGTTGATCGAGATATAACCGTGCGTCAGGTCACAAGTCCATACGGTCGCGTGGCCATCGCCCATTCCGAGGTCCACGTCGATGCGAATGTCCTGCCCCGCGAGATGCGCTGCCACGGGCGTCTCGTCGTAATCGGCCAGCGGCTGACCGTCCTTCGCCGCCCAGGTGCCGCCGAACCCGATCGATAGCCGATCGCGGTCGGCCGGCTCGCCCGCCTTTCCTATGGCCATGACCACGCGGCCCCAATTGGCGTCGCCGCCAGCGATTGCGGTCTTCACAAGCGGTGAGTTGGCGATAGCAAGCCCGACGCGCCGTGCACTTGCGGCACTCGCTGCGCCGGTCACGGCAATCTCTATGAATTTCTGCGCACCTTCCCCATCGCGGACCACGAGCTGGGCCAGTTCCAGACATACACCGAGCAAGGCGGCATAGAAGGCATCAGCTCCGGTATCTTCCCACGAGGAAAGCGCTGTATTTCCTGCCTTTCCGGTTGCGAATGCCAGCACGGTGTCACTTGTCGAGGTGTCCCCATCGACGGTAATGCAGGAAAAGGTTTCGTCATTCGCCTTGGACAGCATTTCTTGAAGGAATGCCGGTTCCACCGCAGCGTCAGTGAAAATATACCCGAGCATGGTCGCCATATCTGGCGCGATCATTCCGCTGCCCTTGATTATTCCGGCAAGTTCGACCCGCCTGTCGCCCAGCATCGCCATGGCGGCCGATCCTTTGAGAAACGTGTCGGTGGTGCCGATGGCCTCGGCAGCTTGTTCCCAACTGCATGGTTCGGCTGCCAGAACCGCGGCCACTCCGTTTCGCGCCTTGTCCTTGGGGAGTGGGACGCCGATTACGCCGGTGGAAGAGACGAACACTTCGCTCGGCTCGCAATCCAGCGCTTCGGCGACTTGCGCCATGATCTGCTCCACCGCCTCGCGCCCGCGGACTCCGGTAAAGGCGTTGGAATTACCGGCATTGACGATCAGCGCGCGCGCCTTGCCGAGCTTGGCCTGCTCGCGGCCCATTTCGACCTCGCTCGATGCACACGCCGACTTGGTGAAAACCCCGGCCACGCTGGTGCCCTGGGTCAATTCTGCAAAGGTGAGATCGGCGCGGTCCCAATTCTTGTAACGAGCCTGCGCCACGCGCAGCGTCACACCGTCAATGGCGGGCAGGTCGGGAAAGGGGCGCGAGAGGGGCGAAGAGGGTAGATCCATCCTCAGTGCGCTATACCGCGCTGCATCGACCTGCAAGCACCGCTCGCCGCGGAAAAATCACGCTCTGCTCTTTAATCCTTGGCCTTTGTGCGCTATCTCGACGGGCAATCATGCTGCGCCAGCTTCTTGCCCTTCTTGCTCTTTTGACCGGCCTTGCCGCCATTGGCGCGCCTGTCCAGGCTGCGGTGAACAGTGCTGTGGGTGTTGGTGTTGAGCAGCCGTCGGACTCCCGAGATACCGAGACCCGCGATGCGCAGAATGTCTGTGCTGACAAGCAGCGCAAGCAAAAGCTGCGCGGCGAGAAGGTAACGCCCTGCAAGAAGCAGGAACCCGTTACGGTTTATATTCCCTCGGTGATGTTCGGCGTCGACCGCGCTTACGAATAGCCCTTCCGGCACATTCAGATACGCTTGCCCGGCACCGACTATGTGCGCGGGTATTCCGCATACGATCCCCCAGATATTCAAGGTCTTCGCCCACCCATGTTCAATACGCTCATGAAGTCCGTTTTCGGCTCGTCCAACGACCGTTACGTCAATTCCATCCGCAAGATCGTCGATCAGATTAACGCGCTCGAACCCCAGATACAGGAACTCAGCGACGACGAACTCCGCGCGCAGACGGACAAGTTTCGTCAGCAACTGGCAGACGGCAAGACGCTGGATGATATCCTGCCCGAAGCCTTCGCAACCGTGCGGGAAGCTTCGGTTCGCGTCCTCGGGATGCGTCACTTCGATGTGCAGATGATCGGCGGTGTGGTGCTTCATCGAGGTGAAATCGCCGAGATGCGCACGGGTGAGGGCAAGACGCTGGTGGCTACGCTCGCCACCTATTTGAACGCGATCGAAGGCAAGGGCGTGCACGTCGTCACGGTAAACGACTATCTCGCCCGCCGCGATGCGGAATGGATGGGCCAGTTGCACAACTTCCTCGGCCTGACCGTAGGTGTGATCGTCCCCAATCTCGGGGAAATGCAGCGCCGTGATGCCTATGGCGCCGACATTACGTACGGAACGAATAACGAATTCGGTTTCGATTACCTGCGCGACAACATGAAGCACGATCGCGGCCAGATGGTGCAGCGGCCCTTCAACTTCGCCATTGTCGACGAGGTAGACTCCATCCTCATTGACGAAGCCCGGACCCCGCTGATCATCTCTGGTCCTACAGAGGACAAATCGGACCTCTACGTGTCGATCGACGAGATCGTGAAGAAGATCGAGCCCGAGTGGTACGATGCGGACGAGAAGACCAAGAACATCACCTGGACGGAAGAAGGCACGGACGCGATCGAGGCAATGCTGACGGAAGCCGGCCTTCTCGAAACCGACAATCTCTACGACGTCGAGAATACCCAGGTGGTCCACCATCTCGACCAGGCGCTGAAAGCGAACATCATGTTCAAGCGCGATACGGACTACATCGTCAAATATGAGAAGAAGATGCAGCCCGACGGGACCATGGCTGAAGAGGGCAAGGTCGTTATCATCGACGAATTCACCGGCCGCATGATGGAAGGCCGCCGGTGGTCTAATGGCCTGCATCAGGCGGTTGAAGCCAAGGAAGGTGTGAAGATCGAACCGGAGAACCAGACTCTCGCTTCGATCACGTTCCAGAACTACTTCCGCATGTATCCTAAGCTGTCCGGCATGACCGGTACTGCAGCCACTGAAGCAGCGGAATTCTGGGACATCTACAAGATGAACGTGGTCGAAATTCCGACCAATGTCCCCGTCCAGCGCATCGACGAAGAGGACGAGTTCTACAAGAACACGCAGGACAAGTTCCAGGCAATTGCCAAGGCGATCAAGGAAAAGAACGAAATAGGGCAGCCGGTACTCGTCGGTACGGTCTCGATCGAGAAGTCCGAATTGCTCTCCAGCTTCCTCGACAAGGAAGGCGTGAAGCACGAAATCCTCAACGCGCGCCAGCACGAACGAGAAGCACATATCGTGGCGCAGGCTGGCCGCATCGGGGCGGTAACAATCGCGACCAACATGGCGGGACGCGGCACCGACATTCAGCTGGGCGGCAATGCCGAATTCCGGATCGACGATGAACTTTCCGAACTTGCGGAGGATGATCCGAAGCGTCAGCAGGCAGTGGATCGGATCAAGGCTGAGGTCGCGGCGGAGCGCGAGCGTGTGCTCGAGGCAGGAGGCCTGTTCGTCCTGGCGACAGAGCGCCACGAAAGTCGCCGCATCGACAACCAGTTGCGCGGACGTTCGGGTCGTCAGGGGGACCCGGGTCTCAGCCGTTTCTATCTCTGTCTGGAAGACGACCTGCTGCGTATCTTCGGTCCGGACACGCTGTTTGCTCGCATGATGAACTCGAATCTCGAAGACGGTGAGGCAATCGGCTCGAAATGGCTCTCCAAGGCCATTGAAACTGCACAGAAAAAGGTCGAGGCGCGCAATTACGAGATCCGTAAGCAGGTCGTCCAGTACGATGACGTGATGAACGATCAGCGCAAGGTTATTTACGAACAGCGCGCCGAAATCATGGACAGCGAGGCAGTGGACGATGTCGTGGTCGATATGCGCCACGATGCTATCAACGCGATCGTTGGCGAACACTGCCCACCGGGTTCCTATCCCGAGCAATGGGATATGGATGGTCTCAAGGCCAAGGTAGAGGACGTCTTCGGCATGTCCTTCCCGATGGAAGAGTGGCTTGAAGAAGATCATATAGAGCCCGAACTGATCGAAGAGCGCATTCGTGAGGAAGCCGACAGGCGCATGGAGGAGAAGATCGCCAAGGCTGATCCTTCGATCTGGCGCCGGATCGAAAAGAGCCTGCTCCTCCAGGAACTCGATCACCAGTGGAAGGAGCACCTCGCCACTCTCGACGCGCTGCGGCAGGTCGTGGGTTTGCGGGCCCATGCGCAGAAACAGCCACTGAACGAATACAAGCAGGAAGCTTTCGCGCTGTTCGAAAGCATGCTCGACAAGTTGCGTGAAGATGTGACAGCGAAGCTGCTAACAATCCAGTTGGCAGAGCCGGCCCCACTCCCTCAGGTGAACCTACCGGATCTGCCCGACTTCCTTACCGGCCATATCGACCCACTCACTGGCCTGGACGATTCAAACGATGGCGACGGTTCGGACCAACGCGCTGCTCTGTTTGGCGCACTGGCGGGCAGCGCGCGCGCTGCCGTGGGCCCCGGTGGCTCGGTTACCGAAAACCCGTATGCCGACAAGCAAATTAGCCGTAATGACCCGTGTCCGTGCGGTTCAGGCAACAAATACAAACATTGTCACGGAGCGATACGCGCGAAGGTATGATGAGCACCTTTCGCGCGATGCGTGAATCGAACAAGGCAGCGTGGGTTTGATCTGGCTCATCGCCGCCTTTTTCATTACGGCTTTGCTCTATGCGAGTGTCGGTTTCGGAGGCGGATCGACCTACAACGCTTTGTTGGCGCTATATGGTGTGGATTATCGTATCCTTCCGTTGATCGCGCTGTCCTGTAACATTGTGGTTGTGGCGGGCAGCACTGTTCGGTTCGCTCGCGCAGGCGTTACACCCTGGAGAGAAGCGCTGAAATTAACCGCATTCGCGGCTCCGGCAGCAATTCTCGGCGGCCTGACTCCGATCGGTGAGGGGACTTTCCTGACTATTCTGGGCGTCAGCCTTGTTGTGACCGCGATGACCATGGCGTTTCCGATTGCTAGTTCCGAGGGTGAACCCCGTCGCTGGGCTTGCTCGGTCCTATTCATGGCGGCTCCGCTGGGGTATCTCGCCGGGCTTGTCGGTATTGGCGGCGGAATTTTCCTGGCACCGCTTCTCCACCTGACGCGTTGGCAAAACGCCAAAGCCATAGCAGCGACTGCGAGCCTGTTCATCCTGGTCAACTCGTCCTTCGGTCTCGCAGGCCAGATATTGAAAGGCGGAGAGGGGCGTTTTCTGGCCGCTGTTGATTATGGACTGCCTTTAATCGTTGCAGTCGCAATCGCTGGACAAATTGGAAGTCTACTGGCGCTAAAATTCCTGCCGCAGCAATGGATACGGTGGGGAACCGCCTTGCTGACCGCATGGGTGGGCTTGAGGCTGCTCTTAGCGATCCGAGTTGGATTATAACCCAATCCCACTAATACATTGCTACATTACAAGTATATGCGAGAATTGCGCGTAAGAAAATGAGGCGTTCCCCACGTGTTCCCCCCACCGAGTTTCCGATAAGCCGCGTATACTAACGGACGCGTGCGGCTGGCGACGAAAGTGATTTGAAGTCCAACTTGTCGCTGGCTTTTAACTGACGCACGTCTCTAAGCCATTTAGTGCTTCGCTATAACCGTGTCGCAATGACCATAATGGGTCAGACCCTTGTGGCATTCGACGCCCGTGCAGCGCAGTGAGGGCAGAAGAAATCCAAAGGTGGGCTGCCAAGCGTATAATTTTGCGGTTACTGGCGATTGGAATGGAACGTGCCTCCAAAGATACGCCCAACTATTCACTCCAGACGCAATTTCGGGAGCTTGGAAACGCTCGCCATTTGCTCACAGCCCCAATAGACGCGAATGATTCAACCCATCCGTCACTTAAGCTCCCAGACTTGATATTCTGCGGCCTGGCCAACTTGGCGATAATCTTGCCAAAGGTCTGCAAAGCCGGGGTCTTCAAGGAGAAACGCAATATAGTCGAACTGCACGTCACCGAAATAGGATTTGCGATCTCGGTCATCGATAAACACGAGGTCGGGCCGACCGCGAATAAAGTCTTGGACCATTGCCGACCGAGTTTCTGATAGGATTTCTCTATATCTCAGGCAGAGTCCGCGCTCCTCGCGGCAATTTGATTGGGCGAGCAATCTTATCGCTCCAGGAAGTATCCACTGGGCAGAATATCGACTGGTCCATTCTCCATTAACTTCATTAACGAAGGGAAAGGACGCAGAAACATTGGTGGAAAGAACCAGAATTCGCTCACCGGGAGTTCGAACAAAAGGCTCGAACTTTGCCGTCGTGTAAGCATCGTATGGACCCTTTGCGAACTGAGAGCCCAAGCTGAAAATGATTGCACTCATTGCAAGCGCGCCAAGCAAGACATTTTCGCGCACGCGTTCGCGGGAACGTAAAATCACCCAAACTGCCGCAAAGAATATGAAAAAGGAGACCGGGACGACTTGATAGTTCCAGCCTTTGAATTGAAGTAGATAGGTGGCAACGGCTCCGGCAAGCGCACCAAGAATGGCATAAGCAGCTAGGTCCAGTTTTGTGCGACAAGCGAACGCAAGCGCCATAAGGGCGGTCAGTGCGAAAGTCTCAGGCTTAACGAAAACTCCAAGCCAAGACGTTTCAAATGCAGAATAAACTATTGATGCAACTGGAACAATTTCTTGGATATAGAGGGGGTGAACCAGCCAGATAAAGGCGAGGTAGGCGAATAGTATTAGCCCAAGTGTCACGTTCGAAAGATTCCAAAACTCTCTGACGTCACGGGTCGCTGCAAAACGAGCCAGGATAAGACCTGCCGGTATAAGGAGAAAATAGGGCTTCAGAGCCAAACCAAGGAAGGCCGTGATGCCGAGCGCAGTTGCCTCCGGCGGATTCAATGATCTAAGATTTTCACGGAATATCAGAAACGACAGATAGGGCATTGCAAATACCAGCAGCAGATGCTCGCGCTGACCGAACTCATGGATAACTACAAGGAAATTGCCGGCGATCGTTGCAACGAAGAGGGTTGTCCTCGCAACCAAGCCAAAGCCTGCCCGGCGGACGAGAGTATATGTCCATAACGTCGTTATACCGCCAAGGACGGAGACGTATATGTTTAGCGCGGTCGCCGGTTCCAGCTGCAGCAACTCTGCGATTTTGAGTGTTGGTGCGGTCAGGTAAAATGCGAGAGGAGGATTGATCTCGACGACATCCTGATAGAGCGTGGCTCCATCTAGAAACATTCGGGTGGACACCAGGTACCAGCTTGCATCGTGGTTGAGCGAGAAATGAGAGTAGAAGAGCGAGCTTGCCACCACGCAAAGAACCAATACGCCCGTAACCCACCAGGTTTCACGAACTTTCGACAAAGCGCCACTCCTGAAATTGGGCATTCTCTTACAGGCCATTAACCAAAGTTCGACTAAGAGATTGCCGGCCAATAGCTGACGAGGTCATCATGACAACCTTGAGTTTGATCATACCGGTTTTCAACGAGGATGACGCCATTCGTCCGTTCCTTGATCGGATGGCACAGTTGCGGTCACAGTTTGAGGTTGAATTGGGCTCTCCGGCGAAACTGGAGTTCATTTTCGTTAATGATGGCAGTCTGGACAACACGAGAAGCACTCTCGAGCATCTCTGCCGTAACCAGGCTGAAATAAAGGTTATCAATCTGTCGCGCAATTTCGGCAAAGAGGCCGCTTTGTCGGCTGGTATGCATCACGCATCGGGAGATGCAGTCATACCGATAGATGTCGATCTACAAGATCCACCACAGATCATCGTCGAGATGATCCGTCGATGGAAGCAGGGGGCTCAGGTTGTAAACGCGAAGCGGGTTGACCGTTCCAGTGACGGCTTATTCAAACGTGGAACAGCAAACCTGTTTTATTCGATTTTGGAAAAGATCGCCGACCAGCCAGTGCATGCGCATGTCGGGGATTTCCGCCTGCTGGATCGGCAGGCCGTCGAAGCGCTGAACCAGCTCAATGAGAACACCCGTTTCAACAAGGGCCTATTTTCCTGGATCGGCTTCAAGGTGGCGGAAGTTGAAGTGGTCCGCCCGCCGCGTGAAAATGGAACAACGAAGTGGAAACCGACGAAGCTCTGGTCTCTGGCTCTGGACGGCGTAACCTCGTCATCGACATTGCCGCTGCGCATCTGGACATATCTCGGCGCAAGCATTGCATTTCTTGCTTTCCTGTATGCCGGCGCGCTTATTGTTTACACGCTCATTACTGGCGGTGACATGCCGGGATACGCGTCGATCATGGTCGCGGTGCTGTTTCTGGGAGGGCTGAATTTGCTCAGCCTTGGCTTGATCGGCGAATATCTTGGTCGCATCGCGCTCGAAGTGAGGCGACGGCCCCTTTACATTATTGAGTCGAAAGAGGGCTTCTGACGTGGAACGTCGAGCTTACGAAGCCATGGCTGAAATCGAGGGCAGCCACTGGTGGTTTGTCGGGCGTCGTGCGATCCTTGAGGCACTGATCAAGCACCGCATTCGCCCCGACAGATCTTCCAGAATTCTTGAAGCGGGCTGCGGCACGGGAGGTAATCTCGCATTGCTGCGACAGTTTGGAACTGTCGAGGCATTCGAGTTTGATGCGCAGGCACGCGAGATCGCCAGCCGGAAATCTTGCATAGACGTTCAGGCGGGAAGCCTTCCCGATGGCATTGAGCATTTGTCTGGTCCTTACCAATTGATCGCGCTGTTCGATGTTCTGGAGCATCTGGATCGCGATGAAGATAGCCTCCGATCATTGCGTCGGCTGCTTGCGAAGGATGGGAAGCTGATACTTACAGTGCCAGCTCTGCAGTTTCTGTGGTCGCAGCACGATGTCCTCCATCACCATCGCCGGCGGTATTCCGGAAGACGTCTGCAGGACGTGCTGGAGAGGGCCGAATTGCAGGTGAACTACATGTCCTATTTCAATTCTTTGCTCCTGCCCGCAGCGGTCGTTCAGCGCCTTGCCAGCCGCTTCGGAAAGAGCGAGGTTTCTCTGGATGGTGTGCCGCCCAAGATTGCCAACACGATACTGGGGCGGATATTTGCAGTTGAGCGCCGCATCCTACGTCACGCACGATTGCCGATCGGACTCTCACTCTGTGCAATCTGCAGCGCCCGATGAAGGGTCTTCTTGCCGAATGGTTCCGGTTCGGAATGGTCGGAGCGGCCGCGACCTTGACCTATCTGCTCGCCAGTCTTGCCGCCAACTCAGTGGGCGTTGGAGCCTATTGGGCAAATCTTGTGGGATATGTATCGAGCGTGGCGATTTCCTATTTCGGCCATGCTCATATTACCTTTCGCTCGACACAGGCACACCGGGTGCAGGGGCCAAGGTTTATCCTGGTTTCTCTTTCAACTTATGCGCTTACGAATCTCATCGTATTTTTCGTCGTGGACGTATTCAATTATAGCTTTGTCGCTGCCTCAGTGGCAGTTGCCTGCTCTATTCCCGTGGTGACTTGGCTACTGTCCCGCTTCTGGGTCTTTCGCCCCGCTTGATTAGTATGCAAGTTAGACCAAAACCTAAAAGAGTAAAAATCAGGCCGATCCATTCGGCAGGCAAACGCCTCAAATTCGGCTCACCCGCTAAGAACAGTCCATCATCTGTTTGGCCGATAGATGGGAAATAGAAAGTCTTGTGCGGATACCTTTTTGCCGTTTCCTGAGCCCACTCGCTGTAGTTTGATACTCCTCGCGGAACAGCGGGGGGTAGGTATTCGGCTACATCAACATGTTTTTCAATATATCGGTCAAGCCCACCCGCTTGCGACATCGGATGCGGCGGGATCAAAACTGCAATCAAGAGCGGCGAAAATGCTGCAGTGGCTGCTCTAGAAAGTGACGCGCTAGCCAACGCTGTGACGAGAGCAAATTCAGCAAGTGGCAAAGCTCGCCAAGGAAACTGGACCATCGCAAGCAGCGGGATTTCCCAAATTGGCAGGGCGCCAGATATGACAATACAGACGGCGAGAGATAAACTCGGCCAGAAGTCACGCCTCCAGAGCGTTAAGGTACCAAGGGCGATCGCGCTTGTGATTAGAATGAGTCTGGTCATTGTGGCGGGCTTTGGCCAGTTTGCAGGGTCGAAAAAACTCCAGGCGACGGCTTGGAACTCTTGAAAGCGATATAGCTCGTCAGTTTTGCGAAAATCGTGCAGTGCGAGAGCGGGATACAAATATACCCCGGACATAAGTAAGCCAGCTGTTAACCCCAGCGTTATGGGCTTTAAGTTATTAAAATCTTTATATATAATCCATATTCCATAAGGTGCGATAAAGAATAGACTGGCTAGCAATGCCAATGGCAAGTGGGTTATGATGATCCCGGCATATGCGATGGCTAGAATGATCGGTTGCCTTTTCATTCCAATAGCCAGAAGTGGTATAAATGCGATTGCCATGTGTTCTGCGAGTGCGCCACGAAACCAAAAATCGAATAAGTGATATGGCATCAGCATAAAGATTATTGAGCTTAGAAGCCGATGCTTTTTGTCTTTGAGCCACCAATACATGGTCGCTCCTGAAGCGAACGAACCAAATGTAAACCCAACAAGGGTCGCACTGTAAGGAGAGAGTCCCAGCAAATCGGGAATAGCCGAAATGTAAAAGGCAAGCGGCGGATAATAGTAGAAAACGGGAGAACCCAGTCCGTTATGTGAGTCCGGTAACCACCGTGGGTAGAAATTCCCGGCAGCCAGTTGCTCGCTAAATTGCTCGAGCCAAACTGCATTAATCCAAAACGATTGGAACGCTCGCGGTGGTTGAAACGCCACTGGAAGAGTTATCGCTAATGCGATAACGGCAAAAATTAGGAAGGGGAGAAGTCTTCGCGCTTGTGTCATGCTCGGACTTTACGACTCTTCCAAATCATGACCTGCGCTCCTGTTGTGAATAGAGTCAGGCAGCTTTGTTACTCATGAGTACGGTTGAAGCAATGGCTTGCTTCGCTAAGCCGCCCGGTCGCGTTATCAGCCCACTGTATCAAGCGCTGCCAATAGGCGAGCCTTTTCGCTTTGATTGGGGGCATTCACCGTATGCCTTGCCCGTACCAACTCCTCCTGCTTGTGAGCCGGGACCGTGCCGTAGTTGGTGAAGGTTTGAGGTGGTCCCGCCTTCTTGGACAGGTTGGCGGCGAAGTTAAGCTAATCCCGGATGTGATTATGCCGCCAGTCTGGTCATCAGATCATGGGGGGCATGCCCCCCATGATCTGAAGCATCGATCCGTCCATAGGCCTCTGCCGGGGTTTGCCCCGCTAGACCCGAGTGCGGTCGCTGCGTGTTGTAGTAGGTGATCCAACGAGCAAGGCCAGTGCGCAGCTCCGAACCGGTCTCGAAGGCGTGGAGATAAACGCATTCATATTTGAGAGATCGCCACAGCCGCTCGATGAACACGTTGTCCATCCAGCGGCCTCGGCCGTCCATGCTGATCCGCACCTCGGCATCCCGCAGCACGCTGGTGAAGGCTAGCGAAGTGAACTGACTACCCTGATCCGTATTGAAGATCTCGGGACGACCGAAGCGCGCCAGCGCTTCCTCCAAAGCCGCCACGCAGAAGCCCGCATCCATCGTGTTCGACAGGCGCCAGGCCAAGACCTTGCGGGTCGCCCAGTCCATCACCGCGACCAGGTACAGGAACCCTCGGCGCATCGGGATGTAGGTCACATCCGCACACCACACATGGTTCGGCCGCACTATCTCCAGCTTGCGCAGCAGATACGGATAAATCCGATGCTGCGGATGCGGATCACTCGTGCGCGGTCGCTGGTAGATCGGCGACAGGCCCATCTTGCCCATCAGCCGCCGCACACGTCGTCGGCCAACATCATAGCCGCCTCGGCGCAGGTGCCGGACCATCTGCCGGCTGCCATACCACGGCATGTCGAGGAACGCCGCGTCGATCACCCGCATCAGCGCCAGCGTCTCCTCACTCTCCGGCACCGGTGCATAGTAGTAGGACGACCGGCTGATCGAGAGCAGCCGGCATTGCGCCGCGATAGACAGGCGTTGGTGAGCAGGTTCGATCATCGCCCGCCTCCGTGCCACGCTCATCGACCGGAGGCTCTGGCTAAAAAATCGCGCTCCACGACCAACTGACCGATCTTCGCGTGAAGCTTCTCGACTTCGGCCTCGCTGGCCGCCCGGGCCGCATCACTTGCCCCCGAGAACGTGCCTGCCATCCCTTCGACCGCCTGCCGCTTCCACGCCGCGATCATCGTATGGTGGATGCCATGCTTCGCTGCCAGCTCCGCCAGCGTCAGGTCACCCCGGATCGCTTCCAGCGCCACCTTTGCCTTGAACTCCGCGCTGTAGCGCTTCCTCGTCTTCTTCATTTCCCGTCCATTCCTCAGGTCGGGATTAGCTTAGCACCCTGTCCAAATTTCCGGGACCACCTCAAAGCGCTTCCTACTGCGACGCAAGCAAAGTCGATCCTGCGGCGCCGGCGGACCACCTGATTTGATGGCAGGCATGTTCCTTTCCTTGTGCGTTTGCGCTGAATTTGGCTTCATGCTGACGAAGTATGCAGTAAGAAGGGGCGGCAATTTTGGAACCACATGATATTCAGCTGCGCCGAAAATTGCTTGAATGGCGAGACGAGCATTCCATCGCCGCCGCCCTTGAACTCAATCGGCTCTGGCTTGACCTAAAGCCGCTCGTCGCAGAAAAGCTCGCAGCAGTTTCCTGGCGGTCAGCACTGGTTGAGCCAAGTCGCTATATCACCCGCGAAATTGATCCGTTCTTAGGCCCTGTTGACAAACTGATTGGTCCAGAGGCGGGCGGCGGCGATATGTATGAAGCCGAGATAGCTTGCTGAGGTTTTGTCGTATCGGGTTGCGAGGCGGCGCGAGCATTTGAGCTTGGCGAAGCACCGCTCAATGCGGTTCCGCAAGGCGTAGGTGACGGTGTCGTGCGGGATCGGCTCTTTGCGATTGGCCTTGGCCGGGATCACTGGTGTTCCGCCACGCTCGGTGATCGTTGCCCGGATATGATCGCTGTCATAACCCCGGTCAGCCAGGAACACGCGAGCCGTCGGCAGGTCATCGTCGACCAGAGCATCGAAGCCTTTGAAGTCGGATACTTCACCTCCCGTTACTTCCGCCCGGACAGGGAGGCCGTGAGCGTTGGTAATGAGGTGGATCTTGGACGTGAAGCCACCTTTTGAACGGCCAAAACCCTGTCTTTGAGTCCCCCTTTTGCGCCCGCTGCCAAGTGGTGCGCGCGGATCACGGTGCTGTCGATCATCTGGACGCTGTCTGGCGCTGCGCCGCTATCGTTGAGGGCATCGAGCACCAGTTCCCAAAGTCCGGCCAGGGTCCAGCGCCGGAACTGGCGATACACGCTCGACCACTTGCCGAACTCTTCAGGCAGATCACGCCAGGCAGCACCGGTTCGAGCAATCCAGAAAATGCCATCGAGAACAAGGCGGTGGTTGGAGGCCGGGCGACCGCCTTGCCCCCGGATCGCTATCAAAAAGGGTTCAAAGAATGCCCACTCGGCATCCTCCATCAGCAACCGCGCCAAGATAACCTCCGCAAAAGCTATCTTGAATCACATCTCGCAGCAATTGTGAATCCAGTTTGTCAACAGGGCCTAATCTTCGCGCCCATTTGGGGCAGACCTGGCAGATGATTTCGCGCAATCCCAGTCGGACTTTGCCGTGCAGTACCCCGAGAGATACTTGGGTGCCTAGACGAGGTGGTGGCGATCGTGAAAAGTTGTGTGGCCGCCGACCGAAGTCGGAAGGGTAGCTCCCCGGGCGCGACACTAAATTTATGATAGGTGAAAATAGTTCCGTCCCTATTATCGCCTCTCGGGTGAGGGCGGAGGAGCCGCATCTCGACTCAGCTATTGCAGCAAGGAATGATGGACGTCTCATTAATCTCGATAGCGCCTCCAAGCTGAAATATACGGTCAAGGCAGGCTATGTCTTACGAGGGCTTGCCATTTCGCTGGCGTTTGAAACAACGATCTGAAGCTTCGCAGTAGTCCGCGCGAAATGAGGGGTGCCATCGTAAGGCAATGCAAACGTTGGACGAAACGCCTGCATTGAGTGAAGCTGTGAGGCTGTGGCCGAGTGTGATGTGGCCCCCTGATTTTCCTCCGATCTGGACGAGAGACCGGCCCTGTTGGAAGGACGGACGAGACGAAGTGACTGAGGTTCACCGAAAAGCAGATCATTGGCTTGCTTAAGGAGGCCGAAGCTGGAGCGAAGACCGCCTATTTGGCCCGTCGATATGGTATAGCGGAAGCGACGATCTACAACTGGAAGTCGAAGTATGGCGGGCTCGAGGTTTCGGAGGCTCGGCGGCTGAAGGAACTCGAAAGCGACAACGCGAGGTTGAAGCGTCTGCTGGCCGATGCAATGCTGGACAAAGCGGCGCTGAAGGATCTCCTGGCAAAAAATTCTGCCGCCGGGCGCGAAGCGCGAAGCTGTGGCTCATCTCCGGGACTGCCATGGGATGAGCGAGCGGCGGGCGTGCCGGGTCATCGATACCGATCGCAAGGGTGTGCGGTACCGTTCCACGCGGGACGTTGACGCTGAGCTTCGCGAAAAGCTGCGCGAACTGGCCAACCAGCGTCGCTGGTTCGGCTGCCGCCGCCTGCATTTCCTGCTGCGTCGGGAGGGGATCATGATCAACCGGAAGAAGACCCA
Source organism: Qipengyuania sp. B-5 (assembly GCF_056857815.1). Taxonomy (NCBI): domain Bacteria; kingdom Pseudomonadati; phylum Pseudomonadota; class Alphaproteobacteria; order Sphingomonadales; family Erythrobacteraceae; genus Qipengyuania; species Qipengyuania sp. B-5. The sequence goes on along the minus strand of NZ_JBSXNU010000029.1, from coordinate 1,736 downwards.
GCGCCTATATCAGTAAGAGAGACTAGCAGTCAGGTGGCGACGCGGCCGCAAGCGGGCTATGCGAACCAGAGCGCCAGCACCGGTCCTGGCTCTGCCGAATCCGCGGTGGATGAGTAGCCCCTAGATTTCTGGACGCCTTCTATCCTAATTTTGAGGACAGGAGGCGACGATGGGGAAGCCCAACTTCAGTGATGAGTTCAAGCGCGATGCGGTGGCCCAGATCACCGAGCGTGGATATCCGGTAGCCGAGGTTTCGCAGCGGCTCGGTGTCAGCCAGCACTCGCTGTATGCGTGGAAGCGACAGCTGGGCAGGCAAGTGTCTAGCGATGCGAGCAAGGATGCCGAGATCCGCCAGTTGAAGCGCGAGTTGGCCCGGGTGACGGAGGAGCGCGACATCCTAAAAAAGCCACCGCGTACTTCGCCCGAGATGCAAAGTGAGGTACGCGTTCATTGCCGAGCATCGCGATCGTTTCGGCGTGCGGGCAATGTGCCGGTGCCTCGCTGTGCAGCCGAGTGGCTACTATGCTTGGCAGAAGAGCCCGCTGAGCCAGCGGGCCCGGGAAGATGCCCGGCAGACGGAGCTGCTGCGGCAAGCGTGGAACGACAGCGGCAAGGTCTATGGCTACCGCAAGCTGCACGATGACCTGCTTGATCACGGCGAGACCTGCTGCGCGAACCGCGTTGCCCGGTTGACCAGGCTGGCGGGCATCAAGGCACAGATCGGCTACAAGCGCAGGCCGGGCAGCCATGGTGGCAAGCCGTCCCTGGTGGTCGACAACACTCTGGATCGCCAGTTCGACGTGGCTGCGCCGGACCGGGTCTGGGTAACAGACATCACCTACATCCGCACCCTGGCAGGCTTTGCCTATCTGGCAGTGGTGATCGACCTGTACTCCCGCCGTGTGGTGGGTTGGTCGATCCAAAGCCGCCAGACCACCGATGTGGTGCTGCAGGCACTGCACATGGCGGTATGGCGGCGTAAACCGAAGCAACGGGTGCTGATCCACTCGGACCAAGGCTCGCAGTTCACCAGCATAGACTGGGCCGCCTTCATCCGGGCTCACAATCTTGAGCACTCGATGAGCCGACGGGGCAACTGCCACGATAATGCCGTGGCCGAGAGCTTCTTCTCCTCGCTCAAGCGTGAGCGCATCCGGCGCCGTACCTACAAAACTCGCGAGGAAGCCCGGCAGGACGTGTTCGATTACATCGAGATGTTCTACAACCCGGTGCGCAAACATGTCAGGAACGGGATGCTGTCACCCGTCGAGTTCGAACGGCAGCAGATTTTGAAAGCCGAAGGCGTCTAGAAAACTAGGGGCTACTCAAACGGCCGCATGCGCGACGAGCTGCTCAACGAAACGCTGTTCCTCAGCCTCGCGCATGCCACGTCGAGATCTCGGGTTGGGGTTGAAGATTACATTCGGGAGCGACCACACTCAGCCCTCGGCTACGCAAGCTCGGCGGCGTTCGCCGCCCGACTGAATAACCAATGGCCTGCCTCGCTACGCCCTACGGGCACCGCTACCCAGCCCATTGCTTCAGCCGCGCTCATGCGCAACAATGCCGCTACTAGGCCCTAATCCCAGCTGGGCGAAAGCTGGGGGTCATGTGTGGACGGCTCTCGCTGCGCAAGAGTTTTCTGCAGTGATGAGATCGGTCGGGTGCATCCATGTGTTCGGCCTGTTCGCGCAGCACCGTATGGCTGCTGGCCCTGATGAAGTCCGCAGGTCGGC